>CAZURZ010000042.1:0-17215 GCA_964623465.1 uncultured Elusimicrobia bacterium
ACGCGAAGTCGTAAGCGATCTGCGACCCCGCCTTGACCGGGGTCCAGAGTTCGAGGTTGATCCTGTTGTCGCTGGAGTCGTAGTCCGCCTTCTCGATGATGCACTTCAACGTGTCCGGGGAGAAGTCCGGCAAGCTGATGTTCACCGGCAACGCGGTGCGCACGTGGGGCATCACCGCCCCCGACGAGGCCGACTACCCCGAGTTCTTCGCCACGCTCGCGAAGAAGACCGAGGAGTACAAGGGCCGCATGCGCGTGTACTACCACGAGATGGGACTGCTCGAGGAGCTGCGCTACCGCCTGATCAACCCGGCGGCGCTCTTCATCATCCTGCCCAACGGCAAGGTCAAGCTCATCAACGCCCTGCCCTTCACCTGCGGCGACCTGCGCCTGCAGTCGCTCGGCCAGGTCTGGGCGCAGTTCCAGAAGGCGTGGCAGAGCCCGCGCGTCGCGGCCTTCGTCGACCGCCTCGCCGAGGATCCGAACATCGTCTCCCGCCTGCACCAGTGGGAGGAGGTCGGGGCCGCATGACCGACGTCTTCGCGGCGCCGCACGCTCCGAAGGACCAGGGCCTCGTGCTCAAGGTCGCTTCGGTCGTGCGCTACCGCTTCTTCCTGTACGCCGGCCTCCTGCCCTACTTCCTGGGCGGGGCGTGGGCTTACGGCGTCGAGAAAACGTTCAATCCGTTCGTCTTCGGGCTGGGCCTGTTCGGCATCTTCCTGTCCGTCGTCGGCGTCGAGTCGTTCAACGAGTACTACGACGCCAAGATGGGCACCGACCGCGTCTTCAACCCCGACGCCGAGGAGTACATTCCGGAGTGGATGTGGTCGCTCGGCGTGGCCGCCTTCGCGGTCGCGGCCGGGATCGGCTTCTACCTCGCCTGGGAGGGGGGGTGGCCGATCGTTCTCTACACCCTTCTCGGCGGAGCCGCGGCCGTGTGGTACGTCGGCCCGCCCATCCGCTGGGTGTACCGCGGCCTCGGCGAGACCGTCATCGGCCTCTCGTACGGCCCGTGGATGGTGCTGGGCTCGCTCCACCTCCACACGCACCGCTTCTCGTGGGCGGCGCTGCTCGCCTCGCTCGTGCCCGGCCTGCTGATCACGGCGCTGGCGACGGTGAACAACATCCCCGACTTCCATCAGGACCGGCTGGTGGGGAAAAAGAATCTCGTGGTGCGGCTGGGACGCAAAAACGGAAGGTATCTCTACTTGGCCATGTCCGCGATCGGGCTGCTGACGATCCCTGCGGCCGTGGCGGCGGGAATCTTTCCTGCGGCCACGCTCCTTGCCGCCGCGGCCGGCCTTCCCCTGTGGGTCATCTCGCTTCGCGCGGGCGCGACCACGTGGGACACGCCCCGCTTGTTCATGCCCGCGATCCGCGCGATCGTGCAGTGCTACGCTCTGACCACCGCCGTGTTCGCCCTCACGGTGGCCTTCGGCAAATGAGGATCGAGGCCTTCTCGTCGCCCACGATGGTGACCTGGCAGCTGACCAGGGACTGCGACCTGGCCTGCCTGCATTGCTGCACCGATTCCGCGCCCGGGAAAGCCTTGCCGAACGAGCTCACCCGCGAGCAGGCCCTCAAGCTGTCCCGCGAGATCGTCGCGGCGGGCGTCCCGTACGCGATGATCGTCGGCGGCGAGCCGACCCTCGCCCCGCACTTCGCCGAGGTGTGCAAGGTCCTCTCGGACGGGGGGGTGCTGCTCAAGATCGAAACGAACGGGAACAATTTCGACGTCTCCCAGCTGAAAGGCCTGGCCATCCGGTCGGTGCAGATTTCCTTGGATGGAGCGTCCCAGGCCGTGTATGGGCGCCAACGGATCAATGGGAACTTGGAGAAGGCCGTAACGGCGTGCAAGGCCGTCGTGGAGGCCGGCTTCCCTCTGGAAGTGACCTTCGCGCCGACGCGCTTGAACATCTTCGAAACCGAAGCGGTCATCGATCTCGCCGTCCGATTGGGGGCTTTCCGCTTCAACACCGGCCAGCTGATGCGCCTGGGAACGGCCGCGAAGCTCTGGGACAAGCTCGAGCCCTCCAGGGCCGAGTACGCCGACTTCCTGCGGGTGCTCGAGCGCAAGGAGCGCGAGCTGGCCGGAAGGCTCGAGCTGTGCTTCCGGCCCTTCTCGCTGGAGGAGGAGATGGCGCACCGCGCCCTGCAGCCCTCCGGTACTTTGCTCATCCTCCCCGACGGCCGGGTCAAGGTCGCGGCGCCCCTGCCCTTTACGTGCGCCGATCTGAAAACGCAAGATTTCCTCTCCGCGTGGGAGTCGTACAAGTCCGCGTGGAGCTCCGAGCCCGTCCGCGCGGCGCTCGAGAGGCTGGCGAAGGACCCCGCGGAGGCCGCAAAGGCGAACCAGTGGGTCGCCCTCGAATCTGATTTGCCGGTCGTGGTCTGACCGGCACAAGGAGTACGTAATGAACGACCAGAAGACCGTGACGGATGCCAAGGCCGAGCCGAAGCTCGCTTGGGAGACTCCCTCCATGGAGGAAGTTTCCGAGCGCGTGATGGCGCAGCCCTACATCCGCTTCACGTAAATGACGGACCGGAGGGGGGCGTCCGTGGGCGACTACGGCGCCCCCCTCTTTCTTGCCTGGCAGTTGAGCAACCGCTGCACGGGACAGTGCCTGCACTGCTGCGAGGAATCGGGGCCCGACAAGGCGTGGCCCGACGAGATGAATCGCGAGCAGGCGTTGTCGCTCGCCCGCCAGATCGTGTCCAACGGCATCGCCTACGTCGCCTTCGGCGGCGGCGAGCCCCAGGGCTCGCCGCACGTCTGGGAGGTCTACGACATCCTCGCCAAAGGGGGGGTCGAGATCAAGATCGAGACGAACGGACTGGATCTCGACGACGCCGCGTGCGACAAGCTGAAGAAGTACAACGTCGCCTGCGTGCAGATCTCGATCGACGGCAAGGACGCGGCCACGCACGAGAAGCTGCGCCCCGGCTCAGGCTACAAGCCCGCCTGGGACGCCATCCACCGCCTGGTGAAGCGCGGTCTCGAGCCCGAACTCGTGTTCATCCCGAACAAGATCAACGTTCAGGACGCGGTGGCGGTCTACGAGCAGGCCGCGAAGGCCGGCATCCGCACCTTCGTCACCGGCCCGATGATGCGCCTCGGCCGCGCCGCCTACGCCTGGGACGCGCTCGCCTGTTCCGAGGAGGAGTGGAAGGAGGCCGTCATGGGCCTCAAGCTGGCCGCCGCGGCGCTCAAGGGGCCGCGCCTGGCGATCTACCCGTGGGGCATCCAGCAGGAGATGGTGACCCGCGCCGAGAGCCCCCAATCCATGGTGCTCGTCGTCCCCAACGGGCGCGCGAAACTGCTCAACGCCCTGCCCTTCGCCGTCGCCGACCTCAGGACCGAGAGCCTCGCCTCGGCCTGGCCCAAGGTCGGGGCCGCCTGGAAGTCCAAGAAGGTCCAGGACTTCGTGCGCCGCGCCCAGACCGAGACCGACCTGCTCAAGCACGCCAACGAGTGCTGGGACCTGTCGGCCGCCGATCTGGCCCCCTAGGCCATTTTCCTGCGGCCCATTGCCCCATCGGCCCAAGCCTCGCCCTCCCCATACCTTTATACTGACGGCATGAAGGCGCTTTTAGCGGCCGTTATGGCCGTCCTGCTGGCGTCCCCGGCTTCTGCGCAGGTCGCCCGGATCCCGGCGGTGTCCGCCCCGCTCGTGCCCGCCTTCCGCGGCCCGGTGATCTCCGAGCTGAACGCACAGCTCAAGCCCCTGCTCGCCGCGCACACGATCCCGCAGCTCCAGGCCGCCTTCCAGGCGACGATCGCGCCGACTCCCGCCGCCGCCACGCCCGCCGCTTTCGCCGCGCGCGCCGCGATCGTCCAGGCCATGGCCGACCCCAGGGCCGCGCTCCCGAAAGTCGTCGCGTCGCTCCAGGCCGCCGGCGGGGCCAAGGCGCAGAAGGCGGCCGCCAAGCTCCAGGAGCTGGGACGCGCGCTCGAGGCGCCCAAAGCCGAGTCCGTGATCGCCTCCGCCGCCGCTCTCAACGCCCGCTTCGACGGGGCCGCCGCCCTGCCCGGCGAGGCCGTCGATCTGTCCGAAATCCCCACGAACGAGAAGGGGCCCTCCGAGAAGAAGACGCTCAAGCGCCTCAAGAAAGAGGTCGAAGAAGCCAACAAGCTCGAGGACATCCTCGCCGCCGCCAAGACGCAGGCCGTTCTCGTCGTCCTGCAGGGCATGGACACGGCCGGCAAGGACGGCGCCATCAAGCACGGCATGACCGGCCTCAACCCGGCCTGGACGCGCGTCTCCGCCTTCAAGAAACCCAGCGCCGAGGAGGCCAAGCAGGACTTCCTGGAGAGGATCAGAAAAGAGGTTCCGAAGGCGGGGATCATCGGCGTGTTCAACCGCTCCCACTACGAGGACATCGCCGTCCCGTCGGTGTACGGCACTCATGCCCCCGAGGAGATCGAGAGCCGCTACGCCAAGCTCGTCGCCTTCGAGCGCGAGCTGGCCGAGCGCGGAGTCAAGGTCGTGAAGGTGTTCCTGCACGTCTCGAAGGATGTCCAGCGCGAGCGGCTCCAGCGGCGCATCGACCGCCCGGACAAGCGCTGGAAGTTCGCCATGGCCGATCTCGAGACGCGCAAGAAGTGGGACGAGTTCCAGAAGGCGTACGGCGCGATCCTCGCGCGGACCAGCACCTACTGGGCGCCGTGGAACGTGATCCCGGCCGACGACAAGCCCCGGCGCGACCGCCGCTTCGCGCGCCTGCTGCGCAAGGCGATGCAGCGCATGGGGCTGGCTTATCCGCCCGCGCCCGACCTCGACGGGATCAAGATCCCGAAGTAGGGGGCTTGTTCTCGGAGACGGGCGTGGACGACGCGCGCTCGACGACCATCGAGATCTCGACGTCGAGCTGAGCTCCGATCGCGGCCAGCCAGCGCAGGTCGTCGCGCGAGAAGGCCACCGGCGGGATGTTGCGGCAGATGATCTCGCAGACCACCTGGACCTTCGCCTGCGTGGAGATCTCTCCGATCTTCTGGGCGACCGGCGCGATGCGCTTCAGGAACGAGCGGAAGTGGTCGTCGACCCGCGTGGTCATCATCGCCGTCGAGTCGAGGATGTAGCCGTGCTCCTTGAGCAGGGCGCCGAAGGTGCCCGTGCGGTCGCCGAGCTTCCAAGACTCGTCGGGCTTGATGCCGAGATGAGCCTCGATCTGGGCGGCCGTGAGGGTCTGGCTCGTGATCTTCAGGCGGACGACGGTGCTTTCTCGGGCGGGCACGGGGGGAGTGTAGCGGCGTAAGGTTGCAACGTCAAGGGCGAGAATCCCCGGAATCCTCGTGTCTGACGCGAAGATCAGTGCTTGAAGTGGCGCACGCCGGTCGCCACCAGCGCCAGGCCGCGCTTGTCCGCGGCCTCCGCGGCGGCCCTGTCCTCGGAGGCGCCGCCCGGGTGGATCACGGCCGTGACGCCGCCGTCGGCGGCGGCCAGCACGTGCTCGGCCGTGAGGGCGCCGTCGGCCGCGAGCACCACGGGATCGCCCACGGCCAGGATCGGGTGGCGCTCCTGGGACTTCACGACGGCCAGGCGCACCGAGTCGAGGCGCGACGTCTGACCGGAGCCGATGCCGATCACCGCGGTCCCGCGCGTGATCACCGCGGCGTGGGTCTTGGCGTGCATGGCCGCGTGCCAGGCCACGACCAGGCCGCGCAGCTCGCGCTCGGTGGGCTGGCGGCGGGAGACGGTCTTCAGTTCGCCCACGAAGGGGCGCTGGTCGCGCTCCTGCACGAGCATGCCGCCCGCCACCGCGCGCAGATCCAGCTCGTGCGGGGAGATGAGCGTCGACGGGAGCGTCACGAGGCGAATGTCCTTCTTCGCCTTCAGGATCTGGAGAGCCTTGGGGGAGAACTCGGTGGCGGCGATGAGCGATACGAACTCCTCGGCGAAGAACTCGGCCGCTGCGGCGCCGACCTCGCCGTTCACCGCGGCGGTGCCGCGGAAGCAGCCGCGCGGGTCGCCCGCGTAGGCGCGGCGCGCGGCCTTGGCGAGGTCCTCGCCGCAGGCGAGGCCGGCCACGACGCCGTGCTTGACGATGGCGCAGGCGGGCTCCTGGAACGAATTCACGAGCTCCCAGGAGGTCTCGAGGTCGAGGTAGTGGCCGTGCACGAGCGGGCGCCCCGCGTGCAGTTGGGCGGCGTTGAGGCCCCAGGGGCGGGCGCCGGAGAGCGTGTAGAACGCGCCGTTTTGGTGCGGGTTCTCGCCGTAGCGCAGGTCGGCGGACTTCTTGAGGGCGATCACGACCTCGTCCGGGAACTCCTCCCACTGGCCGCCGAGGTACTGCGCGACCGTGGAGTCGTAATAGGCCGCGTAGTGGAAAGCCTTGGCGGCCAGCGCCTGCCGCCGGTCGGGGAGCATGCGGTCGTAGGCCTTGAGCGTCTCCTGGCACTGCTGGTAGTCGTCCGGATCGCAAAGGGGTATGACGTGCTTGAAGTTGCGGGCGGCGGCGCGCAGGAGCGCGGGACCCACGGGATCGACGTAGGCGAGCACCTCGTCCTGGGAGAGGGCCGGGTCGGCGGTGGCCTGGGAGAGCGGGTAGAGGTTCACGGCGACGAGGTCGATCTTGGGCTTCTCGTCGGTGATCGCGGCGATCAGCCGGGGGTGCAGGAGGCCGAGCGCGTCCGCGGGGATGCGTTCGCCGAGGAACTCGGAGACGGAGAGATGAGCCAGGCCGGCGTGGCGGAGCGCGGTCGCGGTGGGCCCGGTGGCGACGAGGTTGAAGCCGAGAGAAACGAGCTCCGCCGCGAACTCGGCGACGCCGGTGCGGTCGGCGGTGTGAAGCAGGGCGACGCGGACCTTGGACTCCTTCCTCACGGGAGCATCTTGGCGAACTCGACTTCGGTGTGCGTCTTCACGCCCAGCTCGCCCGCCTTTTTGAGCTTGGAGCCCGCGTCCGCTCCATACACGACGTAGGTCGTCTTGGCCGAGACGGAGCCGGAGGCCTTGCCCCCGAGCGACTTCACCTTCTCCTCGGCCTCGTCGCGGGTGAACTTGGTCAGCGCGCCGGTGAAGACGAAGGTCATCCCGGCGAAAGGGGCGCCCGCGGCGATATGCCGGGTCAATTTGGCCATGACCAAGCCGTGCTTGCGCAGGCGCTCGATCATCCGTTTGCCGTTGGCTGAAGAGAAGAACTCATGCAGGGATTTGGCCACGATCGGCCCTATGTCGGGGATCGTCTGAAAGCCTTCCGGCGTCATGGCCAGCAGCTCGTCGACCGTGTGCCGCTCGGCGACGGTCTCCGCGGTCTTCTCGCCCACGTGGCGGATTCCCAGCCCGTTCAGCACGCGGTCCAACGTCTTGGTCTTGCTGGCGGCGATCTGCGCCAGGAGATTGTCGGCCTTCTTGTCGGCGAACAGCTCCAGGCCGAGAAGGTCGTCCTTCTTCAGCTCGTAGACGTCCGCCACGTCCTTCACCAGTCCCTTGGAGACGAGCTGATCGACGGCGGAATCTCCCAGGCCCACGATGTCCATGGCGGGGCGCGAGGCGAAGTGCTCGAGCGAGCGGCGCAGCTGGGCGGGGCAGTTCGGGTTGCCGCAATAGTAGGCGACGAGGTCTTCGTCCTTAGCCGCCGGCCCGGCGCAGTCCGGGCACTTCTTCGGGACCGCGATGGCGACGCCCTTCTTGGCCTTCTCGACGACCTTCACGATCTTCGGAATGACCTCGCCGGCGCGTTCGATCAGGACGCGGTCGCCGATCTTGAGCTCGAGGCGGCCGATCTCCTCGAAATTGTGGAGCGTCACGGAGGAGATCGTGACTCCTGCGCAGAACACGGGCTCGACCTTCGCCACCGGGGTGATCGTCCCCGTGCGGCCGACGGAGAACTCCACGTCGCGCACGAGCGTGGTGGCCTGCTGGGCGGGGTACTTGAAGGCCACGGCCCAGCGGGGGGACTTGGCGGTGAAGCCAAGCCGCCGCTGCTGGGCGAACGAGTCCACCTTGACCACCAGTCCGTCCACGGCGTAGGGCAGCTTGGCGACGCCGCCGTCGCGGAATTCGTTGTAGATCTCCACGACCCTGTCGATGTTCGTCGCCGTCTCGTAGGGCTCCACGGCGAAGCCCATCGCCTTGGCCTTATCCAGGAACGCGGAATGTCCGCTCAGGGAATGTTCCGGGACCCAGTCGCCGTAAGAATGGGCGAAGAAGCGCAGACGCCGCTTCTTGGTGATGAGAGGGTCCTTCTGGCGCAGCGAGCCGGAGGCGCAGTTGCGCGGGTTCACGAACGGCTCGCGGCCGGCGCTCTTCTCTTCTTCGTTGATCTTCTCGAAGTCCTCGAAGAACAGGACGATCTCGCCGCGGATTTCGAGAAGATCGGGAACGGGCCCCTTCAATCGCGCGGGAACATTCATGACGTGGCGGGCGTTCTCGGTCACGTCCTCGCCGGTCTCGCCGTCGCCGCGGGTGGCGGCGCGGACGAAGACGCCTTTCTCGTACGTCAGCGCGCAGGAGAGGCCGTCCAGCTTCTGTTCGAGAATGAAAAGAGGCGTTTGACCCGCCGGCATGTTCTTCATCAGCCGGTCGTTCCAGGCCCGGATATCCTCCTCGTCGTACGTGTTGTCGAGGGACAGCATCGGGCGGGCGTGCTTGACCGGGGCGAAAGAGGACGACGCCGCCCCGCCGACCTTCTGGGTGGGGGAGTCGGGGCTGCGCAGCTCCGGGTTGGCCTCTTCGAGCGCCTTCAGCCGCGCCATGAGCGCGTCGTACTCGGCGTCGACGATGGTCGGGGCCTGCTTCTGGTAGTAGGCCTCGTCGTGGGCGCGGATCTCGCGGCGCAGGGCCGCGATCTCGGCCTTAGGGCTCTTTTTTGCGGGCATTCTTCTTCTTGGCCGCGGGCTTGCCCTCCCGCGCCTTCTTCATGGCGTCGAGGATGCCGTTGACGAAGCGGGTGGCCTCTTCGGTCGAGTACTTGCGCACGATCTCGATGGCCTCGTCGATGATGACGCCGACGGGCGTGTCGGGGCGCGCGCCGAGCTCGTAGGCGGCCAGGCGCAGGACGTTGCGGTCCACCGCGGCCATGCGCGAAAGCGACCAGTTTGCGGCGCGCTCGGCGATCACGGCGTCGAGGGCTTCCACCTTCTCGAGGGCGCCGAGCGCGAGTCCGCGGGCGAACTCGAGGGTCTCCGCGTCGGCGTCCGCGTCCTCGCGGCGCGTGACGATCGCGAAGGCGTCGGCGCCCGGCACGCGGGCGACGTCGGAGACGTAGAGCGCCTGGAGCGCTATCTCGCGGCCGAGGCGCCTACGACCCACGGAGCTCCTCCCGCAGAGCGATCATCTCCAGCGCCGCCAGCGCGGCCTCGTGGCCGCGGTCCATTTTGCCCTTGGTGCGGGCCATGGCCTGCTTCTCGTTGTTGGGGGTGATCACTCCGAGCACGACCGGCACGCGCGTGTCGAGGGATATCCGGTGCAGGCTCTGCACCATCGAGCGCGCGAGGTGGTCGTTCTGCGGCGTCTGCCCCTTGAGCACGCAGCCGAGCGTGACCACGGCCTGGTAGAGATTGGTCTTGGCCAGCTCCTGGACGGCCCAGGGGATCTCCCAGCCGCCGGGGACCTCGACGACCTTGAGCTGGTTGTCGTGCCAGCCCTCGGCCTTGAAGGTCTTCAGGCAGGAGGCCAGCAGGCGCGAGGTGACCTCCTCGTTGAACCGCGATTTGACGATGGCGACGCGCTTCATTAGCGGACCTCCTCGGGGACGCTCAAGAGATGGCCGAGCTTCTCGCGCTTCACGCGCAGGTACTTGGCGTTGTGCTTGTTGTGCGGCAGCTGGAGCTGGACGCGCTCGGCGACCTTCAGGCCGTAGCCCTCGATGCCGACGATCTTGCGCGGGTTGTTGGTCAGGATGCGGATGGAGGTCAGGCCCTGATCGGCCAGGATCTGCGCGCCGATGCCGTATTCGCGCAGGTCGGGCTTCAGGCCGAGCGCGAGGTTGGCCTCCACGGTGTCGAGGCCTTTGTCCTGAAGCGCGTAGGCCTTGATCTTGTTGATGAGGCCGATGCCGCGGCCCTCTTGATTGAGGTAGACGAGCACGCCTTTCTTCGCGGACGCGATCTGCTTGAGCGCGGCGTCGAGCTGGACGCCGCAGTCGCACTTGGCGCTGAAGAGCGCGTCGCCGGTCACGCAGGAGGAGTGCACGCGCACGAGCACCTTCTTGGTGCCGCGCACCTCGCCCCGCACCATCGCGAGGTGGACCTTCCCCGTGAGGGTTTCCTCGTAGACGCGGATGGTGAAGTCCCCGTATTTGGTGGGGAGCTTGGCGGAAGCCTTGCGCTCGACGAGCCGGTCCTTGCGCCGGCGATACTCGATGAGATCGGCGATGGTGACGATCTTGAGGCCGTGCTTCCGGGCGAACCTCATCAGCTGCGGCGTGCGCGACATGGAGCCGTCGGGGTTGAGTATCTCGCAGATGACGCCGGCGGGCTTGAGGCCGGCGAGGCGGGCGAGGTCGACCGCGGCTTCGGTGTGGCCGGCGCGGACCAGCACGCCGCCCTCCTTGGCCCGCAGGGGGAAGACGTGGCCGGGGCGGCCGAGGTCCTCGGGGCGGGTCTTCGGGTCGATCAGGGCCTTGATGGTGACGGCTCTGTCCTTGGCGGAGATGCCCGTCGAGGTGCCGCGCTTGGCGTCCACCGAGATCGTGAAGGCGGTGTCCTTGCCCGGGACGGCGCCGAGGGGCCCCGAAGAATCCGTCATCTGGCCGAGCTTGAGCGCGTCGAGGCGCGAGGCGGGCAGGGGCACGCAGATCAGGCCGCGCGCGTGCACGGCCATGAAGTTCACGGCGGCCACGCCGCACCTCTCGGCGGCGATCACGACGTCGCCCTCGTTCTCGCGGTTGGGGTCGTCGATGACGACGATCATCTTCCCTTTGCGGACGTCGGCGATCGCGTCCTCGATGCGGTCGAACCTCATGTCGGGCTCCTGAGGGCCGCGGCGGCGGCCATGGCGTAGCGCGCGAGAGGATCGGCTTCCAGGTTGACCCGGTCGCCGGCGGCGCGCTTGCGCAGATTGGTGTTCTGGAGGGTGTGCGGCACCAGCATCACTTCGAAATCGGAGGACGCGGCCTTGGTGACCGTCAGGCTGATGCCGTCGATCGCGATCGAGCCCTTCTCGGCCACGAGGCCGCGCAGGATCTTGGGCAGAGAGATCCGCAGGCGGTAGAAGCCCTCGCCCCAGGGCTCGAGAGAGAGGATCTCGCCGGTCGCGTCGACGTGTCCGGAGACGAAGTGTCCGCCGATCTCCTGGCCGACGCGAAGGGAGGGCTCCACGTTCACCGGGTCGCCGGGCTTCAGCGAGCCGAGGGACGTGCGCGCCCACGTCTCGGGCCCGACGTCGAACTTCAGTCCGCCCGTGGCGGTGAGGCAGACGCCGTTCACGGCGATCGAGGCCCCGAGCTTGGGCTTGGGAAGCTTCGCCGCGATCTCGAGCGTCGTCGCCGTGCGTTTCTTGACCGTTCCCAGATGGTTGATGATGCCGGTGAACATCAGAGCGTGCCCTCGAACAGCCAGTCATGGCCGATCTTCTTGAGCTTCGGCGTCTTCAGGCGCGGCGCGGTGTTCGGGTCGTCGGCGCCGGAGAGCAGTTTCGGCGCGAGGAAGACCTTGGCCTCGTCCACGAGCCCGGCGCGCAGGAAGGAGGCGTGCACCGTCGGGCCGCCCTCGACGAGCAGCGTCCCGACGCCGCGCTTGGCGAGGTCGGCGAGGACCTTGCGCAGGGGCTTGCCGCGGTAGACCACGGTCTCGGCGGCGGAATCGAACACGCGGGCCTTCTTCGGCAGCTTGCGGCGGCCGGCGAGGACGACCCGGAGCGGATTTCTGCCGGCGCCGTGGGAGATGAGGGCGGGGTCGTCGGCCAGCACCGTGCCTGCGCCGACCAGGATCGCGTCGACCTCGGCGCGCAGGGCGTGCACGGCGGAGCGGGCGGGTCCGCCGGTGACCCAGCGCGACTTGCCGGAGGCCGCGGCGGCCTTGCCGTCCAGCGACAGGGCGGTCTTCAGGATGACCCACGGGCGGCCGCGGCGCATGCGCGAGAAGAAGCCGCGATTGAGCTCCTCGGCGGCGGCTTCGTGACCGTGGCCGAGTTCGGCCTTGACCCCGGCGCGGCGCAGGAGCGCCAGACCGCGGCCGGCGACCTTCGGGTTCGGGTCGAGAGAGGCGCAGATCACGTGCTTGATGCCGGCGGCGATGAGAGTTTCCGCACAGGACGGGTTCCTCTTGCCGGGGAACTGCGCGCAGGGCTCCATGGTGACGTACGCCGTGGCCCCTTTCGCGCGGGAGCCGGCTTGCTTGAGAGCCCCGGGCTCAGCGTGAGGACGGCCATAGCCCAAGTGGGCGCCGCGGCCTACCACATGGCCATTTTTCACGATAATGCAGCCCACGCGCGGATTGGGGCTCGTCGCCCGGGGCGCGGTCTTGCGGGCGACGGCGAAGGCGCGCTCGAGGCTCACGCGGTCACCACCGCCTTGGGGATCGACGAGTCGGCGTTCTTCTTGAAGAACTCGGGGATGTCGGCCAGCTTCACCGCGCCTCGGATGAGGAGGTCGGTGCGCACCTTGCCCGCGGAGAGCAGGCGCACGGCCTCTTTGAAATGGCGCGGCGTGTGGTGGAAGACGCCGTGGACGGCGATCTGCTGGTAGTGGACGCGGTGCACGTCGAGCGGAACGGTCGTCCCGGGGGCGCAGCCGCCGAACAGGCAGACTTTTCCGCCGTTGCGCACAATCTCCACGGCCATGACGTGAGTGTCGACTTTGCCCACGGCCTCGAACACATGTTGAGGTCCCATGCGATCGGCCCACTCCCGGACGTCGTCCTTGAAATCGTCGTCCAGAGTGCTGAAGGTCTTCTCTGCGCCCGCCTCGCGAGCCGGAGCCAGGTGGCTCTTGGAGCGGCCGAGAACGGCGACGCGCGCGCCGCGCGCTTTCAGGGCATGGACGAGCATGATCGACATCGGCCCCGCTCCGATGATCAACGCCGTGTCGCCCTCTTTGACGTCCAGAATCTCCGCGGCATGAATCGTGGTCGAGAACGGCTCGGCCATGGCCCCGATTTCGAACGGAACGGAAGGGCGCAGATCATGGAGGTTATGCTTCACGATGTGCGCGGGAACGAGATCGTATTCTCCGTACGCGCCGTTGTGAAGCTTGAGAGCCGGGCAAAGATGATTTTGTCCATGAGTGCACCAGTAGCACTCGTCCATCGGCGCGGAGTTCGCGACCACGACGCGGTCGCCCTCCTTGGCGGTCTTCACGCCTTTGCCGACGGCGGACACCGTGCCGGCCAGCTCGTGCCCGAAGGGCGACGGGTATTTGCCGAGCAGGACGGGATGGCCCTGGCGGTAGGCCTTGAAGTCGGTCCCGCAGGTCAGCGCCGCGCCGAGCTTGACCACGACCTCGCCCGGGCCGGGCGCGGGGACGGGCGCCTCCTCGAGGCGGATGTCGCGCGGCCCGTGGTAGATCACGCGGCGCATCTTCATCGGGGCGTGAGCACGGACTTGAGGGTTTCGCGGGTCTTCACGGCCTTCACCGCGTCGGCGAACTTGGAGATCGGGAACGACGCCGGCCCGAGGATGAGCGGGTTGAACTTCTTGGACGCGATCAGTTCGAAGGATTCGCGCAAGTCTTCGAGAGCGGGCGAGTAGGAGGAGACGATGGAGAGCTCGCGGTGGTAGACCTGGTTCAAGTCGAGCTTCAGCGTCGGATCGGGGTGGAAGGAGGCGAACACGTTGAGGATGCCGCCGTCGCGCAGCCAGGGCACCGCGCGTCCGACCAAGGACGGCGTGCCGGCCGAGAAGACGATCGCGTCGAAGCCGCGCGAGGCGCTGAGCGACTCGCCCAGCGCGGCGAAGTCCTCGGCCTTCGCCGCGGCCTTGCCCCAGCGCAGGAACTTGCGCACGCGCTCGGGATCGAGGTCGAGCCCCACGGGGATCGCGCCGCGCAGCTTGAGGAGCTGGCCGGTCATCTGGCCGATCGCGCCCAGGCCGATGATGCCGATCACGTCTCCCTCGCGCGCGTCGATGCGCTTGACGTTGCGGAGCACGCAGGCCAAGGGCTCGGTCTGCGAGGCGGCGACGGGGTCGAGGCCCTCGGGGACCTTGAAGGCGGCGTGCTGGGCGTGCAAGGCGGGGATTCGCACGAACTCGGCGAAGCCGCCGGGGTCGATGTTCGTGGTCTTGAACTGCCGGCACATGCTCTGCTGGCCTTTGCGGCAGTAGTGGCAGTCGAGGCAGGGCACGTGGTGGGAGACGACGAGGCGGTCGCCTTCTTTGTGGGGCGAGCCGGCGCCGGCCTTCGCCACGACGCCGCACAGCTCGTGCCCGAGAATCGCGCCCTGCGCGCGCGTATCGAGCTTCATGACGTCGGTGCCGCACAGCCCGCAGACCTCGACGGCCAGCAGGAGTTCGCCGGCCCCGATCTCGGGGACCGGGACCTCGGAGAGAACGGCGCGTCCGTCGCGGGCCAGGATGGCCTTCATAAAGAGCTGTGCCAATGATAGAATATCGGCCGACCGTGCGGCAATTATTCCTCATACTCGTCCTCGCGGCGCCCGTCGCGGCGCGCAAGACGTCGATCACCCCGGAGATGGACAAGCTCCTGCACGAGGGCATCGACGCCATCTATCGCATGGACTTCGCGGCCGCCGACGCCGCCACCGCCAAGGCGATCGCGCTCGACCCCGAATACCCGCACGCCTACCTCGGCCGCGCGGCCACGGACCTGATCCGCTTCGCCTACGGCACCGAGCACGGCGACCCGACCTTGCTGGCGTCGTTCCAGGTCAAGATCGCCGAGACGATCAGGGTCGCCGAGGCTTACCTCAGGAAGCACCCCAAGGATCCCGACGCGCTGTTCGTGCTCGGCTCCGCGCACGGCATTTCGGGGCGCCTGGCCATCGTGCAGCGCCGTTGGCTGAAGGCCTTCAACCACGGCCGCGCCTCCATGAAGACCGTGCGCCTGGCGGCCAAGCTCGAGCCGGAGCTCTACGACGCCCAGCTCGGCCTCGGGATGTTCGACTACTACGTCGCGACGATCCCGAAGTTCGCCGGCTGGCTGGCGAAGATCGTCCTGGGCGGGAACCGCGAGCGCGGCATCGCCGAGATCAAGATCGCCGCCGAGAAGGGGCAGTACTCGAAGACCGCGGCGCAGCTCATCCTCGTCGAGATCTACCTCGAGGACGACTTCGGCGCGCGCGACACCGCCGAGGGCCTCAAGCTCACGCGTCTGATCCATGCGCGCTACCCGGACAGCCCCATGCTCGACGCCTGCTTCATCGTCGGCCTCTACGAGGACGGCAAGCACGAGGAGGCCGTGAAGGAAGCCCGCATCTTCCAGGAGAAGGTGAAGTCCGGCAAGTATCCCGCCCTGAACCTCGCCAAGAGTCACGCGCTGCTCGGCACCTTGCTGTGGGGCGCGGGCGACACGGACAAGGCGCTGGCCGAGTTCGAGGCCGGTTCCGTCGCCAAGGGCGGAGGCGTGCGCACGCGCTGGATGGTGTGGAGCCGCGTGCGCGCGGGCCAGCTGCTCGACGCGCTCGGCCGCCGGGCGGAGGCGCTCGCCGCCTACAAGGCGGCCTACGCGGAGAACGACGACTGGGGCTTCCGCGAGATCATCAAGCCCTGCTTGAAGAACCCGTGCGTCGGCGCGAAGTACCCCGGGCATTTCTCGCCGAATTGACCGCGAACAACCGTCGGAGCGGCGATTCCGCGCTATAATAATTTCAACGATGCCCAATCACGCGAAGCCCTGGACGACGGAAGCCGCCGAGACGCTCTACAACCTGGAAGGGTGGGGGCTGAAGTATTTCGGCATCAACGCCAAGGGCAACGTCACCCTCCAGCCCAAGCGCGAGCCCGAAGGCTCGATCGACGTGATGGACGTCGTCGAGGACGTGGCCTCGCGCGGCATCAAGATGCCGGTGCTGATCCGCTTCCAGGACATCCTGCGCCGGCGCGTGACGCTCATCAATGAAGCCTTCGGCGAGGCGATCAAGGAGTACGGCTACGGCGGGAAGTTCCTCGGCGTGTACCCGATCAAGGTCAACCAGTTCCGCGAGGTCGTCGAGGAGATCGGCAACGCGGGCCGCCCGTGGAACTACGGCCTCGAGGCCGGCTCCAAGGGCGAGCTGCTGGCCGTTCTCGCGATGAACTCGAACGAAGCGCTCACCATCGTCAACGGCTACAAGGACGAGTCGATGATGCGCCTGGCGATGCTCGGCCTCAAGCTCGGCCGCAAGGTCATCGTCGTCGTCGAGAAGCTCTCCGAGCTGCGCCTGCTGCTCGACGCGGCCAAGGAGGCCGGCGTCAAGCCGATGGTCGGCCTGCGCGTGAAGCTGCAGACGCAGGGCTCGGGCAAGTGGCGCAGCTCGACGGGCCATTTCGCCAAATTCGGCCTGACCACGCCCGAGATCCTCGCGGCCGTCGAGACCTTGAAGGCCGAAGGCCTCTCCGACTGCCTCAAGCTCGTCCACTTCCACATCGGCTCCCAGGTCTGCGACATCCGCACGATCAAGGACTCCGTGAAGGAGGGCGCGCGCTACTACGCGAAGCTCAAGAAGATGGGGCTGGGCGTGGAGTATCTCGACTGCGGCGGCGGCCTCGGCGTCGACTACGACGGCTCGCACACCGCCGTCGAGTCGTCGATGAACTACACGCTCCGCGAGTACGTCTCCGACCTCGTCTACTCCGTGCAGGAGGTCTGCAAGCAGGAGAAGGTCGCCGAGCCCAACCTCGTCACCGAGTCCGGCCGCTCCATGGTGGCCCACCACGCCGTGCTCGTCGTCAACGTGTTCGGCTCGATCGAGACCGGCGCCACGCCCATCGAATTCCGCGAGACCTCCGACGAGCACCAGGTCGTGCGCGAGCTGCGCGAGGCGATCCGCGGCCTCAACCCGAAGAACCTCGCCGAGAGCTTCCACGACGGCCAGCAGCACCTCGAGGAGGCGTTCACCCTCTTCAAGCTCGGCTACCTCGGCCTCGACGACAAGGCCAAGGTCGAACACCTTTATTGGAAGCTCTGTCTTGAGATCGGCAAGCACCTGCCTAAGGCCAAATTCGTGTCGGAGGATCTGCTTGAAATGCAGAAGGCCTTGAACGACCAGTACCTCTGCAACTTCTCGCTGTTCCAGTCCTTGCCGGACTCGTGGGCCATCGGCCAGCTGTTTCCGATCATGCCCCTGCACCGGCTCAACGAGGAGCCCGTGCGCCGCGCCTCGCTCGTCGACATCACCT
>CAZURZ010000043.1:0-14118 GCA_964623465.1 uncultured Elusimicrobia bacterium
CGTAGTGCTTGTAGGTGAACTTGGCGACCTTGGTGATGAAGTCCTTGGCCTGCGAGTAGGAGCGGTTCTGCCCCGTGAGGACGGTGATCGCGTAGTCGCCGTTGGGCGTGAGGAAGACGGCGGAATCATGGCAGGCTTGGCGGAGCAGGCCGGTCTTGTGGGCGATCTCCCAGCCGACCGGCATGCCCTTGGCCAGGCGCGAGGCCACGGCCTTGGGCTTCTTGAGGATCTCGAGCATGACCTCGGAGCTGACCTTGTCGACGGCCTGACCGTGGTAGATCTTGTCCATCAACGCCGACATCTCTCGCGCGGTGGTGTAGTTCTCGTGCATCACGCGCCCGCCCTTGATGCTCATGCCCTCTTCGTAGATGCCGGTGTAGAGGAGGCCCATGCGCGGGAACTGCTGCTGGACGTAGCCGATGCCGATGCGGTCGAGGATCATCTTCGTCGCCGTGTTGTCGGACTCGTTGATCATGTGGATCAACAGCTCGCGCACGGTGAGCTTGGTCCCGTCCGGGCGCCACTTGAGCGAGCCCGAGCCGCCCACGCGGTTGCGCCGCGTGATGGGCAGGCGCTCCTCGAGTGCGAGCTGGCCGTCGCGGATCTTGTAGAAGGCGGCGATCATCACCGGAACCTTGATCAGGGAGGCGGCCGGAAAGAGATCGTCGGCGTGGTGCGCCCAGACGCGGCCGGATTTCAGGTCTTTGAGGTGGATCGACACGCGGCCGGGATAGCGCGCGGCCATCTTGCCCAGTTCGCCGGTCATGTTCTCCCACTCGACCTCGCGGGGATCCGGCCGGATCGAGGGCGTCGGCGCCGCGGAGATCGTGGGCTGAACCGGCGCGGCGGAGATCACCGGCTGCGGCGCCGGCGCGGGAACGGGCGCCGGGGCGGGCGCCGGAGCGGCCAAGGCCGCGGGAGCCGCGATCTCGGCGATTTCCGCGTCCTCTTCGGGACGGCCGTTCTCCTCCGACCAGTCGAGGCGGTAGCCCAGTCCGTAGGACAGGCCGATCACGGCGATGGCCGAGACGAGCAGAAGATCGGTCCCCTGCGCGCGCAGGAGATCCCAACGGATGCGTCTATCGACGAGAATTCGGCTCATGTCGGATGCCGCTTTTAGGATAGCAGGAGGAGGGGTCCGCCGCCAGTCCGCCGGCGGACCCCCCTCCCGCGTCGCTCGCTACTGAGCCTTGACGACCGGCTCTTTCGAGAAGATCAGCTTGTCGTTGGCCGCGTCGACCTCGACGTAGATCGTCGCGCCGCGGTCGAACTTCTTGAGCAGGATGTCCTCGGAGAGCGGATCCTCGACCGAGCGCTGGATGGTGCGGGCCAGCGGGCGGGCGCCGTAGTTGACGTCGAAGCCGTTCTTGATGAGGAACTTCTCGGTTTCGGACGAGAACTCCACCTTGTAGCCCTGCGCCTCGATCTTCATCCGGACCTTGCCGAGCATCATGGTGAGGATCTCGGTCATCTCCTTCTCGTTGAGCGGATGGAAGACGATGATGTCGTTGAGGCGGTTGATGAACTCGGGCGAGAAGACGCGCTTGACCTCGTCCATCACCGTCTCCTTCATCTTCTTGTAGTCGCGCTCGTTCTGGTCGGCGACGTCCGCCGCGGCGAAGCCCAGCGACTTGCCCTTCGAGATGAGGCGCGCGCCGACGTTCGACGTCATCAGCACCACCGTGTTCTTGAAGGAGACCTTGTGGCCCAGGTTGTCGTTGAGCAGGCCGTCGTCCATGACCTGGAGCAGGATGTTGAAGATGTCCGGGTGCGCCTTCTCGATCTCGTCGAGCAAGACGACCGAGTAGGGCTTGCGCCGCACCGCTTCGGTGAGCTGGCCGCCCTCTTCGTAGCCGACGTAGCCGGGGGGCGCTCCGATCAGGCGCGACACCGCGAACTTCTCCATGTACTCGGACATGTCGATGCGGATCATCGACTCCTCGTTGCCGAACATGAACTCGGCGAGCGCGCGGGCGAGCTCGGTCTTGCCGACGCCGGTGGGGCCGAGGAACATGAAGGAGCCGATCGGCTTCTTGGCGTCCTTGAGGCCGGCGCGGCTGCGGCGGATGGCCTGCGAGATCGTCTTGATCGCCTCTTCCTGGCCGATGACGCGCTTGTGGAGGTTCTCCTCCATGTGCACGAGCTTCTCGGTCTCGGACTCGGTGAGCGCGGTGACGGGCACGCCCGTCCACTTGGAGACGACGGCGGCGATGTCCTCTCCCGTGATCGTGGGCGTGGACTGGTCGCGCTTCTCGCGCCACTTCTTCTTCGCCTCCTCGAGAGCCTTGCGCAGCTCCTTCTCCTTGTCGCGCAGGCGGGCGGCCTTCTCGTACTCCTGGCCGGAGATGGAGGACGACTTGTCCTTCACCACCTTCTCGATCTCGACCTCCTTGTCCTTGAACTCGGGGGGCGTGGCGGAAGACTGCAGGCGCGCGCGGGAACCGGCCTCGTCGAGGAGGTCGATCGCCTTGTCCGGCAGGAAGCGCTCGGAGATGTAGCGGTCGGAGAGCTCGGCCGCCGCCTTCAGCGCCGAGTCGTCGTACTTGATCTTGTGGTGGGCCTCGTACTTGTCCTTGAGGCCCTTGAGGATCTCGACCGTCTCGTCGACGGACGGCGGGTCGACGATGATCGGCTGGAAGCGGCGCTCGAGAGCGGCGTCGCGCTCGATGTATTTGCGATATTCGTCCAACGTCGTGGCGCCGATGGTCTGGAGCTCGCCGCGCGACAAGGCGGGCTTGATCATGTTGGACGCATCGATGGCGCCCTCGGCGGCGCCCGCGCCGATGACCGTGTGCAGCTCGTCGATGAAGAGGACGACCGCGCCCTTCGAGCGGCGGATCTCCTCGATGATGTTCTTCAGGCGCTGCTCGAACTCGCCGCGATACTTCGTGCCGGCGACGACCAGCGCGAGGTCGAGCGTGAGCAGGCGCTTGTTGAGCAGGATCTCGGGGACGTCGGCGGACGAGATCTTCTGCGCCAACCCCTCGACGATGGCGGTTTTACCCACGCCAGGATCGCCGATGAGAACCGGGTTGTTCTTGGTGCGGCGCGCGAGAATCTGAATCATCCGTTCGATCTCATCGTCGCGCCCGATCACGGGATCCAGCTTGCCTTCTCTTGCCATCGCCGTCAGATCGCGGCCGAATTCATCGAGTGTCGGGGTCTTGGACTTGGTGCGCGACGGGGAGCCCGAGCCGGAGCCGGACTGCTGCGCGCCGGCGCCGCCCTGCTGCTGAGACTGGCCCTCGCCGAGGAGGTTCAAGACTTCCTCGCGGACCACGTCGAGGCGCAGGCCGAGGTTCTCCAGCACGCGCGCCGCCACGCCCTCCTCCTCGCGGATGAGGCCGAGGAGCAGGTGCTCGGTGCCGACGTAGGAGTGGCCCATGTGCTGGGCTTCTTCCACCGCGTACTCCAAGACCTTTTTGGCGCGGGGCGTGAAGGGGATCTCGCCCAGCAGCATCACGTTGTCGCCGGTTCCGACGATCTTCTCGATCTCGGAACGCACGCGGCGCAGGTCGACGCCGAGGTTCGCGAGAACTTGGGCGGCGACGCCCTCGCCGAGGGCGATCAGCCCGAGCAGGATGTGCTCGGTGCCGACGTAATCGTGATTGAGACGCTTGGCCTCTTCCTGAGCGATCAGGATGACCCGCTGGGCGCGCTCGGTGAATCGATTCGACATAAGAATCTCCTGGAAGCCCCTTCGCTTCCTAATATAGTGAGCCGGACCACGGGAGCATAACACCCCCGTGTTACGGTTTGATTCTACATATTTTGGATCAGTCAACGACTTTACCGAGTTTTTAGCGTTCTGTAATCACTTCCCGTCGAAGAACGCCTATACTGAGCCCATGAAGACCCTGCTTCCGCTCGCGCTGATCCTCATCACGGCCCAGGCCGCGTCGGCTCAGCGCCGGGGAGGCAAGCCCTTCCACACCGCCAACGGGCGCACCACCTCCGCCCCGCCCGCGGCGCCCGCCCCCGCCCCCGCCGCGGCGGCCGGGGGCGCGGCGGCCAACGGACCCGCTCCCCAGGCCGGAGGCGTCCTGCGCGCCGGCGTGACGATGTACGGCCCGAGCTCGGGCTCGCGCGCCGCCATGGGACGTTCGACCCGCTCCGTCGGCCGCCCGGAAGGGCGCTCGATCGGGTTCATCGGCGCGCGCCGCGCGAGCGGAGCGGGCGCCGGACAGGGCGCGGGAGGAGTCGGCGCGACCACCACGTCCTCCGATCCCGCGCCGCCCCCCGCGCAGGAAGCCCCCGCGCACTTCTCGAAGCCCGGCGCCTTGATCCGAGACACCGGACAGCAGCCGATCTACCAGGAAACGGCGACGCGCACGCACACTGTGGACGCCGGCGAGATCGTCCTCAACCGGAGAAAGGCCGCCCACGTGGGCTCCGGACCGGGCGTTCAAATGGGTCCGAAAGACACTCCGCCTCCGCCGAACCCGAACAATCTCGGCTCCTACACCCGCAGCGGCGCGGCTCCCAACGGCGCGGCGCCCAACGGCTCGGGCTCCGGCTCGGGCGGCGACAACAACGGCTCGGGCAACAACGGCAAGGACAAGCCGGGGGACGACGACGATCAACACGGGGGCGACAAGGCCAAGGAAGCCGCCTTTTACGACGCGTTCTGAAACCGCTATGATGCCCGCATGCGGCGCATACCGCCTGCGGGCATCAATCTGTTCCAGCTGATCTACGTCCTCATCCGGGAGTACAAGGAGAAGACGGGGCTGGAGCCGTTGAACCTCTCGCTGGGAAACCCCGACGGCGTCCCCCCCGCGCCGATCCGCGCGCTGAAGGCGAAGTACGCGCAGGACCCCGGCTACGACTATCACACCTACGCCGAGGACAAGAACCTCGCGTCCTTCGCCGAGGGCATGGTGTCGCTGCACGGCGGGATCGACGCGTCGCAGCACGCGCACCTGCGCGTCCTGCCCACGGCCGGCATCAAGACCGCGACCGCGATGATCCCGCTCGCGTGCGGCGTCCATCTTCCCGACAAGAAGTCGCGCGCGGCCTTCCGCGTCGCCTCCAACCTGCCCGCCTACGACATGATCGGCACCTGGAGCGACTCTTATTTGGGGAGCAACCGCACGGCCTGGCCGCTGGTCTCGTCGGACAACATGCGCCTGAACCTCAAGCGGCTCCAGGACGCCTTGAAGAAGGACGGGGCCGACCGCGCCGACTTGATCTTCGTCATCCGTCCCGGGAACCCCGCCGCCGTCGGCGCCTCGGAGGCGGACTGGAAGGAGCTGATCGCGTACTGCCTGGAGAAGAAGACGCGCCTCGTCAACGACGGCGCCTACTCGGGCCTCACCGCGGCCGGCACGCACGCGCCGCTGGCCCGTGTCGCCAAGGACTTCCCGGAGCTCGAATGGCTCGAGCTGTACTCGGTGTCGAAGTCATACAACGACCCGGGCGCGCGCCTCGGGGCCCTCGTCGGCTCGAAGGATTTCGTCGAGGACTTCGCGCTCGTGAAGGGCAACACGGACTCCGGCCCGGTGCCCGGGGTGATGGCCGCCTACGGCGAGTTCCTCGCCGACCGGAAGGCCGCGAAGGCCGCCCTCGACGAGATCCGGGAGCTGTATGAGAAGCGCCTGGCCTACCTCATCCCGGCGCTCAAGAAGGCCGGACTTCAGCCCGCCTGCGCCACCGAGGCCGGTTTCTTCACGTTGTGGAAGACGCCCAGGGAGGCGTTCGGCAAGCCGCTCCCCGCGGAAGGCCGCCACGAGGCGTTCAACCGCGCGGTGATCGCCGAGACCGGCATCGTCGGCGTCCACTTCCTCGCGCCCGGCGAGAACGGGCCCGAGCCGCTGATCCGCTACGCGGTGTGCGCGGACGTGCTCGACCCGAAGTTCAAGAAGCGGCTCGAAGACGGCCTCGCCCGGTTGAAGCCGGTCTACTGAGCCGTCGTCGCCATCGCGCGCTCGCGGACGGCCTTGCGGCGCAGCTCGGCGGCGCGCGCGCTCATCGCACGGGAGACCTTGTTCAGGCGGGACGCCATCAAGGCCTTCTCGGCTTCGGCGCGACGGATCGCGGGACTGGCGAAATAAGAGGCGTTGTTCGGCTGGACGACGCGCGCGGCGCCCATCAAAGCGGGAGACACCGGAACCGCGGCGACCGCGTCGCGCAGCTCTTCGGCGGCCGGCTTGGCGGGCCCTCCAACGCGGATCATGGCGCCGATGGTCAGAGCCAGGAATCCGGCGCCGACCACGGTCCAGATGCGGCTCGAGCGGGTATCGTTCATCTCCTGAAAGGATGCCCGATCACGTCCGCGCGCGACAGGGTCCAAGGACCCACCCGCCTGGGCCCCCCCGACGGAAAAACGCGTTTAATCGCGTTTGATTCCCGTCGGGGAATGCTTTAAACTATCTTCATCATGAATCACGCCGAAGCCGCTCTCGCCGACCCCGCCGCCGACCTGAAGAACAAGACCCTCCTGGTCATCTCCTCGCCCAACCCCAAGAAAAAGTTCATCTACCAGCGCCTCAAGGAGCTCGGCTCCAAGATGATCCTGATGTCCTCCGAGGAGAACTGGGTCAGCAAGATGACCGACGCCTTCGTCGAGTGCGACCCCCTGGACGAGCCCGCCTGCGTCGCCAAGGTCGAGGAGCTGGTCAAGACGCAGAAGATCGACGGCGTGATCACTTTCTGGGAAAACGCGGTGCCGCTGTGCGCGACGCTCGCCCAGCGCTTCGGCTGGATCGGCCACACGCCGCAGGCCGCGCTCAACGCGCGCAACAAGTACCTGACGCGCCAGACGCTCGAGAACGCCAAGCTCGGCAAGTACCAGCCCGCGTGGGCGCTGATCAAAAGCCATCTGGATCTCGAAAAAGCCGCGGCGCGCATCGGCTTCCCGCTCGTGCTCAAGCCGGCGTGGGGCGTGAAGAGCCAGTTCGTCGTCAAGCTCGACAGCCTCGACGAAGCCAAGAAGGCCCTGGACTACATCCGGCAGAACATGACGCCGGCGTTCGACCCGATCTATAAATATGGAACGGACATCCTGGCCGAAGAGTTCATGGACGGGGCCGAGATCGACGTCGATCTGCTGGTGCAGAACGGCGAGGTCAAGTTCCACGCCTTCAACGACAACTTTCCGACCAAGGAGCCGTTCTTCATCGAGACCGGCGACGCCATGCCCTCCCGCCACGAGGATCACGACCTCTCCGACGTCCTGCGCATGGCCAAGGACGTGGTGAAGGCTCTCGGCCTGACCAACGGCGCCCTGCACCTCGAGGCGAAGATCACGCCCGGCGGCCCGCGCCTCATCGAGCTCAACGCGCGCATGGGCGGCGACTACCTCTACGACTGGGTCAAGACCGTCTGGGCGGTCGACATCATCGAGGAAGCCTCGCGCATCGCCGTCGGGCAGGCGATCTCGCCCAAGCGCCTCAAGGAGCCCCGCTGCCACCTGGTCGGCAAGTACCTGATCCCCGAGTACTCCGGCGTCGTCACCGGAGTCCGTCTGCCCCAGGAGAAGCCCGACCCCGAGAAGGTCCACGAGATCGCCGTGCAGAAGGAGCCCGGCGACGCAGTGCTCATCCCGCCGGAAGGCTTCGAGACGATGGGCTGGGCCGTCGGCCGCGGCGACACCTACTCCGAGGCCGAGGAGAACCTCGACGAGGTCCTGCACAAGGTCCACGTCAACATCGCCCGCTTCGACTCGACGTCGTCTCTCGGCAAGACGCGCCGCAAGAACCGATTCGGCGCGGCGCAGGTCGCCCGCCGCCGGATTCTCCAGTCCGCGCGCATCGAGAAGGTCCGCGGCTCGGGCTTCGACAAGAAGAGCCTGCACGTCGGCATCCTGTGCAACATCTTCGACGCCGAGGGCGGCGAGGAGAGCGCGGTGCACGCCGACCTGACGAGCGTCGGCAAAAACATCCAGAAGGCCGTGGAGTCGAAGGGGCACAAGGTCACCTTCTTCGACATGAACGAGACGCCCCTTCCCTTCGAGAAGATCGCCAACGCGAACGTCGACATGGTCTTCAACGTCTGCGAGCGCATCAACAACTCATCCCTGCTCGAGCCTCACGCCGCCGCGATCCTGGACTGCCTCGGCATCCCCTACACCGGCTCGAACCCGCTCACCCTCGCGCTGTGCATCGACAAGATCAAGGTCAAGAAGATCCTCGAGCAGCACGGCCTGCCCACGCCGAAGTTCGACTACGTCTTCCAGAAAGACGAGCCGATCCGGGAGGACCTGCACTACCCGCTGATGGTCAAGATCGCCAACATGGACAACTCCATCGGCATCAGCAACTCGTCGGTGGTGACCTCGCTGAAGGCGTTGAAAGAGCAGGTCGCGATGCTGCTCGACAAGTACAACCGGCCCGTGCTCATCGAGGAGTTCATCGAGGGCGACGAGGTGGACGTGTCGATCATGGGAAATGAAGAGCGGGTGAAGGTGCTCCCGCTCTCACGATCCATTTTCGACGATCTGCCCAAGGGCACCTGGGGCATCTATCCCTTTCAGGCCAAATGGGAAGACAATTCGGTCTACTCCAAGATCAAGGTGGAGCGGCCCGCCAAATACAGCCAGAAATTGTCGGCTCTGATCTCGGAGATCTGTCTGGACGCTTATAGAATCTTCGATTGTCATGACTACGCCCGCATCGAGGTGCGCATCGACAAGGCGGGCAACCCCTACATCCTCGAGATCAATCCGAATCCGTCGATCAACGACGGCGACTGCGTGCCCGCCTGCGCCGAGATGGTCGGACAGAAGTACGCCGACTTCATCGAGGAGATCATGAAGGAGTGCATCTCGCGCTATCGCGCGAAGCCTCCTTATTATCACCTGCAGTCGGCGATGACGCCCTTCTAGCTAGGGCTTCTCGGGAAAGAGCTCGCCGATCCGCGCGTACGCCGCCGCCGGCGTCAAGCCGTCGAGACCGGGATCGTCTCCCAGGCCCCACCACAGCAGGGGATAGGCCTCGCGGCGCTCCTTCATCAGCAGGAAGCGGATGCCGCGCGCGCGGCCGCCCGCGGTCATCTCCGAGTAGGTGTCAGGCTTCCCCTTCGCGGGAGGCAGGGCGGCCGCGTCGAAACCGCGCTTCGGAAGCCGCACGGGCGCCGTCGGCGGCTCCCGCCCCGCGCCGCCTCGCTCGTCGAAGATGACGCGCGGGACGTCTTTTCCGTCCCCGGCGAAGACGACCAGCAGGCTCCACGTCCCGTCGCGCACCGTCAGCTCGAGGCCCGGCGCCTTGAGATCCCGGCGCGCCGGCGACGAGCAGCCGGCCAGCAGGAATACGAGGACGGCGAGACGGATCATGCCGCCAGTATATTGATATCATCGCTCGGATGAAAGTCCTCGTTTCAGGCGCCTCCGGCTACATCGGCAGCCACGCCTGCCTGGAGCTGCTCAAGGCCGGGCACGACGTCGTCGGCTTCGACAATTTCTCCAACTCGTCGCCCGAATCGATCGCGCGCGTGCGCGCCCTCGCCGGCCGGGACATGCGCCTGGAGACGGCCGACCTGCGCGAACGCGCCGCGATGGACGCCCTGCTCCGGGAGGGATTCGACGCGGTGATCCACTTCGCGGGACTCAAGGCGGTCGGCGAATCGGTGGAGAAGCCCGACCTCTACCGCCAGAACAACACCGAAGGCACCGCCAACCTGCTCGGCGCGATGGGCGCGGCCGGCTGCGCGCGCCTCGTGTTCTCCTCGTCCTGCACGGTGTACGGCGACGTCGAGAAGAGCCCCGTCGGCGAACGCCACCCCCGCTCGGCGGTCAACCCCTACGGCCAGACCAAGCTCGACATCGAGGACATGTGCTACGAGCTGGCCGCCGAGGACAAGCGCTGGAAGATCGCCCTCCTGCGCTACTTCAATCCCGTCGGCGCCCACGAGAGCGGCCGCATCGGCGAGGACCCCCGCGGCACGCCCAACAATCTGATGCCCTACGTGATGCAGACCGCGGTCGGCCGCCGCGAATTCGTCAACGTCTGGGGGAACGACTATCCCACCTCGGACGGGACCGGCGTGCGCGACTACATCCACGTCGTGGACCTCGCCTTGGGCCACCTCGCGGCCCTGGACAAGCTCGAATCCTTCAGCGGCGCGCAGGCCGTCAACCTGGGCACCGGACGCGGCTGCTCCGTCCTCGAGATGATCGCGGCCGCCGGAAAGGCCGCCGGCAAGGACATCCCCTACAAGATCATGCCGCGCCGGCCGGGCGACGCCGCCGCGATCTGGGCCGATCCCTCGCTCGCCCTCTCCAAGCTCGGCTGGAAGGCCGCGCGCGGCGTCGAGCAGATGTGCGCCGATCATTGGCGCTGGCAGAAGGACAACCCCCGGGGCTTCGGCGCGTGAGCGCCGCTCTGCCCATTCTCGCCCACCGCGATAAGATCGTCTCCGAGCTCGAGCGCGCGGGCGTCCTGATCCTCTCCGCGCCGACCGGCTCGGGCAAATCCACGCAGACCGCGCAGTATCTGCTCGGAAAGACCGCGGGCCGCATCCTCGTCCTGGAGCCGAGACGCTTGTCCGCGAGAAGCCTCGCGGCGCGCGTGGCCGGGGAGGTCAAGACCAAGCTCGGCGAACGCGTCGGCTACCAGGTCCGCTTCGACTCGCGCTGCGGAGCCAAAACCGAGCTGGTGTTCCAGACCTACGGCGTCTTCACGGCGCAGATGACGAAGGACCCGAAGCTCTCCGGAGTCGGCGCCGTTCTCCTCGACGAGTTCCACGAGCGCTCGCTCGACGCCGACCTGGCGCTGGCGTGGCTCAAGCGCTTGCGCGCCGAGCGGCCGGAACTGAAACTCGTCGTGATGTCGGCCACTCTCGCTTCGGGCGCGCTGGCCGAGTACCTGCCCGGCGCGGCGCTCCTCGACGTGCCCGGCCGGCTGTTTCCCGTCGACGTGCGCCACCGCGCGCCCGACGCCCGCGCCGGCGCCGCCGACAGCGCGCTCGGCGCGTTGAAGGAGCTCGTCAAAGAAGGACTCGACGGCTCGGTGCTCGTCTTCATGCCCGGCCTGCGCGAGATCCGGCGCTGCCTGACCGTGCTGGGGCCGTTGTGCCGCGAACACGGCCTCGATCTGATCGGGCTGCACGGCTCGATGGAGCCCGAGGAGCAGGACCGGGCGCTCGTCGCGGGCGAGCGTCAGAGGGTGATCGTGGCCACGAACGTGGCCGAGACCGGCCTGACGATTCCCGGCGTGACGCGCGTGATCGACTCGGGACTGCACCGCGTCGCCGCGTACGACGCGGCGCGAGGCATCAACACGCTCTACGTGACGCGGATCTCGCGCGCCAACGCCGCCCAGCGCGCCGGCCGCGCCGGCCGCACCGCGCCGGGGCGCTGCGTGCGCCTGTGGACGGTCAACGAGGAGGCCGCGATGGCGGAGAGCCTCAAGCCCGAGATCGCGCGGCTCGAGTTGAGCGCGCTGCGCCTGCAGGCCGCGTCCTTGCCCGGCGACGTCGACTGGCTGACCGCGCCCCAGGAGACGGCCTGGGCGGCGGCCGGCAAGGCTCTGGACTCCCTCGGGGCCGTCGATCCGAAGGGGCGCGCCACGGCGCTCGGCCGCGCCCTGCTGCGCTACCCGGCCCCGCCCAAGATCGCAGCCGTGCTCGAAGCCTCGCGCGGCCTCGGGCCGGATCAGTACGAGCGCGCCTGCGCCATGGCCGCGGTCTTCGAGAGCGCCGGCGACCGGCCGCCCGCGACGGCGGCCGACCTCGGCGAGCTCGCCTCCGACCTGCTCGCCGGCGCGCGCGGCGATTTCGACTGGGAGGCCGTCGAGACCTTCCGCCAGCTCAAGCGCCTCTACGTCGAGGAGGCGCCCGCGACGAAGGGCTCGCTCGCCCGCGTTTGGCTCGACGCTTTCTTCGACCGTCTCGCCGCGCGGGAGGGCGAAGGCTCGTTCTACCGGCTCGCCGACGGACGCGGCGCGACCTTGCCCGTCGACGCGAAGAAGGCCCCTCCGCTCATCCTCGCCCTCGACGCCCGGGAACGAGCCGGCGGCGGCCAGGCCCGCCAGGCCGGCGTGACGCTGTATCTGTCCTACGACCCAGACTTCATCGTCCGGGAGTTTCCCGGCGAGACGAAATGGGAAAAGGCCTCCGAGTTCGACCAGAGAAAGGGCCGCGTCGTTCATGAGGATCGGCTCGTTTTTCGAGGGCTCGTCATCGCTCGGAAGGAAGCCGTTCATAAGAAGGAGGACAAGACGGCCTCGGCCGAGCTGTGGGCCGAGAAATACGCCTCCGGCGAGCTGCTCCACCCCGGCCTCGACGACAAGGCCAAGCAGTGGCTCGTGCGCGTCGCGCTCGCGCGGCGCCTGTACCCCGACATGGGCTTCCCGGAGATGTCGCGCGAGGACTGGACGCTCGTGTACGGAGAGGTCTGCCACGGCAGGAACTCCCGGAAGGACATCGAGCGCGCGGAGCTGCTGCCTCACTTGAACGCCTACCTGGGACCCGCCTTGTCGGCCTATCTCGACCGCGTGCTGCCGACGACGAAGAAGCTGCCGTCGGGCAAGAACGGGCGCTTCACCTATCACGAGACGAATCCCGCCGAGCTCGACGCCCGCCTGGGCGACTTCGTCGGGATGAAGGGAACCCTGGCCCTGTGCGAGGGCCGCTTGCCCGTGATCTACGACATCCTCGCGCCGAACTACCGGACGGTCCAGAAAACGTCGGATTTGTCCTCCTTCTGGGTCAACGCCTACCCCACGATCAAGAAGGAGCTGCAGCGCCGCTACCCGCGCCACCCCTGGCCGTAGGGCCGTCTTGGGGCTACACTGCGGGGAGATGGCCGACACGAAGACCCGCCTGACCCGCCTGCCGATCCCCGACCCGGACGCCAAGGAGCCTCTTCCCATCGTGCTGGCCAAGGACGGCGGGCTCGTGCTCTCCTACCGGGCCTTCGTCGCGCGCCGAGACCAGTGCGTCGTCGTGGCCTTTCCGCGCTGCCGCGAGCACAAGTATGGAAAGCGCGAAGGACAGGAACTCGGCTGCTTCGAGGTTCCCGCCTCGCAGTGGGCGAACGGCGAGTGGCGCCATTACGTGTTCGTCTTTCCCGACACGGTGCTCGAGTGCGCGGCCGAGGGCTACAGCGAGGAGCTCGTCGAGGAGCTGGGCGACACGGTGCGCATGATGTCGAAGCGCCTCTATCGATGAGGCGCTAGGCGCGGCGCGCGAGCGTGTAGAGCGAGTCGCCGGGCAGCGGGCGGGTCAGCTTGTAGAAGACCCACATCAGCGCCGCGGCCGGCCAGGTCACGACGCGCAAGACGAGCTTCGCCGCGTCGACGAGGCGCTGACGGGCCGCCTTGTCGGAGAGCGCGCCCGCGCCTCCCCCCTCGAGCTCGGTCACCGTCTTGCCCGTCGCGGCGGCGCCGAATTTGAGGGTTTTATAGGCCGATATCAAGGGAGCGATCGCCGCGAAATAAAGGTGGTCGGAGAGATACGCCAGTCTCAACGTGCCCGCGTCCTGACGAACGACGGAGTACCCTTTGGACGCCAAGAATGTCCGCATCGCCGACGGGCTCCAGCGGGTGAAATGATGCGGCGGGTAATCATGTTCCTCGCGCTTGAAGGGCAAAGGGCGCGACGCGTTGGGCAGTGTCAGCGCGAGATAGCCGCCCTTTTTAAGAAGGGGCGTCACCGCGTCGAGCAGCTCTCCGGGCTCCGGGGTGTGCTCGAGCACGTCGAAGAGGACGGCCGCGTCGAACTCCGCGGGCGCACGCTTCTTCAGGAAGGCCAGCAAGTCGTCGGCGTGCGCCTCGAGGCCGCGCTCCTTGGCCCGCGCGATCACGCGCGCGTCGTAGTCGACGCCGACGCCCCTCCAGCCGGCCCGCTTCGCCAAGCCGAGAAATCCGCCGTCCCCGCAGCCAACGTCCAATATTGTCCCGGGCTCGAGGCCCTCCGACAAGAAGGCCGCGAAACGCCGGTCCCCCGCGGGAAGAGGGCGCGCCTCCCCGGCGCGCAGGGGCGCGGCCTTCTCGTACCAGTCGGAGGACGGGGCTTGGCGCGGCTCCGAGAAGACCAGGCCGCAGGCCGCGCACGACCACAGGACGTAGTCGCCGCCCGCGATCCGGTCGCGCCAGCGCTCGACGAGGCCGAAGGCCCCCCCGCGCGAGCAGCCCGGGCAGGAGCGCGGCTCGCTCAGCGGACCACCTTGATGCGCGACGG
>CAZURZ010000043.1:14128-17132 GCA_964623465.1 uncultured Elusimicrobia bacterium
CCTTGAGGCCCGAGAAGCCCGCCGCCTCGGCCTCCTTCACGAACTTCGCGTCGACCGGACCCCAATAGCGGGAGTCGCAGCTGTGATCGCGGTTGTCGCCCATCATGAAGTATTTGCCCTCGGGAACCTTGACCGGGCCGAAGTAGTCGCGCTGGATGTCGCCGAGCTCCCGGTCGAGCCGGTGCTCCTCCCAGAGCTTCTGGTACTCCTCGGGCTTGAGCTCGGTGGCGCGCACCGACTGGGGCTGGCGGAACTGGTCGCCCCACTGCGCGTAGCCCTCGTCGCTCATCAGCTTGCCGTCGATGAGGACCTTGCCCGCGCTCACCGCCACGGTCTCTCCCGGGAGAGCGATCACGCGCTTGATGAAGTTCTCGCCGGCGTTGATCTTGCCGCAGTGCGGCTCGCGCGGATCGGTGACCGGAAACTCGAAGACCATCACGTCGCCGCGCTGGACGCCCCGGAAAGTCAGCAGGCGCTTGCCCCAGACCGGGACGCGCACCCCGTAGATGAACTTGTTGACGAAGAGGTGGTCGCCGATGAGAAGGGTCTTCTCCATCGAGCCGGAGGGGATCTTGAAGGCCTGGATCAGGAACGTCATCAGCACCCAGGCCAGCAGGGCCGAGGAGAAGACCGTGTCGGCCCACTCCAGGTCGTCGTCGAGATAGAAGCGGCGGCTCTCCACGCTCTCGCCCTTCGACCAGGCGCGCCACCAGCCGATCGCGGCGGCGATGACGGCCGCCGTCGCCGCGGGCACGATGTCGCCCACGCGCAGGGCCCGCGCCCACACCGCGATCACCTTGGTGCGTCCCTCGAACACCATCGTCATGATCATGACGATGGAGAACGCCGCGATCGCGTAGAACAAGGCGTGCCAGGCGGCGGACTGGAACGGCGTCGCGGGGCCGCCGCGGTCCTTCCAGCGGCGGGAATACCAGGCGAAGAGGCCCAAAGACACGCCCACGAACAATAACCTTTCTTCCATGATCTGCTCTCAGCTCACTTCTGTTCGTCGTCGATCTTGAGGACCGCGAGAAAGGCTTCCTGCGGCACCTCGACGGTGCCGATCAGCTTGGCTCTCTTTTTTCCTTCCTTCTGTTTGCCCAACAACTTCTTCTTTCTCGTGATGTCGCCGCCGTAGCACTTGGCGATGACGTCCTTGCGCTTGGCGCCGAGCGTCTCGCGGGCGATGAACTTGCCGTTCACGCGCGCCTGGATGGCGACCTCGAAATTCTGCCGGTCGATCAGCTCCTTGAGCTTCTCGCACAGCTTGCGGCCCACGTCCTGGGCCTTGTCGCGGTGGACGATCTGGGACAGCGCGTCGACGGGCTCTCCGTGGATGAGCACCTCGAGCTTCACCATGTCCGATTCGCGGTTGCCGATGGGCGCGTAGTCGAGCGTCGCGTAGCCCTTCGACACCGACTTCAGGCGGTCGTAGAAGTTCACGACCATCTCGGAGAGCGGCAGGTTGTACTTGATCAGCATGCGCGTCGGGGAGAGGTACTCGATGCCGACGTGCTCTCCACGGCGGTCCTTGATCAGGTTGAGGACCGGCTCCTGGTGCTCGATGGGCAGGATGATCGTGAGGAGGACGTAGGGCTCCTCGACGGCCTTGATCTCGCCGTGCGGCGGGAACTTGGCCGGGTTGTCGACGATCTGCCACTTGCCGTCGTAGGTCTGCAGGCGGTAGATGACGTTCGGGGCCGTGACGATCAGGTCGAGGTCGAACTCACGCTGCAGGCGCTCCTTGACGATGTCCATGTGCAGGAGGCCGAGAAAGCCGAGGCGGTAGCCGAAGCCGAGCGCCTGCGATGAATCCGCCTGGTAGTTGAAGGAGGAGTCCTCGAGATTGAGCTTGTCGAGCGCGTACTTCAGCGCCGTGTACTCGCTCTGGTCGATCGGGAAGATGCCGGCGAAAACGACCGGCTTGGCTTCCTTGTATCCCGGAAGCGGCGTCGCGAGCGGCCGGTCCTTTTCCATGACCGTGTCGCCGACGCGCACGGTGTGGATGTCCTTGATCCCGCAGATCAGGTAGCCGGCCTCGCCGGCGGAGAGCTTGTCGGCGGGCGTCATCTTGGGCCGCAGGACGCCGACCTCCTCGACGATCGCCTCGGTGCCGGTCGAGAAGAACTTGACGCGCTGGCCCTTCTTGATCGACCCGTCGACCACGCGGATCAGCAGGATCACGCCGCGGAAGGTCGAGTACGTCGAGTCGAAGATCAGGGCCGAGAGGGGCTTGGCCGGATCGCCGGGCGGAGCCGGAACGTCCTTGACGATCGCGTCGAGCACTCCCTGCACGCCCTCCCCGGTCTTGGCGGAGATCAGAACCGGATCCTCGATGATCTTGAGGACGTCGAAGATCTGCTCGAGCGTGCCGTCGACGTCGGAGGACGGAAGGTCGACCTTGTTGATGACCGGGATGATGCGCAGGCCGACCTGTTGGGCGAGGGAGGCGTTGGCGAGCGTCTGCGCCTGCACGCCCTGGGTCGCGTCGACGACGAGCAAGGCGCCCTCGCACGCGGCGAGCGCGCGGCTCACCTCGTAGGTGAAGTCGACGTGGCCGGGCGTGTCGATGAGGTTGAGCAGCCACTTCTGGCCGTCGGGGGCCTCGTAATCCATGCGCACGGCCTTGGCCTTGATCGTGATGCCGCGCTCGCGCTCGAGTTCCATCGAGTCCATGATCTGCGCCTGCATCTCGCGCTTGGCGATCGTGCCCGTCATCTCGAGCAGGCGGTCGGCGAGCGTCGACTTGCCGTGGTCGATGTGGGCGATGATGGAGAAGTTGCGTATGCGCGCGGGTTCGCTCATGGTGTCAGGGGTTCTGCTCGAGCAGGCGGCGGACGTCGTCGGATTCGGGGCAGGCGAGGGCCTTGGCGACGAGCTTCTTCATCGCGTCGTGCTTGAGGCCCCGGATCGTCTGCTTGACGCGCAGGAACATGCGCGGAGAAATGCTCATCGCGTCCACGCCGAGCCCGACCAGCAGCGGCACGGCCCGGGGATCGGAGGT
>CAZURZ010000044.1:0-16815 GCA_964623465.1 uncultured Elusimicrobia bacterium
ACACCGGCTCGCGCATGGACGAGGTCATCTTCGAGGAGTTCAAGGGCACCGGCAACTCCGAGGCCTACCTCGACCGCAAGCTCGCCGACCGCCGCATGTTCCCGGCCATCGAGATCAACCGCACCGGCACGCGCAAGGAAGAGCTGCTGCTCTCGGAGGACGAGATCAACAAGATCTGGATCCTGCGCAAGGTCCTCGCGCCGCTGGCCTCGGTCGAGGCCATGGACCTGCTCCGGGAGAAACTTCTCTCCACCAAGTCCAACAAAGAATTCTTAAAATCCATGGAGCTCTCGAATCTCGCCGGCCAATAGATGAAAGCCGCCCTGCTCGTGCCGTTCCTCGCGCTCCCGCTTCGGGCCGCCGTCCTGGTCTCGGGCTCGGAGTCGAGCGCGTTCAACCGCTTCTCGGTGCTGACGTCTCCCGGCCCCGACGAGCCGGTGCCCGCGGTCATGGCCAAGTCGCGCCGCCTGCTCTACGGCGAGCACCGGATCCAGAAGGGGGAGGGCTGGGTCGGCCACATCGCCAAGAACTACGGCGCCCCGCTGTCCGCGATCCAGGCCACGAACAACAACGAGTTCGTCCTGACCTATCCCGGCATGCGCATGACCGTCTTGAACCGCGACGGCATGCTCTACGAGGTGCGCAAGGACGGCGAGACCCTCGACACGATCGTCGCCAAGTTCAAGGCCGGAGCCGAGGAGCGCGCGCGCTTCAAGGAGCAGGTCGTGCGCGCCAACGGCTTCCCGGGCATCGCGCTGCTCGAGCCCTTCGGGTTCGAGCGCGGCGACCGCGTCCTCATCCCCGGCGTGAAGATCAACTTCGACACCTACCGCTACCCCTTCGAGTCGCAGTCCGTGCGCATCTCCTCGCGTTTCGGCTCGCGCTACCATCCCGTTCTCAAGCGGCGCCGCATGCACGACGGCCTCGACATCCCCAAGCCCTACGGCACCCCGATCTACCCGGCCAGGAGCGGGCGCGTCATCGAGGCCGGCTGGCACGACGGCTACGGCCAGCTCGTCGTCATCAAGCACAACAACGGCGAGACGACGCGCTACGGCCACATGTCGAAGACGATGGTGCGCGTCGGCGACCTCGTCCAGCGCGGCAAGACCATGATCGGGCGCGTCGGTTCCACGGGCATCTCGACCGGGCCGCACCTGCACTTCGAGGTGCGCGACCGCAACGGCAAGGCCGTCAACCCGCAGGCCAAGATCGGGAAGCGATGAAGCTCTTCGTCCGCGAGACGGGGAACCCGGGCGGGCGCACGGTCGTCCTGCTCCACGCCTTCCCCATGTCCGGCGCGATGTGGGAGCCGCAGGTCTCGGCGCTCTCCGACTTCCGCGTCCTCATCCCCGACCTGCGCGGCTTCGGGGGGAGCGCCCTGACCGCTCCGTGGCTGATCGAGCACGCCGCGGCGGACGTCCTCGAGTCCGTTCCGGGCAAGGCCGTCTTCGTGGGCCTCTCCATGGGAGGCTACGCTGCCCTTCAGATCGCCGCGTCCGTCCCGGACCGGGTGGCGGGCCTCGTCCTGTGCGACACGCGCGCCGAGGCCGACGCCAACGAGAACAAGGCCAAACGCGCCGCCGCCATCGACTACGTCCGCAACGCCGGCGTCGAGGCCTTCCTGACCCCGTTCCTCAAGGACGCGGTCCACGACAAGAAGGCCGAACCCTTCCTGCGCTCCGTCGCCGCCAAGTCCTCGCCCGAGGCCGTCGCGGCCGCGCTCGCGGCGCTGGCGGCGCGCCCGGACCAGACGCCGAACCTGGGCAAGATCACGGCGCCGACCGCGATCCTCGTCGGCTCCCAGGACAAGATCACGCCGCTGCCCCTCTCCGAGGCGATGAAGTCGCGCATCCCCGGAGCCGAGCTGCACATCGTTCCCGAGGCCGGCCACTTCTCCAACGCCGAGAACCCGGCCGTCTTCAACGAGCGGCTCGTCTCCTTCCTCAAGCGCCTCTGAACCTCGACGACCTCTCGTGGGAGACGCCGGCCGAGCCCAGCCCCTCGGATCTGGCCGTCGTCGACGGCGGGCTCGGGTCTTACAACGCCGAGGCGGCCGACACCGCGGCGATCAAGAAGCTCGCCTGCTTCGCGCGCGCCGGCGCCGGCCGCGTCCTCGGCGGCGCCGTCGGCCGGACGTGGGGGGCTGCCGCCGAGCTGCAGATGCTGTGGGTCAGCAAGGACCTGCGCGGCCGGGGGCTCGGGAGCCGGCTCGTCGCCCTCTTCGAGGCCGAGGCGCGCAAGCGCGGCTGCCGGCTCGTCTACCTCGACACCTTCAGCTTCCAGGCGCCGGAATTCTACGCCAAGCGGGGCTACGAGACCGCGTGCCGCTTCGACGGCTTCCCCGGGGGGATGTCGAAGTTCGTGATGCGCAAAGGCCTCTAGGCGCCCGGCCTAGCGGATCTTGCGGCAGTAGGCGTCCTTCACCGTGTCCTTGATGTAGGTGTCGAGCCCCTTGCCGGCCAGGGCGAGCTCCTTCATCTTGGCGATCTTCTCGGGCCCCGCGCTCTGGTTGGTGTAGCGGTAGGACGAGTGGTCGGTGAAGCGGATGTTGATCGCGTCCTTCTCGACTTCGAACTGCGCGACGGTGGACTTGCCGCCGGCGTTCTTGTACTTCCGATACAGGCGCGTCTTCTTGGGGGTGTTCATGCCCCTATTATGCCTTTTCCGGGAACAGTTCGGGGGTGAGGGCGGCCGGCCGCCGTCTCACGCCCTCCGCGTCAGCCGCCGAGGCGCTTGGTGAAGTTGCCGGCGGGGGAGGCGAAGTGCACTTCCTGGGTGTCGATGCGCAGGACGACGGCCCCGTCGATCTTCTCGCCTTCTTTCACGATCACGCCGTTGACGATGGCCCGGCGGGGGGCGTTCTCGGCGATGATCAGTCCCTGAAGGCGGATCTCGCCGGAGGGGGCGGGGGCGGGCTCGGGCGGGGCGGGCTCGCGGAAGGGGATGGCCGTCACGCGCTTGGGCGTCGTCGCGGGCGGGGCCGCGCGGCGCAGTTCCTGCGTCCACAGGACGCAGCCCACGGCGGGCACGGACAAGACCGCGGCGAGCGCGGTCCATGCGAATCCCTTGTCTCGGCGAACCCGGGTCTTCATCCTGGCCCGGACAGTGTGCGAGGTCGCGGTTGCTGATTTATGTCCGCGACGTCAGATGCCGGGGCACAGTCGCGCGAGGATCGTCTTGATCTGGCGCAGGTAGAGGCGCCCGTCGGGCGCATTCCAGGTCCGCATGATGTTGTCCGGCTCGCCGAGGCGCTCGGCCATCAGGGTCTCGTACTCGTCCTTGAGTCCGAGGACGTGGCCGAATTCGTGAGTATGGATCATCCCTCGTTCCCGGGCCGGCCAGGAGGCGTTGACGCCCCAGTTCATCGCGCTCATGCCCTCGAGGTGGCGGGCGAGATAGACCACGTAATGGTTCTTGCCCGCGGGCTTCTCGTCGCGGACGTGGTGGAAGACCGGCTCCACGATCAAGCCGTAGTTCGCGTAGAAACGGCGGATGGCCTTGCGGGACTCGTCCATGAGGAGTTCGGCCTGGGCCAGTTCCTGGTCCGTCATCCCGGGCCAATAGCGCAGGTCGACGTCGGCGTCGACGCGCGGGAAGCCCTTCTCGACGGAGAGGAAGTAGGTCTCGGAAGCCCCCGGAAGCCCCGCCGTGCGCGAGCCGGGAGTGGCGGCCTTGGCGCAGGCCTGGGTGTAGGCCCAGATGCGCTCGTCCTCCGCGGAGGCGGCGTGAACGGCCGGCGGGACGCACGACAGGACGAGCGCCAGGCGCAGGGACCGCATTCCGACAGTGTAGCCGGAGACGGAGCGCCCCGCCAGGGGGAGCACTTGACGGGAATTCCGGCCCGGGTTACCCTGGGCCCATGGACGAGGAGCGCCTGACGCTCGCCGATCTGGGCTTCGAGTTCGGGCCGGACCCGCTCGGCAACGAGGCGCTGCTCGCGCGCGCGGACGAATTCTTCCACCGCCCGGGCGTGATCCAGGCGGGACTGGTCTTCGCCGCGGTGGCGGTCTACGTGCTCTGGACGAAGGTGCGCGCGGCCAAGGAGCGCCGGGACGCCGTCATCATCGTCGAGGGACGCCGGGCGCAGGCGTCGCTGCAGCGGCTGCAGGCGTTCGCCGAGCTGCGCGGGCGCGACCCCGGCTTCGACGAGAAGGCGTTCCTCGAGCGCGCGTCCGCGATTTTCCTGAAGGTTCAGGGCGCCTGGAGCGCCCGCAGCCTGGGCCTGGCGCGGCCGTTCGTGTCGGACGGCTTCCTCGAGAGGCTGCGCGAGGAGCACGCGATCCAGGACGCGGCCGGAGTCCGCCACCGGCTCTCGGAGGTCGAGCTGCGCGACGCCCTGGCGATCGACTTCGCGTGCGGCGTCCACTACGACTGCGTCGCGGTGCGCTTCAAGGTCTCGGCGCGTCGGGAGAGCGTCGACGCGAAGACGGGGGCGGTCCGCGAGGGCGGGCACGAGACCTACGAGGAGATCTGGACGTTCGCGCGCCGCCTGGGCGCCGCGACGAAGGCGGATCGCGGCGCGCTCGAGGGACGGTGCCCGAGCTGCGGCGCCGCGCTCGTCGTTTCCGACGCGGCGCGCTGCGGGGCGTGCAAGGCGTGGATCAACTCCGGCGAGTTCGACTGGATCGCGGTCAAGTCCACCGTGCCGTGGGAATGGCGGTTTCCGGATCCGCGGCGCGAGGTCACCGGCTGGAGCGCGCTGCGCGAGAAGGACCCCGAGGTCGGCCTGACGGTGCTCGAGGACCGGGCGACGGTCGCGTTCTGGCGCCTGCTCGCCGCCTGGCGCGCCAAGGACGGCGCCGGGCTGCGCGGCCTGGCCGCTCCCGAATTCATCGCCGGCCTGCGCTTCGACGAGGTCCTCTTCGAGCCGCAGATCGGAGCCGTCGAGACGGCCGCCTTCGTCCCCGGGCCGGACGTGGACGAGGTCCATATTCAGGTGCGCTGGGAGGCGAACAGGAGACGTCGGACCGACTACATGATCTTCCAGCGCCGCGCGGGCGTCGAGACGCGCTGGAAGGCGGGGCTGAGCGCGACGCGCTGCCAGGCCTGCGGCGCGCCGATCGAGGGCGTCGCCCAGGCCGTGTGCGGCTACTGCGGCGAGCCCGTCGGCTGGGTGCTGGCCCGCGTGGAGGCGTTCGGCGAGTGGCGGCGTCCCGGGGATGACGGGCAGGCGCAGGTGCTGCCGGGCGCGGAGTTCGGGGCGGGCGCCCCGCCGGTCGACGTTCTCGCGGCCCTGGCGGTGCTCGCTGTCTCCGACCGCGCGATCAGCGACCGTGAGCGCGCGTACCTCTCGGCCGTCGCCGACCGCCTCGGCGTGCCTCAGGAGAAGGTCGACGAGCTGATCGAGTCCGCGCGGACGGGAGGCCTCGAGTTCAATCCGGGCTTCGACGTCGGAATGCTGCGCGGCCTCGTGCGCGCGGCGCTGGTCGACGGCTTCGTGGAGGGCGGCGAGCGGACCCTGCTCGCCCGCTCCGCCCTGCGCAGCGGCGTGCACGAGCTCGAGCTCCAGGAGATCATCCGGGAGGAGCGCGCCGCGATGGCGGCCAAGGCGCGCGACCTGCTCAAGCGCCTGCGCTGAGTTTGCTAGACTCGGCGCATGAAATCCCTCAAGCATCTCGTCGAGCCCGCGTACGCCGGCCTGCGGATCGTGTCCGGCCTGTTGTTCGCCTTCCACGGCGCGCAGAAGATCCTCGGGGTCTACCCGCACCCGCAGATGCCGCCGCTGGTGATCGGCTCTCAGATGTGGCTGGGCGGGATGATCGAGTTGATCGGCGGCGCGATGATCCTGATCGGTTGGCAGACCCGTTGGGCGGCCTTCATCAGTTCCGGGACCATGGCCGTCGCCTATGCTCAATTCCATTGGAAATTCAAGTGGAATTCAGATTTCTGGCCGTCCAATAACGGGGGCGAGCTGGCGGCGGTCTATGCCTGGGTCTTCCTGTATATAGCCTGCCGGGGCAACGGCATCTGGGCGCTGAGCAGGAAAGACTGACTTCATTTATCGACGAGAATTTGGTACAATGACCCAATCATGAAGAAGAACCTGCACCCGCTTTACCGCACCGTCGTGTTCCAGGACGTCTCCGCCAACAAGGGCTTCCTGACCCGCTCCGCCGTCGCCGCCAAGGACACGGTGGTCTGGGAGGACGGCAAGACCTACCCGATGGTCAAGCTCGACATCTCCTCGCTCTCGCACCCGTTCTACACGGGCCAGCAGAAGATCCTCGACACCGCCGGCCGCATCGATCGCTTCAAGAAGCGCTTCGTCGCCACCGAGGGCAAGACGGTCGAGCGCAAGGTCGCCAAAACCCAGACCAAGCGCCTCGCCCACGTCGGCCATACGGCGAAGAGAGAGAAGGTTCTCTCCAGCGCCGTGAAGAAGGAAGACGACAAGAAGGCCGCTCCCAAGAAGGACAAGCCCGCTAAGAAGGACTAGCGACGCGAAACCAGAACGGGCCCCGGCCGAAAGGCCGGGGCCCGTTGTTTTATGTTGGTGTCAGACCTCCCACTTCCCACTTTTTACAAATAGCCTCCCCAATCGTAAAAAGTGGGAAGTGGGAGGTCTGACACCGGAAGACCATGGACCCTAAGATCGCCAAACTCGACGCCGAATACCGCGAGCTGGAAGGAAAGCTCGCGAGCGGCGGGCTGTCGGCCGCCGAGCTCAAGGAGCTCGCGGTGAAGCACAGCCAGTTGGGGCCTCTGATGGCCAAGGTGCGCGAATTGATCCGCGTCGAGGGAGAGCTCGAGGGCCTCGCCGCCATGGAGGCCGACCCCGAGATGAAGGAGATGGCCGAGGCGGAGCGCCCGGCCCTGGAAAGCCGCCGGGCCGTATTATCGGGCGAGATCGCGGTCGAGCTCCTGCCCAAGGACCCCAACGATTCGAAGAACTGCTACCTCGAGATCCGCGCCGGCGCGGGCGGCGACGAGGCGGGCCTCTTCGCCGGCGAGCTGCTGCGCGCCTACATGCGCTTCTGTGAGGCCAAGGGCTGGAAGGTCGAGACGCAGGACCTGTCCTCGGCCGGCAAGGGCGTGAAGCAGGGCGTCATCCTGGTTTCCGGCAAGGACGTGTTCTCCTGGCTGAAGTATGAAGGAGGGGTCCATCGCGTGCAGCGCGTGCCGGCCACCGAGGCGGCGGGGCGCATCCACACCTCGACGGTGACCGTCGCCGTCATGCCCGAGGCCGAGGAGACGGCCGAAATCACGGTGCGTCCCGACGAGCTGAAGGTCGACACCTACCGCGCCGGCGGCGCGGGCGGCCAGAACGTCAACAAGGTCGAGACGGCGGTGCGCATCACGCACATCCCGACCGGAATCGTCGTCGAGTGCCAGGAGGAGCGCAGCCAGGGCCGCAACCGCGACAAGGCCATGCGCCGCCTGCTCTCGATCCTCGCCAACGCCGAGCGCGAGAAGGCCGCCGCCGCCAACGCGTCGGCTCGAAAGACGCAGGTCGGCACCGGCGACCGCTCGGAGAAGATCCGCACCTACAACTTCCCGCAGTCGCGCGTCACCGACCACCGCCTCGAGCGTTCCTGGCACAACCTCTCCGACATCATGGAGGGGGCGATGAGCCCCGTGTTCGAGGCCCTGCGCGACGAGCAGCGCCGCCTGCTCATGGCGGAGGAACAGTGAGCGGCGGCACGGTCGGAGACTGGCTGGCCAAGGCCGAGAAGTACCTCGACGAGCGCGGGGTGCCCGAGGCCCGCCCCAGCGCCGAGTTCCTGATGGCCGAGATGTTCGGCGTCTCGAGGCCTGCGGCTTTGCTTAATAGCGGCCGCCCGCTCACGGTGAAGGAGCAGCACCAGTACTGGGATTGGGTGAAGTGGCGGGGCAAGCGCCTGCCCGTGGCCTACATCCTCGGGCATCAGCCCTTCCTTGGCATCAAGATCGAGGTGACGCGCGACTCGCTCGTGCCGCGCCCGGAGACCGAGGAGCTCGTGCTCGAGTGCGAGCGCATCTTGAAGAAGGTCGCCCAGCCCAAGATCCTCGAGATCGGAACCGGAACGGGCTGCATCGCCATCGCGCTCGCCCAGCTCCTGCCCCAGGCGACGATCTTCGCGACCGATCTGTCCAAGGCGGCGCTGGACCTGGCCCAGAAAAACGCGATCGCCCAACACGTCGGCAACCGCATCCGTTTCGTGCGCGAGGACTTGTTCTCCGACCGGCAAGGCCTGCGCGGCTGGGCGGACATGCTCGTCTCGAACCCGCCCTACATTCCGACGAAGGAGCTGGACGGATTGGAGCCCGAGGTCCAGCGCGAGCCGCGCATGGCGCTCGACGGCGGCAAGGACGGCCTGGACGCGATTCGCGCCATCGCCGCGATGGCGCCCAAGATGCTCAAGCCGGGCGGCTCGTTGGCCATGGAGATCGGCTCCAAGCAAGGCCCCGCCGTCTCCAAGATCTACGCCCAGCTCGGGTTCAAGGAGGTCCACGTCAAGAAGGACCTCCAGGGCCACGACCGCATGGCCTTCGGCGTCCTGCCCCAGTAGTTTGGTGTCAGGCCTGCCGTTCGTACCGGGAAAGGCCAATTTGTCCGCACATTGCGCCGTGGACAAAACGACGATTTTCGCGACTATCGGCAGGCCTGACACCAGAAAGGTATCCCGGTCAAAAATGGTAAATTGGCTTATTCATGGATAAGCTTGTCATCGAGGGCGGAAAGCCGCTGTCCGGAACCATCAAGATCAGCGGCGCGAAGAACGCGGCCCTGCCGATTTTGATCGCCACCCTCCTCACGGACGAGGCGTGCGTGATCGAGAACGTGCCGGCCTCGCTCCGCGACCTGCGCACGACGTTCCGCCTGCTGGAGAGCCTCGGCAAGAAGGCGAAGGTGAACGGCTCGACCGTGACGGTCACGTCCACGGGTTCGCTCAAGACGCAGGCGCCCTACGAAATCGTCAAGCAGATGCGCGCCTCGGTGCTGGCGGCGGGGCCGCTCCTCGCCCGCTTCGGGCTCGTGCGCGTGCCGATTCCCGGCGGCTGCGCGATCGGCCTGCGTCCGATCGACATCCATTTGAAAGGTTTCGAGACCATGGGCGCTCGCCGCATCGCCGACCAGGGCGACATCATCATGTCGGCGCCGAAGCTCAACGCGACGACGATCAGGCTGCGCTTCCCGTCGGTCGGCGCGACTCAGAACCTCATGATGGCTGCCGCCGTGATCGAGGGTCGAACGACGATCACGAACGCCGCTCGGGAGCCCGAGATGGAAGACCTGGGGAATTTCCTCGAGCGCCTCGGAGCGAAAGTGCGGGGAGCCGGAACGGCGACCGTCGTGATCGACGGAAAGCCGAAGCTGGGGGGGGCGCGCCACCGGGTCATCCCCGACCGCATCGAGGCCGGCACGTTCCTGCTCGCCGCGGCCGCCGCGCGCGGCAAGGTGAAGCTGCTCGGCGCCGAGGCGTCGCACCTGACGGCCGTGCTCTCGGGCCTCAAGCGCGCGGGCGCCAAGATCAAGACGGGCAAGGGCTTCATCGAGCTGTCGATGGAGCGCCGCCCGAAGGCGGTCTCCGTCGTGACGAAGCCGCACCCGGGCTTTCCGACCGACTTGCAGGCGCCGTGGATGGCGCTGATGACGCTCTGCACCGGCTTCGCGAAGGTCACCGAGACCGTCTTCGAGAACCGTTTCCTGCACGCCGCCGAGCTCGGCCGCATGGGCGCGCAGATCGCGGTGTCCGGCCGCACCGCCGTCGTCGCCGGCCAGGAGCGCTTGTCGGGAGCCCCTATCATGGCTTCCGATATCCGCGCCGGCGCGGCCCTGCTCGTCGCCGCCGTCGCGGCCAAGGGCCGCACGACGATCGCGCGCGTCTACCACATCGACCGCGGCTACGAGGACGTCGAGCGCAAGCTCGCCGGCGCCGGAGCCCGCGTCGAGCGGGTGAAATGACCTTCGAGCGCGCGCTGGCGGTCCTCGAGGAGCGCCAGGAGACGCGCATCGAACTCGGCCTGGATCGCGTGCGCGCGCATCTGGCCCGCCTCGGCGACCCGCATTTGAAGGTCCCGGCCTTCCACGTCGCGGGAACGAACGGCAAGGGCTCGACCTGCGCGATCCTCGCCTCGGTGCTGACGGCGGCCGGCTACAAGACCGGCCTCTATACGTCGCCGCACCTGCTCGGCCCGCGCGAGCGGATCAAGGTCGACGGCCGTCCGATACCGGAGAAGGCGTTCGCGCGGGCGCTGTCGCGCGCGCTCGCCGCCGACGCGAAGAAGCGGCTGACGTATTTCGAGCTGCTCACCTCGATCGCGTTCCAGCATTTCGCCGGCGAGGGCTGCGGCGTGATGGTGCTCGAGACGGGCCTGGGCGGCCTGCTCGACGCGACGAACGTCGTGCCCGCTCCGCTCGCGGCGGTCGTGACCTCGGTCGACTACGATCATCAGGCTTATCTGGGCCGCACGCTTGCGGAGATCGCGCGCCAGAAGGCGGGCATCTTCAAGGCCGGGCGCCCGGCCGTGAGGCCGGCCCTGCCCGCGCTCGCGCGCGCGGCCAGGCGCGGCGTGCCCGTCGTCGTGCGCCGTCCGTGGGCGTGCGTGAGGACCGATTGGGCGCGGGGGCGGCAGATTCTGCGCGCTCCGGACGGCCGGCGCCGCGCGCTGTCCGTGCTGGGCTCGCGCCAAGGCTGGAACGCGGCGCTGGCGCGCGCGGCCGTGGACGCCTCCGGTCTGCGCGTGTCCGAGGCCGCCTGGGCGAAGGGCCTCGCGCGCGTCGAGTGGCCGGGCCGCTTCGACGTGATCCGCTTCGGAAAGAAGACCCTCGTCGTCGACGGCGCCCACAACCCCGAAGCGGCCCGCGCGCTGGCGGCGACGTGGAAGGCCTCCCCGTTCTCGAAGAAGCCCGCGCGCTTCATCCTCGGGCTCATGAAGGACAAGGACGCCGCGGGCGTGCTCGGGCCGCTGGCTCCCTTCCTGCGCGACGCCGTCGTGGTGCGTCCTCCGAGCCCGCGCGCGCTGGACCCGATGGCGCTCGCCGATCACGTCCGCCGCGCCGCGCCGAAGGCGCGCGTGACCGTCGAGAGCGACCCGGCCGCGGCGCTCGCCGCCTGGCGCCGTGATCCGCGCGCGCCGGAGACGGCGGTGTGCGCCGGGTCGCTGTATCTGGCGGGGGCGGCGCTGCGCGCGGCGGGACGGCGATGAAGAACCGCTCGGTGGGCATCGACGTGGGCGGGACCTTCGCCAAGCTCGGCCTCGTCGCGCCGGACGGCGAGGTCCTCGAGGCCGTCCAGATCCCGACCGCGCCGGAGCGCGGGCCGGCGGACTTCCTGCGCCGGGCCGAGGGCGTCCTGCGCAACTGGTCGTTCTCCTCGATCGGGCTCGGCCTGGCCGGCGGCGTCGATCCGGAGAGCGGGGCCCTGTTGTTCGTTCCCAATCTGAAGGGCTGGACTGGCTATTCGTTCCGGCGCGCGCTCGAACGCGCGTACGCGGTCCCCGTCGCCGTCGACAACGACGCGAACGCCGCGGTGTGGGGCGGCTACAAGGCCGCGCTGAAGGGCCGGGGGCGGACGATCCTCGGCGTCACGCTGGGCACCGGGGTCGGAGGCGGCGTGATCGTCGATGGGCGCCTGCACCGCGGCGCCACCGGCTCGGCGGGGGAGATCGGCCACGTGACGCTCGAGCTGAACGGGCCGGCGTGCGCCTGCGGGCGCCGCGGCTGCCTCGAGGCCTACGCCGGCACCGAGGGCATCCTGCGCGCGGCCAAGCGCCTGATGAAGAAGGCGCCCGCGCCGCTCACGCCCAAGGCCGTGGCGGACGCGGCCGCCGCGGGCGACAAGGGCGCCCGGGCGGTTTGGGCGGAGGTCGGCGAGCGTCTCGGCCAGGGTCTGGCGAGCATGGTGCTCGTCCTCAACCCGGACGCCGTCCTCATCCTCGGCGGCGTCGCGCGCGCGGGCAAGCTCATCCTGGACCCCGTGAGGCGCGCCTTCGCCGCGCAGCCTTTCCGCGAGCCGTTCCGCGGCCTGGAGTTGTCCGCCCCGGCCGGCCGCGACTGGGGCGTGGTCGGAGCGGCGCTGCTGTCCCGGGAGAAGCGTTGATCCGGGCGGTCCTGCTGGCCCTCGCGCTGGCCGGATCCGCGGCCGCCGAAGACTATCCGCTTCCCGCGCCGCCGCCCACCGGCTCGCGCCTCGACTACCAGGCGGACGAAGTCGAATTCGACGCCGACCGCGCGATGCTGCATCTGCGCGGCAACGTGACGCTGGACGAGTCCACGTGGACGGTGAAGGGCCAGGAGCTGTGGATCGACACCGAGCGCCGCCGCGGACGCTCGGCCGGACCTCTGCTCGTGGAAGACGGAGTGTCGGCCGTCTACGGAGAGTCCGGCGAGTTCGATTTCGCGGCGCACACGGGACGCCTCGAGCGCACCAGCGCGGGCCACGCCGATTGGCGCATCCGCGCCGACTCGGTGAAGGTCTCGGAGAACCGCAAGCTCGACTACAAGGGCGCGGTGTTCACGAGCTGCGGCGCCAAGCCGCCGCACTACCGCTTCCGCGCCTCGAGCATCACGGTCAAGCCGAAGAAAAGCATGGTCGCGCGCAACGTGCTGTTCTACCTGGGCGACGCCCCGGTCTTCTATCTCCCGATTCTCTACAAGTCGCTCTCGCCGCGTCACTGGCTGCGCTGGAAGAGCCAGCCCGGCTTCGACCGCCGCAACGGGCCGTTCGTGAAGAACACGCTCACCACGGAGCACGGCGACGCCGCCTACAGCAAGCTCTACGCCGACTGGTACCAGAAGCAGGGCTTCGGCTACGGCGCCGAGCTGCACCGCCGCGAGGGGGAGGACTCGCGCGGCGCCCTGTTCGGCTACACGATCAAGGAGAACTCGACGGGCGACCGGCGCTGGGCCGTGCTCGGCCAGCAGTACCAGGCGCTGACGTCGTCTTCGTCGTTCCAGGCCCGCCTGCAGGTCCAGTCGGACTCGGACTTCAACAACAACTACGTGCGCTCCAACACCTTCCGCGTGACCCCGGAGCTCGTCAACAGCGGCGCGCTGACGCATCGCTTCTCCCAGGCCGTGGCGCGCCTGTCTTACTCCCGCGTCGACACCGCCACGAGCGACCGCCGCGACTTCGACAAGACGAGCGAGAGCTATCCCCGGCTCGAGGTGATCAGCCAGCCCCTGCGCTTCGGCCGCTTGCCGTGGCTGAACACCCTCGACGGCTTCGCCGACAACTCCTATCTGCGCGGACGGCCCTACATCGAGAAGACCGCCGGCGCCGGCTGGGAGGGCACGCGCACCTTCGCCGTGGCGCGCGGGGTCAGCTTCGCGCCGAAGCTCGCCTTCCGGGAGACCTACTACAACCGCTTCGACCAGGCCTCGGTGTCGGGTTCGACGGTCTCCCGCCTCGACGCGGTGATCGCGCGGCCGGCCGCCTCCGGGACTTTGCGCTTCGACACCCCGCTCGGCGGCGTGGACGTGACGCAGAGCTACCGCGAGCGCCTCCAGTCGGGTTCGTTCCGCCAGGACCGCGGGGCGGTCGACAAGGGCGTCGAGGAGAACCTGCTCACGGTCTCGGACGTGTTCATCCCGGCTCCCCGGATGTGGGCGCGCCTGTCGTCGGGCTACGACTTCCGCACCTTCCGCGACCGCACGATCGGCTTCCGGCGGCGCGTCCAGCCGATCACCGCCGACGCGAGCTGGCAGCCGCGCGACAGCCTCAGCCTGACCTTGCGCGACACCTACCTTCTCGACGAGGGCAACCAAGCCGCGATCGTGGACGCGCGCTGGGGAGACGAGGAGGGCGCGACGGTGGGCGGAGGCTTCGCGTGGAACGCGGCGGACTCCCGCCGCTACGTGGCGAGCTTCGATTTCGCCGTCGCCCCGTCCTCGCCGACCTGGCGGCTGGCCTTCGGCATCCGCGGTATGGCCGAGAGCTCGCGCGGCGTGGGCGGCCTGCACGGGTGGCGCGTCTTCGAGAAGGAATTCTCCTGGACCAAGCGCTGGCACGACTTCCACACCAAGATCGCCGGACGCTTCCGCCCGGGCGGCGTGGGCGAGGCCTCGATCCGCGTCGACCTGAAGTTCGGGGCGTTCGATCCGAAGAACGCGCCGCGCAAGGATTGGGAGACCGAGCTGTTCCCGGATCGCGCCGCGACGAGCGCTCAGGACGACCTGCGCCCGTGAGCACCGGTGGCGCGCTCGTCATCTTCGGGCCCGAGTACCTGCGCACGCTGGAGGACCTGCGCGCCCAGGGTCTGCTCGAGGGTCACGCGGCCTTCTGCTCTCCCAAGGCCGCCGACCTGGCCTTGCCCGCCGGGGAACTGGCCTGGGCCATGGCCCTGTTCGATCACGATCACCGCGGGCCCGGCTTCTGGGACAAGGTCCTCTTTCACGCCCCCGGCGAGCCCGTCCCCGGCGTCTCGGTCGCCGCCGTCGCCTCCACCGGCGGGGCCCTGTTGACCTTGGAATGGCTGGTTCCCGTCTCCGCCGCCCAAGTCCGGCGCGCCGCCCTGGCCGTCGAGAAATCCTACTTCGGTTAGGTGTCAGGCTTCTCATTGTGGCAGTATTCGTTAAGTATTCCGTATGAATACTGCCACAATGAGAAGCCTGACACCTTTTAATGAAAGGGCTCCCCGCCGAGCACGGGGAGCCCCAAAGTCATGCGCCGAATCCGGCCTTCCGTCCGTTCAGTCGATAAGACCTCCTTGCTGCGTCGACGACAGGGTAGCAGGCGGCCGCGCGGAGGACAACCAAACATCCGCCAAACTCGGAAATGCTAAGATGGCTTCTCTCATGAAAAAACCCCTCTGGCTCGTGACCGGCGGCGCGGGCTTCATCGGTTCCCACATCGTCGAGGAGCTCGTCCGGCGCGGCGAGCGCGTCCGGGTCATCGACAACCTGTCCACCGGCCGCCGCGACAAGCTCGCGACCGCGGCCCGCGGCGGCGAGGTCGACTTCGTCAAGGGCGACATCACCCGCCCCGCCGACTGCGCGAAGGCCTGCAAGGGCGCGGCCTACGTCCTGCATCAGGCCGCGATCCGTTCCGTGCCCAAGTCGATGGATCGCCCCCTGCCGTCCAACGAGGCCAACGTGACGGGCACCTTGAACATGCTCGTCGCCGCGCGCGCCGCCGGGGTCAAGCGCTTCGTCTACGCGTCCTCTTCTTCGGTGTACGGCGGCTGCAAGGTCTTCCCGCAGCGCGAGGACATGCGTCCCCAGCCCCTCTCGCCCTACGCGGTCTCCAAGCTGGCCGGGGAGCACTACGCCCTGGTCTGGGCCAGATCCTTCGGCCTCGAGGCCGTCGCCCTGCGCTACTTCAACGTCTTCGGCCCGCGTCAGGACCCGGAGTCCCTCTACTCCGCCGTCGTGCCCAAATTCATGGAGCAGGCGCTGGCCGGCGAGACGCTCGACGTGCACTGGGACGGCAAGCAGTCCCGCGACTTCACCTACGTGACGAACGTCGTGAGCGCCAACCTGCTCGCCGCGAAGGCGCCCGCCGCGCGCGCCGCCGGACGCGTCTTCAACGTCGCCAACAACTCCACGCACTCCCTGCTCGACATGATCCGCGTCATCGAGGGCATCGTCGGCCGCAAGCTGCCGCGCCGCCACCATCCGATGCGGGGCGGCGACGTGCGCCGCACCTGGGCCGACAACCGGGCGATCCGCCGGGAGCTCGGCTACAGGCCCGTGACGGGATTCGAGGACGGGCTGCGTCTCACCTGGGATTGGTTCGTCTCCAGATGAAGATCCTCGTCACCGGCGGCCTCGGTTTCATCGGTTCGAATTTCATCCGCCATCTCGCCGAAGTCCGGCCGGACTGGACGATCGTCAACCTCGACAAGCAGACCTACGCGGGGAACCCGAAGAATCTCGCCGGTTTGAAGATTAGGACGGTCAAGCGCGATATCTGCGACGCGAAGGCGGTGGACGCCGCCATGAAGGGCGCGACGTACGTCGTCCACTTCGCGGCCGAGACCCACGTCGACCGCTCCATCCTCGACGCCTCCGAGTTCATCCGCACCAACGTCATCGGCACCCAGGTCCTGCTCGACGCGGCCCTGCGTCACGGCGTGGAGCGCTTCCTGCACGTTTCCACCGACGAGGTGTACGGATCTGTAGAAACAGGGCATTCGGTGGAAACCGACAATCTCGAGCCCAACAGCCCCTACGCCGCGTCGAAGGCCGCCTCCGATCTGCTCGTGCGCTCGTACTTCGTGACGCACAAGGCGCCGGTGCTCACGACGCGCGCGTCGAACAATTACGGCCCCTACCAGTACCCCGAGAAGGCCCTGCCTCTCATGATCACCAACTTCATGGAGGACAAGCCCTTCCCCATGTACGGCGACGGCCGCCAGGTCCGCGACTGGCTGCACGCGGTCGACCACGGCCGCGCCATCCTGACCGTCTTGGAGAAGGGGACGCTCGGCGAGATCTACAACGTCGGCGGCTCCTTCGACTGCGAGAACCGCGAGCTCATCGCGCGGGTGCTCAAGCTCATGGGCAAGCCCTCCACCTTGATCACGCCGGTCGAGGACCGCAAGGGACACGACCGGCGCTACGCGTTGGACTGCTCCAAGCTGCTCGCGCTCGGCTTCAAGCACAAGTACGATTTCGACGCCGGCCTGCGCGAGACGATCGAGTGGTACAAGGCCAACGAGAAGTGGTGGCGCCCGCTCAAGGTCGCCGGCGGCTACCGCTCCTACCTGAAGAAGGCCTACAAGAAATGAGCAGGAAGGCCGTCGTGCGCAACGGACACCGTCCCGCCGCCGCCGTCTCGTGGAGCCACGCGGGCGGCGGCTGGATCGAGATCGTCGTCGGCTCGATGTTCTCCGGCAAGACCCAGGAGATGATCCGCCGCCTGCGCCTGGGCGCGGGCGCGCGCCCGA
>CAZURZ010000045.1:0-16640 GCA_964623465.1 uncultured Elusimicrobia bacterium
TCACCATCCGCGACATGATCCAGACCGACGCGGCGATCAACCCGGGGAATTCCGGAGGTCCGCTGCTCGACTCCGACGGGAACCTGATCGGGATGAACACGATGATCTACAGCCGTTCCGGCGGCAGCGCGGGCATCGGCTTCGCGGTGCCCGTGTCCTTCATCGCGCGCATCGTGCCCGAGCTCATCAAGTACGGCAAGGTCGTGCGCCCGGGCATGGGCATCACCATCCTGAACACCGGGCAGAAGTACTACCTCGTGGGCGAACGCCCCGGCGTGGTGATCAACGAGGTCACGCCGGGCGGCCCCGCCGACAAGGCCGGGCTGCGCGGCCTGCGCCGCCTCTCGGGCGGACGCGTGGCGGCGGGCGACATCATCGTCGGCGTCGAGTCGCACAAGGTGCGCGACTTCGACGACCTCTACAACGCCTTCGACCGCTACAAGCCCGGCGACACCGTGTCGGTCAAGATCGAGCGCGGCGGCAAGCCGATGTCCCTGCCCGTGACCCTCGTCAACATCCAGTAGGCGGCCGCGGGCCGCTCACTTCACGGACGGCAGGTCGGCGATCTCGGCGTAGAGGTGCACGGCCGAGGCGATCGCCTTCTGGAACATGCCCAGGTGCAGGCTCTCGTTCTCGCTGTGCGGGTTCGAGAGCGGATCCTCGACGCCGATCAGCAGCGCGGGCGCGCCCTTCAGCGCCTTGGCGAAGGGCCCCACGAACGGGATCGAGCCGCCGCAGCCCATGTCCACGGCGGAGCGCCCATAACCCTTTTTTAACGCGCGGCGCGCGGCCGCGAAGGCCGGGGCGCCGGTGTCGGTCGTCCACGACGGGTTCGCCGTCTCGCCGGAGAACTCGACCTTCACGCCCCACGGCGCGTTCTTGAGCAGGTGCTTCTTGAGCATCGCGAGCACCTTCTTGGGGTCCTGGCCGGGCACCACGCGGATGCCCATGTGCGCCCACGCCGAGTCGTTGATGATGTTCGCGCAGTCCTTCTTCGACGAGGCCTGGATCGCGTTGACCGAGAACGTCGGCCAGTACCAGTTCGAGCGCAGGATGTCCTTGGGGCTCACCATCAGCTTGGTGCCCTTGAACAGGCCGCTCTGCTCGCGGAACGTCTTTTCGGAGAGCTTGAGCGCCTTGAGGCTCGCCTCGGAGTCCTTGGCGGGCTTCTTCACGTCCTTGTACATGCCGGACATCGTCATGCGCCCCTTCGCGTCGACGCAGGAGGCGATCATCTTCGCCAGCGCCTGGACGGGATCGGCGACGGGGCCGCCCCACATGCCGGAGTGCAGGGGGTGGTCCATCGAGCGCACCGTCACGTCGAGCGCGACGATGCCGCGCAGGGCGACCGTGATCGACGGGGTCTCGTGGTCGAAGTTGCCCGTATCGGTGAGCACGATCGCGTCGGCCATGACCTTCGACGCGTACTTCCGAAGGAAGGGCTCGAGGTTGTCGGAGCCGACCTCCTCCTCGCCCTCGATGATGACCTTCACGTTGACCGGGAGCTTGCCGTGCGTCTTGAGCCAGGACGCGATCGCGCTGGTATGCGCCACCGCGCCGGCCTTGTCGTCGGCGCAGCCGCGGCCGTACAGGCGCCCGTCGCGCTCGGTCGGCTCGAAGGGCGGGGACTTCCACAGCTCCTCGCGGCCGGCGGGCTGGACGTCGTGGTGGGCGTATAAAAGGAGAGTGGGTTTGCCCGGGGCGTGCAGCCAGTCGGCGTACACGTAGGGGTGGGCGCCGGGCATCTTCAAGATCTCGACGTTCTCGAGGCCGCGTTCGCGGCACAGCTGGGCGACGGCCTCGGCCGAGCGTTCGACCTCCTTGGGGTCGAACCCCGGAAACGAGACGCTCGGGATGCGCGCGAGCGTCTTCAGGTCCTCCAGGAACTCCTGGTAATGGTCGTCGGCGTAGAGGACGGCGGCGTCGGATTTGGAGGAGAGATCGCTCATGAGCCGATCATACCAAAGTTGGTAGAATCGACCGAGATGCCCATCCTGCCCCGCTACGTCCTGCGGCAGTTCTTCCCGGTGTTCGGCGCCTGCGCCGCCCTGTTCCTCGGCGTGCTGATGATGAATCAGTTCCTGCGCCTGTTCTCCCTGGCCATGATGAAGGGCATCCCGGCGTGGTGGATCCTGACCTGCTTCGCGCGTCTCCTGCCGTCTTTCGCCGCCCTGGCCGTGCCGATGTCGTTCCTGGTCGCCGCCATGGTGGTGCTCGGCCAATTGTCCGAGTCCGGCGAGGTCATGGCCCTGCGCGCGAGCGGCTTCTCCTACCGCGAGATCACCCGTCCGCTCCTGTGGATCGCCGTCGGCCTGTCGCTGCTCCTTCTCTTCGTCAACCACAAGGCCGGCCCCGAGGGCTTCCACTCCTTCAAGAAACGCACCAGCGAGGCCGCCCAGAAGGTCGCCCGCGTCGACCTGCGGCCGCGCTCCTTCACCGAGCTGGGCCCTTGGCGCCTCTACGCCCGCGGCGCCGACGCCAAGACCGGAGAGCTCGAGGGCGTCTACCTCGTCAAGCCGGGCCAGGCGCAGAACATCCGCATCAACGCCGCGCGCGGCCTCATCCGCACCGACCCGGGCCGCGGCATCTCCCTCGAGCTGCGCGACGGCCAGCTGCAGCTGCCCTCGAGCGAGCCGGAGAAATTCACCTCGGGCCGCTTCGAGCGCTACGGCGTCTACGTCCCGCTGGCCGGGGTGAAGGCCGCCCCGCGCGACCTCGACATGCAGGAGATGAACACCTTCCTCCTGCGCCGCAAGATCGCCGATCCCGAAACGCCCGACGACAAGCGCGTCGAATACCGCGTCGAGTCGGCGGTGCGCACGGTCGGGGCGCTGTCGCCTCTCGTTCTCTTCTTCGTCGGCGTTCCGCTCGGCATGGGCTTTAAAAAGCGCTCCCGCGGCGCCGACTTCGCGGCCTCGCTCGGCGTCATGTTCGCCTTCTACGGCCTGCTCGTCGTCGGCGTCAGCCTGGGCCGCCGCCACGAGGCCCTGGCCTCGGTCGCTCCCTGGCTGTGCGACGCGGTCGGCCTGGCCGCGGGCTTCTTCCTCACGCGGAGGGCCTCCTCCCGGTGAGCATCTACGCGCGCTACATGATAGGCCGCTTTCTCAAGCCCTTCGCGTTCGGGCTCGGCCTGTTCGCCGTCCTGATCTTCCTCGGCGACACGTTCGACCGGATGAACCAGATCATGCGCTCGCAGGCGCCTCTGGGCACGATCCTGGCCTGCCTGTGGCTGGGCGTGCCGTACTGGGCCGTGCGCGTGATTCCGATGGCGACCTTGCTCGCGACCCTCGTGGCCGTCGGCGGCTTCGTGCAGAGCGGCGAGTGGCTGGCCTCCCAGGCCTGCGGCATCCGCACGCGGGCCTTCTGGCTCCCGGTGCTGGCCTGCTCGCTGGGCGTCTCCATCCTGGCCTTCGCCGCGCAGGAGACCGTCATGCCCGCGGCCTGGGCCCGCTCGCGCAAGCTGTGGCGCGAGAAGGTCCACCCCGAGTGGGAGTGGACGAAGTACCAGAACGTCGCCCTGCTCGGCGGCTACGACCAGTTCGTGCAGGCGCGCCAGTTCTTCCCGAAGGACGGCAAGCTCGAGCGCCCCATCCTGGAGATCATGGGCGCCGCGGGCGTCGACCGCCAGCTCGACGCCAAGCTCGCCTTCTGGGATCCCTCGCGCGGGCGCTGGGTGTTCCACGACGGCGTGGAGCGCGTCTTCGGGCCGGACGGCGCGGTGGAGGAGAGCTCCTTCGAGACCATCGTCTCCGAGCTCGAGGCGCCGCCGCTGGACCTCGTGCCGCGCGCCACCAGCCCCGACGAGCTCACCATGCGGGAAGCCCTTGCGTATTCGCGCCGCGTGGGCCGCTTCGGGGGCTCGCAGCGCGAATACGAGGTCGCGGCCATGGCCAAGGCCGCCTACCCGTTCACGAATCTCGTGATCTGCGCCCTCGGCATCCCGATCGCGCTGCGTCTGAGAAAGTCTTCGAAGGTCGTGAGCTTCTGCGCGGCGCTGGCGCTGTCCTTCGTCTTCCTGTGGACGATGGAGGTCGGACGCACGCTCGGCGTCAGCGGGCAGGTGCCGCCGCTCGTCTCGGCATGGCTGGCCAACGCGGGGTTCGGGGCGCTGGCGTACGGGCTGATACGGCGCTGGGATCTCTGAGAGCCCGCTAGGGCTTCGTCGCCGCCGGCTTCTCGCCGGACTTCTTCAGCTCCTCGACCTTCAGGTCCTCGTGCGCCTTTTCGGCGTTCTTGATCACCGAGGTCGGAGCGGGCTGGAGATCCTCGGAGCCCGACGGCGGGGCCGCCTTCCACTCGCGCTTCGGGGCGGCGGGCTCGTCGGAGCCGCCGAAGAGGACGGAGAGCTGGACGCCGAGCGCGACCTCGCGCGGGAGCTTCTCGTCCTTGCCCTCGCTCTGGAGCTGGGCGCGCTTGTTGCTGACCGCGGCCGAGGCGTCGAGCATCACGTGCAGGAAGTTGAGGCCGGCGCCGGCGGTGAACATGGTGCCCGCAGAGGTCTCGTCGACGTTGCGGCGCAGGCCGACGCGCAGGGGGACGTTGATCCAGGACCGGTTGAAGACGTTGAACTCGCTGCCCACGCCGAGCTGGCGGCTGCCGGCGTTGACGAGGGTGAGGTTGCGGGTCAAATCGGCGTCGGCGGCCAGGTTCCACCAGTTGAACGGCTGCAGGGAGACGCCCATGCGCACCTGCGGGTTGACCTTGAACTTGTCGGAGAAGCCCGCGGCGGTCGCGGCCGCGGGCTGCTGGAAGGAGGGGTTGTTCAGGTTGCGGCCGACCAGGCCGATGCGGGGCTTCAAGGCCATGCCGTCGAAGGAGCGGTCGAGGTCCCAGAGCAGGCCGGCGTCGAGGCCGATGTTGGAGGAGCGGCGCGCCCCGTCCTTGAGCTTGGAGATGATGTTGCCTTCCTCGTTGTTCTCGCGCAGGACGAAGTAGTCGACGTAGCCGACGTTGGCGCTCATGAGCTTGGCGGCGCCGCCGAGGTAGAGGCCGGGCGCCTGGGGGATCTCGCGGCCGTAGGCGGCGCCGACCTCGAGGATGTTGGCGCCGCGCACGATGAGCTTGGAGTTGTTGGTCCCGTTCTGGATGTTGGCGGCGGAGGTGTTGACGAGGTCGGCCTGAGGCGTGGCGCCCGCGTCGAGGCTGCCGTTGACGAAAATAGAGAGGCGGCCGGCCTTGGTCACGACGCCGAGGTCGCCGTCGACGCGCAGTCCGGAGCCGGGCTGATTGAGCTTGGCGAGGGCGGCGTTGATCTGGGCCTGGGTCGGCGTCGTTCCCGAGTTCTTGAGCGCCTCGAGGTCGTTGGCGCCCTCGATGACGGTGCCCGTCAGGGCGGCGTGCACGCCGAAGGGGATCGCGACGCCGTGGGCGTTGCTCGTCTCGCGTCCCAGGGCGGCCGGGTTCCAGTACGAGGCCAGGGGGCCCTGTGCCGTGGCCACGCCGGCGCCGCCCATGCCCAAAGCGCGGGGCCCGCGAGCGTGCCATTCGAGGGCGGAGGCCGGGGCGGCGAGCAGGACGGCGAGGAGGGCGGAGAGCTGTTTCATGGGAGGCAGTATGCCAAAAAAACGGGCGGGGCGGCCCTTGCGAGCCGCCCCGCTTTTCTCCTGGTGAGGAGAGCTTTTAGTAGCCCAGCTTGCCTTCTTTCAGCGTGCGCGTCAGGTTTTCGATCGCGCGCTGGTTGCCGGTCATCACGACCTCGTAGCTCGTCGCCGAGCCGTTGCCGCTGACGCGGCGGATCGTGTGCTGGACGCCGTAATGGTCGAGGTACGCCTTCACGTAGGCGAGGGCGTCCGCCTTGACGGCGTTGCCGGCGGTGAAGACCACCGAGCCCTGGGCCGTCTTGGGCTCGTCGTGATGCTGCGGGAGGATGCTTCCGGCGTCGGCGGACTCGGGCTGGAAGCCCGTCCGCTCGCCCGTCTGGATCTCCTCGATGGACGACGACTTGACCCGGATCAGGCCGGCGCGCGCGCCGCCCGCGGACGGGAGGGTGACGCCGTGAGCCCGCGCGGCGGCGCGGATCTCGGCTTCGTGCAGGATGGAGCCGTCCTTGGCCGTCGCGTTCACGAGCACCTGAGCCATCGCGTTGGGGATGGAGCGGGTCTTGGCGAACATGGTCGGCAGGACCAGGGTCTCGGCGACGGCCGAGCCTTCCTCGTAGCCGAGCTTGGCGATGAGCGCCTTGCGCAGCTTCCAGGCGAAGCCGCCCCACGCCTGGCCCTGGTCGTGCACCTCGTCGTACTCGTTGTACTGGTAGGTGTTCTCGCCGTGGCGGATGTAGTCCACGCCGCCGCGGGCCTGCTTGAGGAACTTCTCGCCGATGATCGGGTTGTTCAGGCGGAACATGGAGAGGATGTCGCCCCAGCCCTCGGACATGCCGCCGTTGACGATGCCGCCGGTGAAGTCGTCCCAGTAGTGGCCGTTCTCGTGCTCGGCCACCGTGTCGTAGGCGGAGTTCACGCAGTTCTTGCTCGAGCGGAAGAAGTTCAGCGACGGGCGGCCCGGCGTGTAGTAGGCGTTGCACTCGTCGTTGATGTTCGTGCGCACGGGGACCTGCGTCTTGTTCATGCGGTCGTTGGAGAGGCCGCGGTCGCGCAGGAAGGCGAGCGAGAGGTTGACCTTCTGGAAGGCGCTGATCTGCGCCAGCGTGTTCTCGTCGGCGAGGGTCGCGTTCGGGTTGAAGACGACGCGGTTCTCGCCGGCCTTGATCTGGACGCGGACGGAGAGCGTCGCGCCCTGCTGGTTCTCGACGCGGACCCACGGGCCGGAGAGCGAGGCGGTCAGCTCGAGGCCGTTGGGGCCGAAGGGGGCGACGAGGTCGAGGTCGGCGGGCAGCTTGCCGTCCTTGTCGGTGAGGTAGGACTTGCCGCCGATCTTGATCTCGAGGAACGGAAGCGCGACCTCGGTCACGACCGAGTCCTTCAGGATCGGCCCCTTCTCGACGGTCTTGCCGGCCATCGTGCCGGTCACGCCGCCCGCGTTCGGGCTGCCGGCGGACTCGAGGCCCGCGCGGTTGTCCCACGCGAAGACGAGGCCGTCGACGACGTCGACCGCGACCATGAAGGGAAGGCCCTCGGCGAGATAGAGTTTGACGTTGCGCCACTGGCCGCGCGAGTAGACGAGCTTCTGCTCGTAGAACTCGAACTGGGAGGCGACGTCGGAGGCGGGCAGGCCGGTGCGCTCGGCGATCTTGCCCATGATCTGGTCGTCGGTGAGCACGGTGTCCGTGTTCGCCTCGAGCCGGGGGAAGAGCTGGCCGGTCTGCGCGACGACCGTCGGGCGGCCGTCGAGCGTCTTGACGGTGAAGGAGAGGTCGGAGCCGTTGACGACGAGGCCGTTCTTGGTCTGGCGGAAGTAGACGAAGAGCGTGTCGGCCTGCTCGCCGCGGCCCGCGAACTTCTGCGCGTGGATCAGGCGCAGGTCGGAGCCGGCCACGCCGTAGCGGGCCTGGTCGGCGTCGATCATCGCGCGGATGGCCGCGACGACCGCGGTCGTGTCGGAGGCGTCGGCCGCGAGGGTCTTGCGGCCGGCCTCGAAGATGCCGCCGACGTCCTGAGAGCCCGGGAGGCCGTAGGTCTCGACGCGGGTCGTGGGCTCCCGGTCGGGGGAGGGGACCGTGGGCTGCTCGTCGGCGAGCGTGCCGTTGGGCAGGGACAGGGGCTTGTGCTCGCGGATGCCCATCGAGCCGAAGAGAGGCGCGGGCTTTTCCTTCGCGCCGTCGAAGGAGAGGGAGGAGGCCGGGCGTCCGAGCAGCGCGGCGAGCGCGCGGCTCACCAGCCCGCCCTTGGCGGCGGCGGGGGCCTTCGCGGCGACGGGGGCTTCGAGAGCGGCCCCCTCGGAATAGGCGGCGGCTTCGGAGGCCACGCCGGTGGCGGCGGCGCCGGGCGTGCGGACGACGATCGGCTCGGCGGACTGCTTGGAGGCGGCGGCCGAGACGGGAGCCAGGGAGGCCGGGGCGACGGCGGGAACCACCGTCACGAGCGGGGCCGGAGCGACGCTGGGCGCGGCGAGCGCGCCGGCGAGGCCGAGCGCGCCCGTCGGGGCCGCGAGCGAGCCGGCGGAGGGCAGGACCGAGCCGCCGAGGGCGGGGACCGCGGGGACCGCGGCGCTCGCGCCGGGGTTGGCCTGCACGCGCACCTGCGCGGAGGCCTGCGGCGGGATCATGGCGGCGAAAAGGGAGAGGGCGACGGCGACGGGGGAGAGGCGGGGCTGTTTCTTCATGGGCGCATCCTACCAATCGCCCGTCGAGCGGCCTGAGGGCCGTTGGGTCTTTTGTCGGTGGGTAAAGGGCCTAGGGTATAACAGGACTTCCGGTCCCGGGGCGCTGCCGACGATGATTTGTTAAAATGTTCGTCATGGAAATCGGCATCGTCGGCCTCCCGAACGTCGGCAAGAGCACCATCTTCAACGCGCTGACCTCGGGCAACGCGGCGGCCTCGAACTACCCCTTCACCACGATCGAGCCCAACGTCGGCGTCGTCGGCGTGCCCGATCCGCGTCTGGATCGTCTCACCGCCCTGTTCAGCCCGAAGAAGACGATTCCCGCCTCGTGCCGCTTCGTCGACATCGCCGGCCTGGTCAAGGGCGCGGCGTCCGGCGAGGGCCTGGGCAACAAGTTCCTGGCCAACATCCGCGAGACCGACGCCATCCTTCATATGGTGCGCCTGTTCAAGGACCCCGACGTGGTCCACACGCTCGGCGGCGTCGACCCCAAGCGCGACGTCGACGTCATCGAGACCGAGCTGATGCTGGCCGACCTCGAGTCCCTCACCAAGTCCTTCGACAAGGTGCAGGGCAAGGCCAAATCCGGAGACAAGGTCGCCAAGGAGCAGCTGGCGGTCCTCGAGACGCTCAAGAACGGCCTCGAGAGCGGCAAGCCGGCCCGCGCTCTCGGCCTCGATCCCAAGGTCCTGCGCGACTTCCAGCTCCTGACGGCCAAGCCCGTGCTCTACGTCGGCAACACCGACGAGTCTCCGGACCCGGCCGTCGTCGCCGACTTCCAGGCCTTCGCCAAGGGCCGCGGCTCCGAGTCGGTCGTCATCTGCGGCAAGCTCGAGAGCGAGATCGCCCAGCTGGCCGGCGAGGACCGCGCGATGTTCATGAAGGATCTCGGCCTCACGCAGAGCGGCCTCGAGCGCGTGATCGTCGCGGCCTACAAGACGCTCGGCCTGCAGTCGTACTTCACCTGCGGCGAGCAGGAAGTGCGCGCCTGGACCGTGCCCGTCGGCGCGAAGGCGCCGCAGGCGGCGGGCGTGATCCACACCGACTTCGAGAAGGGCTTCATCAAGGCCGACATCTACGCGTACGCCGAGATCGACAAGCACCAGAAGGAGTCGGCTCTGCGCGAGAAGGGCCTCATCCGCTCCGAAGGCAAGGAATACGTGATGAAGGACGGCGATGTCGCTCACTTCAAGTTCAACAACTGACGCGACCCTCTGCCGCCACTTCGGGACGTGCGGCGGCTGCTCCCTCCAGGACAAGGCGTACGACGCCCAGCTCGCGCTGAAGAAGGACAAGGTCGCCGCCGCCTTGGCCGGCCTCGAGGGGCTTGCGCCGCTCTCCATCCTCGGCGCGCCCGACGTCTGGAACTACCGCAACAAGATGGAGTTCAGCTTCGGCGACGTGTACCCGCCCGTCGCCGGCAAGTGGCTGAAGCTGGGCATGAAGCCCAAGGGGCGTTGGTACGAGATCCTCGATCTCGAGGAGTGCCGCCTGCCCTCCCGTTCCGCGACGGCCCTGCTCGCCTCGGTGCGCGCCTGGGCGGAGCGTGAGAAGGTCGAGCCCTATAACTCCCACAAGAAGACCGGGACTTTGCGCCACCTCGTCCTGCGCGAGGCCAAGAACCGCCCCGAGCGCCTGGTGCTCCTGGTGACGACGGACGGGAACATCCCCAAGGCCTCCTTTATAGAGGCCGTCCGCGCCGTCTATCCGGCCACGACGATCCTGCTGGGGAGCAACAAGAAGCTGTCCGATACGGCGGTGTCCGATTCGATCGAGGTCCTCATGGGGCCGGGCTACGTCACCGAGACCTTGTACTTCCCGGACGGGGCCGTCGACTACCGTATTTCTCCCCAATCGTTCTTCCAGACCAATACCAAGGGCGCCGAGGTGCTCTACGGCCTGCTGCGCTCCTGGACGCGCGAGCTGCCCGCGGGGATCGTGCTCGATCTGTACTGCGGCGGCGGCGGCATCGCGCTGTCGCTGGCCGGGGCGGCGCGCAAGGTCGTCGGCGTGGAGCTCAACCCCGCGGCCGTGGCCGACGCGAAGGCCAACGCCGAGCGCAATAAGATCGCCAACTGCGATTTCTACGCCGCCGCGGTCGAAATGCTCCTGCCGTCGCTGCTCGACATGCGCCCGGAACTGGTCGTCGTCGATCCTCCGCGCGCCGGCCTGCACGCCAAGGCCGCGGCGACCTTGCTCGAGCTGGCCCCTCCGGTGATCTTCTACGTCTCCTGCAACCCCGAATCCTTGGGCCGGGATCTCAAGATATTGACCCGGACGTACCGGGTCGACCGCCTGGTCGCCGTGGACCTCTTCCCTCATACCGATCACGTCGAAACCGTCGCGAGACTGGTCCGACGCTAGGCGAGGGGGGGCTCAATGCGCTATAATCGCGCGTCGGGCCGTCGATTGCGCTCGTAACACAAAGGATAGTGTGCTGCCCTGCGAAGGCAGATATCCAGGTTCAATTCCTGGCGAGCGCAATGGACGGCCCGGCTTTTTTATAGGGCGAGAGCGGACAGCAGGCTGGCGTGTCCGTCCGTCCACGGCGCGGATGGCGGCAGGGCGTCGAGGGATACCCAGCCCGCCTTCTCCAGCGCCGCGAGCTTCGCCGCATCCGCGCTGAGCGCGACCCACGCCGACAAGCCAGCCTCGCCGGCTTCCGTGGCGAACGCGCGCCGGCGCGACGCGCCGCGCAGGCCGTTCACGCGGCCGGCGGCCGCGAGCGCGGGGCGCAGGTCCAGGTAGCGGTTGGAGACGTGGACGAGGATCACGCCGCCCGGGCGCAGCCGTCTCGCGTAGGAGGCGAAGGCCTCGGCGGTGAGGAGGTGGACCGGCACCGCGCCGCTGGTGAAAGCGTCCAGGATCAAGACGTCGTAGGCGGGCGAGGTCTCCGCTTCGAGGGACAGGCGCGCGTCGCCGAGAATCACGCGGGTTCGCGCGCGACCGTCCTTGAGATAGGTGAACCAGCGCGACGCGATGTCGGCGACGTCGGGATCGAGCTCGTAGAAATCGAGCGTCGAGCCGGGGGCCGCGTAGGCCGCGACCGCGCCGGAGCCGAGGCCGACCGCGGCGATCTGGCGCCACCCGCCGCCCAGCGCCCTCCACGCGTCCCCGAGCGGGGAGGAAAACGCGTAGTACGAAAGCGGCTCCCGCGCGCGGGCCGGATCGAGGCTTTGCGCTCCGTGCTCGGTGTTTCCGTGGAACAGCGAGCGCACGCCGTTCGCGTCCTGGACCGCGTTGACGCCGTAGAAGCCCCGGGCTGCGTAGGCGGTCGCGGCGTTGCGCCAGGTTCCGGCGAGCCAGCCGACGAGCAGGAGCGCGGCCGCCACGCCGCCCGCCGCGGCCCGCTCGGGCCCGGGATTCTCCCAGTCGCGCGCGAGCATGGCCGCGGCGGAGAGCGCCGCGACCGCCGTCCAATCGAGCGCGCCGCCGGGCACGGAGCGCCCGAGGACGGGGACGAGGAGCGAGACGGCCGCGCCGCCGGCCAGGCCGCCGGCCGCCATCCACGCGTAGTAGGACGCCATCGCCCGCGCGGAGTCGGGCCGTCGCGCGGCGAGCGAGCGGTGGAAGATCATGCACAGGGCGAAGAGGGCGAAGAGCAGGTAGGCGAACTTGCCGAGATCGAGGAGACCCGCGAGCGCGCCGCTCCCGAGCCGCAGCGCCGCCGCGGCGAAGGCCAAGACGAGGACCGCGACGGGGAGCAGGAGCTGATTCAGCCGTTGCGGGTACCATGGGACTTTCTTGAAGTTGAGCACCAGGGTCAGCAGATACGCGGCCAGCGGCAGGACCCACAGCAGGGGCACGGCGGCGAAATTCATGGCGAGCTGGTTGGTCGTCGCGAGCATGGCCGCGCACGGGGCGGCCGAGAGCAGCAGCCACTGGAGCCGTTCGCGGGGCGTCGCGGAACGCCCGGTCTCGGCCTTGATCGACACCGCCGCGGGCGCGCTCGAGGCGAGGAGAGCGCCCCAGACGGCGTAGAGCCCGGCCCACAGGCGGCTTTGCGCGGCGAGCGGGAGCAGGGGCTCGATCAGAAGCGGATAGGCGAACAGCGCCGCGAAGGCGCCGGCGTTGGAGGCGGCGTAGAGGTGGTAGCCGTCCTCGTCTTCGAGCCAGCTTTGCGCGACGACCACCGTCGTCGAGAGCAGGAAGAAAGCGGGGCCGGCGGTGAGGCACAGGTCGCGCAGGAGTTCGAGCAGCGGCGCGTCCGCGCGCGCCGGAAGCGCGAACGGAAAGAAGAACAAAGGGACGGCGGCCAGGACGAGATGGACGCGCGGCCGGGAGCGGGCGAAGCGCGCGTAGAGGTAGGCCAGGAGCAGGGCCGCCTGGAAGAACGTGGTCGCCCCGGTCCAGACGAAGGCGGTGCCGCCCAGGCGGGGCAGGATCAGCTTCGCCGCCGACAGCTCGAGGCAGAACGCGAGGAATGAGCCGAGAAAGGCGAGCGCCGTCAGGCGCCGACGCGAGGACACGCCAAAGCTTATCTTATCGGGCGCGGTGGCACGGAGGGCACAGCGTCTCGAGGTTGTCGAGGTGGTGCTCGCATCCCGGGATATTGTGACGGCCGCGGCAGGGCGCCTTGTGATGAACCTCGAGCCGGCCGGTCGCGCCGCAGGCGACGCAGCGGCGCTTGTCGCGGCGGCGGGCGGCGACGCGGGCGCGCTTCCACCAGTGGTTGTTCCAGAAGCGCGTCGAACAGCGGCCCGAGCACCAGGCGCGCCGGCCTTCCGGGAGCGCCGCTCCGCACCAGCGGCAGCCGCCCGGCTTCGGCTTCGCCAGCGGGCAGGCCGCGGCGAGCGCGGCGGCCTCAGGCATCGGCGAGGTGGGATTCCTCGACGGAGGACGCCCAGACGCAGATCAGGATGAGGACGCCGAGCACGGAGAAGGTCGCGCCGAGCGAGACCTTGGTGAGCAGGCCGGTCAGGGGCAGGACGACCACGCCCGTGAGCTGGCGGCTCATGCCGACCATCGAGAGCACGGTGGCGCGCATCGGGCCGTCGATGTGCTTGTTGAGGTAGTTCGAGATCACGACCGAGCGCGAGAGGCCGAAGCCGGTGATGAGCACGAACAGCGCCGCGGCGGCGAGCGGATGGCGGGCGAACGGGAGAGCGAGGAAGGCGAGCCCCGGGATCACTGCGCTCCAGACGAGGTAGCGGCGCGTGCCGCCGAAGAAGCGCTCCACGCGCCCGCCGGAGTTGAGGATCGCGATCTGGGCGAGCGTCATGGCGGCCGTGACGAAGCCGTAGGCGGCGACGCCGACGCCGAGCTCCTTGAGTCGGGGCTGGAACAGCCAGATCGTCATGAAGCACAGCATCCAGACGGTGACCGAGTCGAAGGCCAGCGCGCGCAGGGCCTTGTGGCCGCGGAAGTAGCGCACGCCGCGCGAGAGGACTTCCCGGTAGCCGGGCTTGGCCTCCGGCGCCTCGCCCGTCGGAGGCTCGCGCAGGGCGAACGCGGCGAGCAGGCCGAGGGAGAAGGGAGCGAGCATCGCGAAGGTCGGCGCGCGCAGGCCCCAGCGGTCGGCCATCAGGCTGCCGAGCGGCGCGGCGACGGCGATGGCGCCGATGTCGAAGGTGGCCAGGCGCGAGAGCGCCCTCTTGCTGTCCTTCTCGTCGCCGGCGGCCTTGAGGCTGTCGTAGACCATGGCTTCGTCGGCGCCGGAGGCGAGCGCGGCCGAGGCGGCCCAGATCACCTCGGCGATCAGGAAACGGACCAGGCCCGCGCCGGTCGCGTAGATCGCCGTCGCCGTCACCAGGCAGGCGCTGGCGAGGATCAGGGAGGTCTTGCGGCCGTACTTGTCGGCGACGGCGCCCGTCGGGACCTCGAGCAGGAATATCCAGAGAAAGAACCATCCCTGCAGAAGGAAGAGCTGGGACAAGGTCAGTCCGCCCCACTCGGTGAAGAAGGGCACGAGCGAGCCCGCGAAGAAATGCATCATCGTGAGCGCGCGCCAGGCGTACATGCGGCGCACGTTCGCGCGCCAGGCGTCGGCGGAGGTCACTTCAATCCCACCGTCTTCGGAGGGAGGCGGCGTTCCTTCTTGTGCATGACGTTCCCGGTCTGCAGCTCCAACACCGTCGCCGTCTTGCCGTTTACCCGGAAATGCACGTCGAAGTCGTATAGGAAGAAGCCGAGCTCGAGCCCGTCCTGGTTCTGCGCCTTGTCCCGGGCGTTGCGCAGGTCCTGGCTCAGGATGTCGGTCAGGACGGACTTCAGCCCCTTGAGCTTGAGGCGCTTCTCGGCGGCCGCGACGTCCTTGAGCGACTTGGGGGTGAACTTCACGACCAACGTCGGGAACGGGGAGTCCTTGACCCAGCCGGACGAGGCGTGGGGAACGGAGTCCCATTCGGGAATGTACGGCTTCACGTCGAGAATGGGAGTCCCGTCCACGAGATCGATTCCCGACAAATGAAGCGTGGAGCCGTCTATGGAGATCAATGCCGCCAACGATAAGCCTATCGGACTGGGCCTGTGCGGCGAGCGCGAGGCGAAGAGGCCGACGCTCTCGCCCCGGAGGCGGGGCGGGTGGATCTTCGGACGCACCATCTTGTTCGTGTTGAGATGGAAGTAGGAGATCAGCCAGACGTGGGAGAAACGCTCCAGCCCGGCCAGGGAGTGCTCGGGCAGATGCTCGCGTCCGATCGTGAGCGAGGCGGTCGCGCCGGGGACCAGCAGGGGCTGGCGGGGGGTGCCGAACTTCTCGCGAAAGCACGAGCGCAGGTGGCCGATGACGGCGAGCGGACGGTCCTTCACGGCGCGTCTAGGAGTCGACCTGCTCGAGCAGCTCGGCCTTGTCGTTGAAGACGAGGAAGGAGGCCTTTTCGCCGGACTTCTGCGCGGCCTCCTTGCCGGCGTAGGCGGCGTCGACGGCCTCGGGCTGCTTCTCGAAATCGCCGAGCCAGCGCAGAAGGCCGCCTTGGTCCCGGCGCGCGGCGCGAAACCACTTCTTCTCGATCGGCCGCTCGGCGAACATGGCGGCGGCCTCGGGCGAGGCGGTCGACGGCGCGTGCTTCTTGATCCAGTGCACGACCAGCCAGCCGAGGAAGATCGGAAAGACGACCCAGTAGATGAGAGGGAAGAACATGATCGGATGCGCCGTTCAGCGCGACGCGGAAGACGGGGCCGGGTCGGGAAGACCGGCCTCCTTGGCCGCGTCCCGCGCCTTCTGCAGGTACATTTTAGCCGATCCGGGGGTGGACGCGCGCTCGGAGAGAAGAAGGAATATCCGGACGCGGTACGCGGGCCAGCGCGCGCGCTGCTCGGCCATGTAGGCGTTGTAGTAGGGGTCGTTGCCGATCATCACGTTCTTCGGGTACATGTCGGCGACCTCGTCCAGGAAGGACTGGAGATTGTGGGCGGCGATGAAGATCATCCAGGAATCTTGGCCGTCGTTGCGGGCGGAGGGATCGGCCTCGAGGCGGGCCACGCCGTACAGCACCTCCTGATGGAAGGCCTCCAACTCGGCTTCGAGGGTGTTCGTCAGGTAGCCGGGGGTCCACGGCGGCCGTCGTCCTTGGACGGCGTGGACCAGCTCGTGCAGGATCGTCGAGTCGATCTCGCGGATGAGGCGGCGCTGAAGCTCCGGGTCCTTCATGAACTGCTCCACGGTCCAGCCGCGCTCGATGATCGAGCCCTCGTTGATGTACACGCCGTCGAACATGTTCTCGTGCTGGGCGTGGGAGCCGTCCTGCCGGGAAATGAAGAAGGTGGGCAGGCGCAGGACGCCGAAGCGGTCGCGCAGCTTGGCCAGGACCTCGCGGCCGACGGGGTTGGCGGAGAGGACCTTGGCGGTCTCGTCCTCGACGGCGCCTCCCCGGATCCAGCGCGCGTGTTCCTGCTCCGCGGGCGCTCGGTTGCGGTCGATGTACATCTGCACGTTCTCGACGAGAGGCCCCGTCGCGTGATAGGGGGTGACTCCGAGGCCCGTCCCGAACAGGAGGCCGACGGCCGCGATGGCGGCGAAGCGGGCGCGCGAGGGCGGGGGGCGGGCCGCCTGCGGCGAGGCGCGGAATTTCCGCCACGCCCAGGCGCCGATCGCCGCGGGCAGGATCAGTCCGAGCAGGAGGAGGTCGGCGACGGCGAGCGAGGAGGCGGCCTTGAGCGCGGGCGCCATCGAGAGCAGGGGGGGGAGCGCGACGCCGATCAGGGAGCCCGCGGCCATGCCCTTGGCGACGGCGGTTAGGCGCGGCGTGGAGTCCTGGCGCGAGTTCCAGTAGCGCTTGAGCGGGTTGCGGCTCGGCGTCCGGGCCGATGAGGGCGGTTCGACCGGATCCGGGGCCGACGCCGCGGGACGCAGCCCGCCGTCGAAGACGAGGGACGCGGCGGCGGGAATAGAGACGGCCGTCTTGAGCGATCCGATCGCGGACGCCGGGGACGCGGGCGCGGCGGCCGGGGCGGCGGGCGCGAGGGCGACGGGAGCCGCCGCG
>CAZURZ010000046.1:0-16589 GCA_964623465.1 uncultured Elusimicrobia bacterium
CGCCGTCGCGTCCGGCGTGACGATCGTCGCCGCCGCCGGCAACTCCGGAGGCGCGGTCGGCTATCCCGCCGCTTATCCCGAGACGATCGCCGTCGCCGCCTCCGACATGCGCGACGGCGTCGCGGAGTTCTCCAGCCGCGGACCCGAGGTCGACTTCATCGCTCCCGGCGTCGACGTGAAGTCGGTCGACTACCAAGGAGGCTGGACGGCGCTCTCGGGGACGTCGATGGCCACCCCGCACGTGGCCGACCTGGCCGCTCTGGCGCGCGCGCGCGGCGCGTCGACCCCCGCCGCGGTGCGCGCGGCCCTGCGCGCGGCGGCGGCGCCACGGCCTGGCCACGCCCCCGCGCTGCAGGGCGCGGGGATGATCGACGCGGGCAAGCTGCGCTGACGCTTCGACGGGCGCCGGCCTCCGCCTCCTTACCCCAAGGAGCCGGACAAGCCGGCGCCCGTCCTCTTCTAGCGGTCGGGCGCTGAGTAAAGCAGTTCGCCGCCTTCGACCAGCGCGCCCTTGGCGTAGCCGGGCGTGCGCATGTCGACGAAGTCGCGCAACGCCCGGAAGCGCGTCCCTCCGGACGAGGCGACCTCGATGACCACGTAATCGCCCTGGGCGTCGCGCCGAAGGCCGAAATAGCGGCCCGTGGTGATCTTGCCGCCCGACTGGAGAACCTCGACGGCCTGGCCGATCGCGACCTTGCCGTCAACGCCGGAAATCGACGAGATCTGCCCCCGCGAGGAGTAGTGCTCGGAGCGCAGCACGGCCTTGTCGATGCGCTGGAACTCGCGCTGGATGTGGGCCTCGCCTTTCGGACCGTCGAGCACGAGTCCGTCGGCGTCGGCCCTCACGAGACGGCCGGAGACGGTCTGGGCGGACCATTTCAAGTCGTCGAGGTCCCGGATGTCGATGTCCAGAACCCGGCCTTTATATCTCGCCAAGTCCCGGATCGGATCGGCCAGCGGCGGGCGGTCGTGCACCACGACCTCCGCGGGACGGATGTCCGCCCCGTCGAACATGACGTCGACGGTGCGGCGCACCTCCGCGATGTTCCCCGCGTCCATGGCGAGGCCGACGAACTTGTCGCCGGTCTGGAAGATCATCCGGCCCCCGGCCAGGCCGCGGAACGTCCCCTGGAATTTCTCGCCGCCGGCGAGCGTCATGGACAGCACGGGATCGCTCGGCGCGTCGCCCGGCATCGAGCGCAGAACGGCGCGCGTGCCCTCGTCCTTCGAGTCGGCCGCGAGTTTCGCCCACTCGCCCGCCGTGTAGTCGCGGGCCTTCGCCTTCATCGCGCCGGGATCGATCGGGACGAGGGCGGACGGCGCCAACGCCGGGATCGGCGCGCCGGGCGAATGCGCGACGGCGGGCGCCAGGGACGCGGCCAAAGACGGCGTCAGGGCCGGGGGGACGAGCGCGGGCGCGGCGAGGCCGCCCGGCACGGCGGAGACGCCGGCGGCCGAGCCCGAGCGCGACGCGGAGGCCGCGTTCGCGGCCTCGCCCACGACCTGCGCGGGGGAACGGACGGCGGCCAGCACGGCGAGAGCGGCGAGGAGGGGTCGCATGGGTGAAGCATAGCCCCGGCTCCCCCCGATTTCAAGCGGGCCGTTGGGCCCGCCCGGGCGGGGGCCGTTTGCGCCGCCGGCTTTGCCCCATAGGGCGCAGACGGCGGCCGCGCGCGCGCCCCTATAATAACCGTCGATGCGGCGGCTTCCCGCGCTGTTCGCGCTGTTCCTCGCCCTCCGCGCCGCCTCGGCGGTCGTCTCGCCGATCGTGACCGTCGGCCCGCGCCTGCCGCTCTCCATCCTCGCCACGCCTCAGCTCGACTGGCGAGGCCCGCTGGACCCCTCTCTGCAGAGCTTCTCCGCGCGACTCCCGGATGCGAGCCTCTCGCCGGTGTACCGCTCGCTCGAGGCCAAGGGCTGGACGCCGCAGGCGTTCCGCGCCCAGCCGAACGCGGCGCGGGCCGTCGCCGTCGCCGAAGCCGTGCGCGCGCTGGGCGTCGAGGGTATGATGGAGGCCGAGAAGCTCGCGGCCGACGAACGGCTGGCCGATCCGGCCTCGGAGGAGTACGCCGTCTACGCGGCCCGCCTGGCCTGGCTCTCCGGCCCCGCCGCGGCCTTCGTTCCCGAGGAGCGCCGCGCCGAGATCCGCGCCGCGTGGGAACGAGCCGCCGTGCGCCTGGCGCTCGAGCGCCGCGCCGAGCTCGCCCGGCTGATGGCGGCCGCCAAGGTCTCGCTGCGGGCGCCCTCCGAGCTCGCCTACACGCCCGTCGAGGCCATGGCCGCGAAGCTGCGCAACCCGCCCTCGCGCCTGATGTCGCCCGGCGTCGACCGCCTGCGCGCCGCGGCCGCCCGCGCCAAGCCCGTCGAGCTCGCGCCGCTCCCCACGGGCCTCGCCTTCCGCGCCAAGACCACGTGGCTGCGGGCCAAGCTCGGCGCCAAGCTCGCATTCGCGCGCGCCGTGCTCCGCCCCGCGCTCGGCGCATTCCGCTGGGCGATGACGCACGGCGGCGAGATCTACCGCAAGTATTGGTCGGGACGCCCGCAAGGAAAGCACGACTGGCGCTGGTCGGTGATCGAGGGACTGCACAAGGAGGGCGACTTCCGCGGCTCGTTCGGCCACGCGGTGTACGACGGCCAGCCCGAGATCGCCTCGCCGGTGATCTTCCCGGAACCCAGCCTCGAGAAGATCCGCGCGTCCCAGGCCGTCCTCGCCGGCGTACGGCTCTCCCCCATGGCCGGCATCTCCGGCATGAGCTTCCCCCAGCTCTCCGCGCAGTCGCACCTGTCCCTGCTCTACATCCACCTCAAGCTCGCCCAGGAGAGCGGCGCGCGCACTCTCTACAACACCGGCGAGGGCGGCCCCGGCTTCGCGCTCGCGATGCTCGAGGGCGACCGCGACAAGGCCAAGCGCGAGCTGCTCGCCTGGAACCGGGCCAACAACGAGATGAAGCCGGGCGGCTGGAGCGAGGCCAAGCTGTCCGTGCTCGTCGACGCCTTGTTCGCCAAGCGCGAGAAGCTCTTCGCCGGGTTTTCCCGGGAAGACCTGGCGCTCGCTCAAGTGACCGCGCAGTACGGTTCCGCGCTCAACGGCATCCGCGGGTTCGACCTGCGCGTCGACTTCGACAAGCTGCGCCGCACCGCCGAGTCCCCCTTCGTCGCGATGACCCAGTTCAAGCTCAAGCAGGCCGCCAAGCGCGGCGCGAAGGTCGACCCCAAGAAGGTCGACGACATCGTCGCGGCGCTGCGAGAGATCCCGCGCGGCAAGCCCTTCAAGTCGCCCGAGATCGCGCCCGACCTGGACAGCTACGAGTCGGTCGCGGCGCTGATCAAGGCCTCGCGCGTCGTCACGAAGAAGCCCGTCTCGCTGAAGTTCGGCGTCGGCGACGCCGAGGACCTCCTCGCCTTCCTGACGTTCCTGAAGGGCGCCGACGCGCTCCCCGACCACATCCAGCTCGACGGGCGCGGCGACGACTTCTCCCCGGGCTCGGGCAACGCCCCGCCGGGCGCGAACACGTCCCTGCCGGCCAACGAGGCGATCATCGTCGCGGACGCGGTCCTGCGCAAGCTCGGAGTAAGACAGCGCGTCTTTCTAGAAGCCACCGGCGACCTGCTCCTCCCCACCGAAGGCGTCGAGAAGCTGGCCCTCGGCGCCGACGGCATCTCCGGCGCGCGCCTGTGGATGGGCATGGGCCTGGGCTGCGCGAAGGTCAAGGTCTGCGCGAACGGGAACTGCCCCTACGGCATCGCCTCGCGCTCGGACTCGATGGTCGGCCTCGGCCTCGACCCCGAGGCCGTCGCCCCGAAGGGCTACGCCGCCGCGGCGAACTGGCACAAAACCTACGTCCAGCAGCTGGCCGAGGCCGGCCTCGAGGACTGGCGCGGCGCCTCCGGCGTGATCGGCCTGGCCTCGGCGCGCGCGAAGATCCGGATCAAGGACGGCCTCAAGACCGTGCCGCTCGACGCGTTCTACACGCCCGACTACGTCGCCGACCTCCTGCGCGGGGCGCTGACGCGCCGCGAAGTCGAGACGCTCGTCTTCGGCCGCCGCTGATTTGTCGTATAATCGAACCCTGTGAAAGAGGCCAAACCTTACGCGCTCGCCGCCGCCGGCCTCGCCGCTCTGGCCGGCCTGTTCATGCTGCGCGCCCGCACCGCGAAGAGGGCCGAGCGGTCCACCTCCTGCGCCGCCCTCGCGACGGCCCTCGACAAGACCTTCACGGACAACGCGGCGCGGGTCTCCGCGCGCATCGTCGAGCATCACTGGGACGCCGACAAGGGCCGCTGCCTGGCCTCGCTCGAGTATCACTACAAGCCCTGCGACGCGCAAACCGCCAAGAAGACGCCCGCGGCCTGCGCCGGTCCCGACGCGGACATCGGCATTTACGCCTTCCTCGACGGCGGCGCCAAGCCGCTGGTCATGTGCGAGCGCGTCTACGCGACCAACGCCGCCTCCTGCGTGGAGTCGGTGTACGGCGGAGACGGGACTTTGCTGACCTCCCGCGACCTGCCCCCGGAGCAGTTCCCTCCCCTCAAAGACGAACTGTTCGACCGCCGTCCTTAATTACTTAAAGTCCGGCACCGGGCGTTTGACCCCGGTCAATGACTGAATATCGCCGTCCAAGGTAATATAAGAGAATGGATCAGAAAAACCCGTTGGATTTTCGCGGTTCCGGGCTGTGGGCGGTCGTCCTCGGCGGCTCGTCGGGCTTCGGCCTGGCGACGTCTAAAAGACTGGCACGCGCCGGCTTCAACATCCTGATCGGACACAAGGACAAGGAAGGCACGGTCGAGACCGTCATCAAGCCGCACTTTGATGAAATTCGCGCCGCCGGCGTGAAACTCGTCACCCACAACGTCAACCTGTTCGACGACGAGGGCCGCGGCGAGGTGTTCGAGTCCATCGCCGAGAACTGCGGCAAGGGCAAGGTCCACCTGTTCATGCAGTCCATCGCGGCCGGCTCCTGCCGCCTGATGATCGAAGACAAGACTCCCGACTTCCGCGGCCAGGCCATCAAGGGCCTCGCCGAGGCCCTCGGCCTCCCGGTCGACAAGGTCAAGGCCGCGGTCAACACGGCCTTCCACGACAAGGGCTGCGACGCGTTGCATACCCTTGCCGACAGCAGGATTCCCTACCGGGAAGAGCTGCTCACCGAGGATGATCTCCAAAAGACCATTTTCATGATGGGCTACGATTATCTTCTCTGGTCCCGCGAATTGGCCAAGGAAGGCTTGTTCACGAAAGACGCCCGAACGGTGGCCATGACCTCCGAAGGAAACGAGATCGCCTGGAAGGGCTACGCGGCCGTCTCCGCCGCGAAGACCGCGCTCGAGGCCTCGTGCCGCGCGATGGCCGTCGAGCTCGCGCCCTACGGCGTCTCCTCCTACATCGTCCAGGCCGGCATCACCGACACGCCCGCCGGCAACGCGATCCCGAACTTCGACCTGATGAAAGCCTCGGCGCGCATCCGCAACCCGTTCCACCGCCTGACGACCCCCGAAGACGTGGCCGAGACGATCCTCGGCCTGTGCGGTCCGACCTTGCGCTGGGCCAACGGCTCGATCCTGCGAGTCGACGGCGGCGAGGCGATCTCGGGGCTGGCGTGAGCCAACGCCCTCCCGTCAACGTCCTCGGCATGGGCTGGGCCCTGCCCGAGACCGTCATCGACAACGACTTCCTCCATAAGGAGGTCGGCCTGAAGAAGGGGCCCGATTGGGTCAAATCGCGCCTCGGCATCTACGAGCGCCGCTCCGTGCTCTCGCGCGAGTACATCAAGACCACGAAGAACAAGGACTTCACCGCCGCGATCACCCACGCCAAGTCGCGCGGCGAGACGCCGGTGACGCTCGCGGTCCGCGCCGCCCAGCAGGCGCTGGCCAAGACCGGGGTCAAGCCCTCCCAGATCGGCCTCGTGATCTGCAACTCCGACATCCCCTTCGACCCCGTCCCCTCCTGCGCCAACTATATCGCCAAGGCCCTCGGGATCGGCACCGGCCCGCACGCCGACCTGAACACGGCCTGCTCCTCCTTCGCGCGCCACATGAAGCACCTCTCCGACCTGCGCGACGACGCCTGGCCCGAGTTCGCCCTCACGGTCCAGGTCGCCTGCTACACGACGCGGACCGACTACACGGAGAACTGCGTGGACGGCTACATCTGGGGCGACGGCGCCGCCGCCCAGCTGTGCTCGCTGAAGCACCAGGGCCGGCTGAAGATCGAGCCGATGGTCTTCGAGTCCGCCTCCGAGGGCGCGACCGACGTGATCGTCGACGGCACGAAGCACTTCTGGCAGGACGGAGGGAAGGTGCGCGAGTTCTCCATCCGCAAGACCGTCGAGACCTTCGAGGCCGTCGCCGCCGCCAAGAAGCTCTACGCCGACGAGGTCTACACCGTCACGCACCAGGCCAACAAGGTGATGATGGACTCGATCATCGGCCACCTCGGCCTTCCCGAGGAGCGCCACATCCACAACGTCGAGAAGCAGGGCAACATCGCCTCGGGCGGCATGCCCTCGGCGGTCGCGCAGCGCCTCGACTCCCTGCACAAGGGCGACAAGATCGTGTACGCGGTCCTCGGCGCCGGCCTGGCCTGGGGCGGCGGATTGATGGAGGTTCAATAATGGACATTGCGATCGTCACGGGCGCGTCCGGCGGGATCGGTCTTGCCGTCTCCAAATTGATCCATGAGAAGTCCGCTGGCCAGTTGACTCTCTGTCTCCATTACAATGGCAACAAAGACGCCGTTGAAAAACTCTCGAAGGAACTCCCGGGGTCGTTCATCGTCCAGGCAAACCTCGCCACGCCCGAAGGGCGTAAGTCGTTGTTGGATGCAGTCCTGGCCAAGGGCAATCCGTATTGCTTGATCAATAACGCCGGGATCGACAAGCCCCACGAGCCCGCCCTCATGGTCACCGAGGAAGGCTTCGACAAGCTGATCTCGACCAATTTAAAAGCCCCGCTGTTCTTGATGCGGGACGTCGCCAAGGAAATGGCGCGCAACGAGTCAGGCGTGATCGTCAACGTCTCCTCCGTGCTGGCCCGCAAGGCCGTGATCGGCTCCGCCGTCTACCGCGCGACCAAGGCCGCCCTCGAGGCGCTGACCGCGCAGTTCGCCTCCGAGCTCGGGCCGAAAGGAATCCGCGTCGTCGCCGTCGCCCCCGGCTTCATCGAGACCGCGATGACCAAGGACATCCCCGAGGAGCAGCGCGCCGGCATCAAGAAGGACGTGGCGCTCGGCGCGTTCGGCGCGCCCGAGGCGATCGCGGAGACGGTCTGGCACGCCATCGAGAACCAGTATTTGAACGGCGCCGTGATCGCCGTCGACGGAGGCATGGCCCTGTGAACGACCTCACTCCCGCCGAAGTCCTGGCCCAAGTCCCCCAGCAGCGCCCCATGCGCTTCGTCGACGAGATCCTGGAGCTCGACGCCGAGCACATCGTCACCAAGTACACCTGGAAGGACGAGGACTGCGCCGGCCACTTCCCCGGCAATCCCGTCGTCCCGGGCGTGAAGATGATCGAGATGTGCGCGCAGACCGGCAACGTGGCCTGGGGCATCTACCTCATGGGCCACACCGTGTCCCCCGAGGAGCTCAAGCAGATGGTGGGCTTCTTCACCCAGGCCGACAAGGTCGTCTTCAAGAAGATGGTCCGCCCCGGCGACGTCGTCGCCTGCATGGCGCAGTTCGGCGAGGCCGGCTACTTCCGCAACAACAAGCTCGTCGCCGAGCTCGAGATCCAGTTCCTCGGCGGGCCGAAGGACGGCGAGACGATCATGACGGCGACCACCTCGGGCATGTGGGTGCCCAAGGACTCGGAGACCCTGAAATGAGCCGCTTCCCGAAGAGAATCGTCGTCACCGGCTACGGCGCCGTCGCCCCGAACGGCGTGGGCGTGCCCGCCTACCGCGAAGCCCTGCAGGCCGGACGCTCCGGCATCACGTGGCACGAGGAGCTTAAAAAGCTCAACTTCGCCTGCCAGATCGGCGGCAAGCCGCCCATCGACATGGACTTCGTCGAGTCGCAGATCCCCTCCGCCGACCTCAACAAGCTCAACGAGGCCATGGTCTACGCCGCGCTGGCCGCCCTCGAGGCGGCCCGCATGTCCGGCGAGACCGTCGACCTCAAGAAGGGCTACCAGGACAATCCCGTCGTCTGGGACACCGGCGCGATCATCGGCTGCGGGATCGGCGGCATGGACACGATGTTCGAGGAGCTCGGCCCCACGATGTCCGAGTCCGAGTCGCAGGACCCCGGCATGGGCTGCCGCGGCATGGGCACCGACATCGTCCCGAAGATCATGGAATCCTCGGTTTCCGTCACGGTCGGGAAATTCCTGGGACTCGGCGGCCAAACGACGACCAACTCGTCCGCGTGCAACACCGGCACCGAGGCGATCTTCGAGGCCTTCAAGCACATCCAGCTCGGCTACGCCGATTCGATGTACGCCGGCGGCGCCGAGGGCACCCACTACGGCACGTGGGCCGGCTTCGACGCGATGCGCGACGTGCTCTGTTCCAAGTTCAACGACCGCCCCGAGAAGGGCGCCCAGCCGATGGGCGCCGGGGCCTGCGGCTTCGTCCCGGCCGGCGGCGCCGGCGTCCTGCGCCTGGAGACGCTCGAGCGCGCGCAGAAGCGCGGCGCGAAGATCCTCGCCGAGGTCGTCTCCGCCTACTGCAACTCCGGCGGCCAGCGCGACGGCGGCACGATGACCTTCCCCAACGCCGACGGCGTGATGAAGTGCATCCAGACCGTCCTCAAGGACGGCGGCGTCGCTCCGGAGAAGATCTCGCTGATCAACGGCCACCTGACGTCGACCACGGCCGACCCCCGCGAGGTCGGCTCCTGGATCAAGGCCCTCGGCCTTCCTTTGGACAAGTTCCCGCTGATCCAGTCGACCAAGTCGATGATCGGCCACACGCTCGGCGCGGCCGGCGCGCTCGAGTGCGCCGCGGTGATCGACCAGATCGTCCACGGCTACGTGCACCCCTCGATCAACGCGTCCGAGGTGCATCCCAATATTCCGGTCGGGGCCAGCATCCCCCAGACCATGCTCAAGAAGGAGCTGGAGTACGTCATCAAGGCGTCCTTCGGCTTCGGCGACGTGAACGGCTGCGTGCTGTTCAAACGCTGGGACGGAAAATAATAGAATCGGCGTAAGATCTCAGGAGGAAGGATAACCATGGCATTCATGCGCAAGCAGGCGACGGTCGAGGCGACCGATCTCAACACGATCACCCCGGAGGAAGCCGAGAAGCGGATCATCGCGGGCGTGAAGAAGTACGCCACCAACGAGGCGAACTTCGCCGCCGCCGACGCCAACACCCCCTACCTCGGCCACATCGTGGGCATGGGCATCGAGTCCTCCAACCTGGCCGACATCACGATGTCGATCGAGCGCCAGTTCCTCACCAAGATGACGGTGAAGACCCCCGTCTCCGAGGGCTCCGCTGAGTTCAAGCTCACGGCGGGCGAGCTCGGCAAGCTGCGCATCCTCGACGGCCAGGACGCCCTCGCGGCGACCGCCGGCCTGTCGGTGAAGATGCTCATGGACAACGGGCACATGCCGCAGAACGCGGCCTACCTCGAGAAGGTCGTCTCCTTCGCCTACGTGATGGCCTGCGGCGACGGCTGGAAGATGGCCGACGCCCTGAAGAAGATGACGGCCAAGGCCGAGAAGCTCGCGGGCGCGGAGCGCTCCGAGGCCGTCGCGAACCTGAAGTCGCTCTCGGCCCAGGCCAAGGAGTACGACGCGCTGCTCGCCGACGCGGCGAAGCTCGCGGCCTCCAAGTCGAAGGCCTACCAGAACGACAAGGCGGGCTACGACGCGCTCAACAACGAGCTGAACCTCACGCTCGACAAGATCAAGGGCGTCTCGGCCGGCGGCGACGCGGCCGCGTTGGCCAAGCTGCGCGGCGAGGAAGCCGAGATCCGCACCCGTCTCAAGATGAGCGCGGCCAAGCTGCGCGTCTCCCAGGAAGTCGCCGAGGCCGCGGGCAAGCGCCGCCAGGTCGAGGAAGGCAAGGTCGCGCTCGTGCGCAAGGCCCTGCAGGACGCCGTCGCCGCCGCGGAAAAGATCAGCTAAGCCGATGGCCCTGGACGCGGAGGACGTCAAGGCCCTCCGCCGTCAGTGGCTCGTGAGCCGCGCGCTCGTCGCCCCGGTGTCGATCCTGGTGGCGGCGATCGCGCGGCTCTATTTTCGCTATAAAATCGGCGAGGACGTGGCCCGGCTTCGCCGGGATATCTGGAAGAAGCTCGACGCGCACCCCGGGCCGGTGATCTGGGCGGCGAACCACCTGACGCTGATCGACTCCTTCCTCGTCTACTGGGCGGTCTTCCCGACGAGCCGCGTCTTCGAGGACAAGCGCATCCCCTGGTCGACGCCGGAGTACACGAACTACTACAAGCTCGGCGGCCCCCTGCAGAGCGCCTTCATCCGCGGCCTGCTCTACCTCTGCCGCTGCATTCCGTTTCTCCGCGGCGGCGAGGACTCGAAGTCCGAGGAGTTCCGCGTGAAGGCCTTCGAGAAATGCGCGTGGGTGCTCAAGGAGGGCGGCGCGGTGTTCGTCTACCCCGAGGCCGGGCGCTCGCGCTCGGGCTGGCTCGAGCCCAAGCGCCCGAAGGACTTCCTCGGCAAGCTCGCGGTCGAGGTCCCGGCCGCCAAGTTCCTCGTGGTCTACCTGCGCTCCGAACGCCAGATCGCGACCACGGCGGCCCCGCCTTTCGGCGACCGCATCCGCGCGGTCGCCGACCTCATCGAGGGCGCCCGTCCCGGCGAGACCAGCGCCCGCGAGGTCTCCCAGAGGCTGTTCGACCGCCTCGCCGAGCTCCAGCTCGAGTGGTGGAAGGATTCCGACATGGCGCGCAACTGCGGCGGCAACGACGTCGTGGACCTCAAGGGCCCTCTCCTGCGCGAGAACTTCTCGGACGACCTCGGCGAGGCCGATCCCGAATGGCTGGAGCGCCACCTGACGAAGAAGGAGCTCGCCTACCTGGCCGAGCAGGGCCCCGCGGCGCTGTTCCGCACGTTCTGGAAGTTCTTCTGCGCGAAGGAGGCATGCCACAAGGCCCTCGGCCGCGCCGTGATCACGGTGCCCAACGGCGCCTTCCACGAGATCGAGGTGGACCTCTTCCGCCGCAAGGCCGTCCACATCCCCACCGGCCTCCAGCTCGACGTCCGCTTCACCGACGACGACGCGGAGAAGCTCCACTGCGTGGCCGTCCTGCGCGGCGGCTTCATCGGCGACGACGAGACCGAAGGCGACGTGCTGTGGAGCGTCGCCGAGGTCCCGCCCGGGACCTCCCCCGGCGCCTTCGTGCGCGAGCACGCCCTCGAGTTCATCGCCGGGGTCAACGACGAGATCGGCAATCCCGCCAAGCTCGCCCTCACCGACGAGTACGGCCTGCCCGGCGTCCTCTGGAGAGGGAAGCCGCAGGACTGGAGCCTGTCCTTATCCCACTCGGGCCGCTTCGCCGCGGCCTCCTTCATGATTTCATGAGCGAAACCAACCCCTCGTCGTTCCGCGCGGTGCCCCGCACCGGCGTCATCTACGTCATGGCCGAGGCCGCGAAGCTCGGGTATAAAGCCTCGGATCCCTCGTGGTGCAACCTCGGCCAGGGCATGCCCGAGACCGGGCCTTTGCCCGGGGGGCCCAAGCGCCGGGACGCTCTGTCCATCGATCCCGCCGACCAGGAGTACGCGCCCGTCGCCGGCGTCCCGGAACTGCGCCAGGCCGTCGCCGACCTCTACAACGCGCGCTACCGCAAGGGGCTCAAGAGCCGCTACACGGCCGAGAACGTCTGCATCGCCGGCGGCGGGCGCGCCGCGCTGACCAGAGTCGTCGCCGCTCTCGGGCAGGTGAACCTCGGGCACTTCCTGCCCGACTACACCGCCTACGAGGAGCTGCTCGACATCTTCCACAGCTTCACCTCGATCCCGATCCTGCTCGAGCCGGAGTCCGCGTACGCGTTCACCCCCGCCCAGCTCGAGCGCGAGATCGCCGGTCGCGGCCTGGGCGCCCTGCTCCTGTCCAACCCCTCCAACCCGACGGGCCGCACGATCGCGGGCCCGGAGCTCGGCAAATGGGTCGAGACGGCGCGCAAGCTCGACTGCGCGACGATCTTCGACGAGTTCTACTCCCACTACGTCTGGAGCGGCGACGGCGCCCCGGTCTCCGCCGCCGCCTTCGTCGAGGACGTGGACAAGGACCCCGTCATCCTGCTCGACGGCCTCACCAAGAACTGGCGCTACCCGGGCTGGCGCGTGTCCTGGATCGTGGGGCCGAAGGCCGTCATCGACGCGGCCTCCTCCGCGGGCTCCTTCCTCGACGGCGGCGGCTCGCGCCCGCTGCAGCGCGCAGCGGCCGAGCTCCTCTCCGAGAAGGGGGCGGCCGCCGAGGCCGCCGCCCTGCAGGCCGCCTTCCGCGCCAAGCGCGACCTGATGCGCGCCGAGCTGGCCGCGATGGGCGTCGTCCTCGACGGCCCCGGCGACGGCACGTTTTACTGCTGGGGCAGCGTGGAGAAGCTCCCCCGCCCGCTCAACACCGGCATGGGATTCTTCAAGAGGGCGCTGGAGCACAAGGTCATCGTGGTCCCCGGCGAGTTCTTCGACGTGAATCCGGGCAAGCGCCGCGCGGGCCGCGGCTCGCGCTTCCGCTCGCACGTGCGCTTCTCGTTCGGGCCGTCCGAAAAATCCGTGCGGGCCGGGCTCGCCCGCCTGAGAGGGATGCTGTGAGCGATAAAGTCTGCGCGCTGTTCGCCGGCCAGTCGGTCCAAGAGGCGGGGATGGGCAGGGAACTGCTGAGGATCCCCGCCGCCAAGGCCGTCGTCGACCGCCTCAAGCCGTCCTTGGGCGCGGACCTCGAGACCCTGCTGACAACGATGCCGGACCCCGAGCTCGCCCTGACCTTCAACGCCCAGCGCGCCATCCACGCCTCCCATGTCGCGCACTGGCTCGCCTGGCGCGCCAAGAACCCCTCCGTCGCGCTCGACGGCGCCGTCGGCCATTCCATGGGCGTCGTCGCCGCGCTCGTCGCCGCCGAGGCGCTCACGGTCGAGGACAGCGGCGTCTTCATCGCCGCGCGCGCCAAGGCCTTCTCAGACTGCTGCAAGGGCTTCGCCGAGCCGATGGGCCTGGCGGCCGCGTCCTCCGACGACTTCCAGGACGTCGTCGACTCCGTGGGCGAGGTGCCCGGGGTCTCCGTGGCGCTGTGGAACACGATCACCAAGGGCACCCTCGGCGGCACCGCGGCCGCGCTCGAGGCCTACGCTCAGAAGGCCCGCGACGAGGACTGGCCGGTGAAGGTGAAGGTCCTCAAGGTCGAGGGGCCGTATCACACCGCCGCCTTCGCACCCGCCCGGGACGTCTTGAAGGTCGTCGTGAAGACGCTCGACCTCAAGGCGCCCAAGGTTCCCGTGTTCATGGGCACCTCCGGCGAGGCCGAGACCGATCCCGCGCGCATCAAGGAGCTCCTGGCGGAGCAGACCGTCGCCTGCGAGCGGCATCTCGAGGCCGTGCGCGCCGCGCACGCCGCCGGCTGCCGGACCTTCGTCGAGGCCTCGTTCAAGCCCCAGCCGGTGACCTGGCTGAACGACCAGCTCGAAGCCGGGACCTACAAGGCCGTTCCCGTGACGACGGGCGAGCTCGCCTAGAGCTTGTCGCGGGTCTCCCCGCACTTGCTGCAGGAGCCGCACGACGCGTGCCCGCGGGGGCGCAGGCAGGAGAAGGTCAGCTCGAGAGGGAAACGCGTCCTCAAGCGGTCCGCGATGCCGTGCACGTCCCGCTTGCTGAGCTCGAGGTAGGGCGCCACGACCTTGAGGCGGGCGCGCAGAGCGTCGTTGATCGCCGACTGCATGTCGGCGAGGAACTTCGGGCGCGAGTCGGCGAACGGATTGCCCTTGAGCACTCCGAGCGCGACGTAGGGCACGCGGTGCGTGGCGGCGTACACGCCGGCCTGCGAGAGCAGGAGCAGGTTGCGCCCGGGCAGATACACCGAGTCCCAGGCCGCGCGCGAGGACGGCACCCGCCTGCCGCTCATGCTCCAGTGATCGCGCATGATCCACCTCATCGGCACGTCGGCGACGACGAGGGGCTTGAGCCCCGGCGCGCGCAGGCGGGCCAGGAACCGGCGCAGCCAGAACAGCTCGGCCTTCTCCCAGTAGAAGCCGGAGCGGGCGAAGAAGGGATGAACCTCCCAGCCGCGGTCCAGATAATCGGCGATCAGCACGGAGCTGTCGAAGCCGCCGCTGGCCAGGACGCAGACGCGCTTCTTCATCCCGCGCAGTGCGCCCACAGGGCCTCCCCCGCCAGCCGCAGTCCCGTGACCCTCCGGTCCAAGAGGAACAGCCCCAACTGGGACGAGTGCGGGGTGAACGCCGCGGAGATCTCGCAGCGCGCGAAGAGCGGCCAGCGCGGCGGACGCGCGAAGCGCAGCGACCACCCGTTCGTCTCGAAGGCGATCGTGCCGACCGGGCACAGAGCGTGGAAGTCGGCCAACGCGCGGTCGAGAGACGGCTCTCCGAAGACCCCGGGCTTGAACGGGCGCTCCTTGCCGCGCGGCTCCGGCGAGAACGGCTTGCCGCTCAGGCACGCCCCCGATTCCAGGTCCCACAGGGCCTCGAGCCAGCCCGCGCCGCCGTCCGGCAGGAAACGCAGGCCGGCGCCGGCGAGCGTACCGCCGCGCACCGCGGCCTCCCAGCGGCCGGGCGTCTCGATCGCCGCGCAGGCCTGGGACATCAGCGGGGCCTTCAGCTCGGGGAAGCAGGAGCCCACGGCCCGGATCCACTCGTCGCGCTCCTTGAGGTTCACGCCCCCTCCTTCGCGGCGGCGCCCTTCTTCGCCTGCGCGTCCTTGAGCGCCGCGTCCTCGGCGTCCTCCGGTCCGAGGAAGGCCGTGCGCTTGACCTTGTCGACGTGGGCCGCGCTCTTGTGGAAGCCGGTGTCCCCGAGGGCGTGCTTGGCGCGGTGGGCCGCCGAGGCCTCCGCCTGCTCCTTGAGCAGGGCGGGAGGGAACCACAGGATCGCGTGGCGCAGCGTCTCGAGCTCGGTCCACATGCCCATCACGAAGCGGCGGCCGAACTCGGTGAACGCGCCGTAGCCGGTCAGCGCCTTGAGGGCCGCCTCGACCTGATTGACGCGCAGGGCGACGTTGACCATCAGCTCGATCTTCTGGTCGTCCGGGAAGGTCTCGCGCGAGAGCGAGGTCGCCAGATAGCGGGCGACGTTGAGGAAGGCGTGCGCTCCGAGGAGGAGTCCGCGCAGGCGCCGCGCGTCGGGGCGCCACGGCGAATAGAAGACCTGGCCGCCCTGGCCCGGCAGGAGGACGGGATCGACCACGAGCAGCTGGTTCATCTTCTGGTGGCAGAACTCGTGGATCAAGGTCTCGGCCTGCAGGATGCGGTCTTCGGCGTGGGAGAGCGCGATCGCGCCGCGGAGGTTCACGTACGATGAGCTGACGCTGCCGTGCTCCACCGGATTCTTCAGCGGCACCAGGGCGAAGAGCATGTCGAGCATCTCGGCGTGGAGACCGGGGTCGCGCTCGGCGAGATCGGCGAAGGCTTCCTTCAGGACCTCGGCGAAGCGCGCGCGCTCCTCGGAGGTCGGCGCGGCCAGGCCGTGCATGGTCACGCCGTGAACGAGCAGCCAGCCGCGCTCGTCGGCGACGATGCCCGGCACCGCCTCGACGAGCGGCTCGAGAGCGGCCGGCTTGCCGTCGCGCAGGAGGCGCCCGCGCTTGACCTGGAGGCGCAGCGGCTCGGCCGGCGCGGCGGACAGGAACGAGGGCGAGCCGTAAGGGAAGAAGCGGCCGTCGGGATCGGCGCTCGCGTCGAGCTCCAGGCTGTCGCCGCGCGCCATGGCCAGCGCCGCCGCGAAGCCCTGGAACAGGCCGTAGTGGAGGTGCCAGTCGCTCTCGGCCGCCGGCCGCGCGAAATGACGGGCGCGCAGGTCGAGCCAATAGTCGAAGCACGGGTGCACGGCGAGGCGGTCGCGCTCGGGACTGCGGGCGCGCAGGAAGTAGCGCAGGCCGGCCGCGTAGCGGCGCTTCTTGACGGAAGGCGGCGCGTCCTTCAGGAACGACTTCTCGGCGCGCGCGAGATCGGCCAGGGCCGCTTCGCGGCGCCGCTTGACCACCCAGGCCCACTCGGGGCTCAGGCCGCCGCCGAATATCCAGCGAGACTCGTCGAGACGCATCAGTAGAGGAACCTCAGCACGTGCCCGTCGAGCAGGCGCGTGAGGAAATAGCCCAGGAAAATCCAATTGGCGAAGGAGATCGTCGGGGCGAGCGGGACGGACTCGATTCCCTCGTCTCGGCACCACCGACGCAACGCCTCGGCCTGCTCGCCGGTGAGGCCGTCGGCGTAGAAGGTCGTGAAGTGCTCGTCGCGGAAATCCTCGTCCGCCTCGATGCGTTCGACCAGCGAGGGGCCCAGGTTCATGTACGGCTCGATGTGCGCGATCGGCACGGACTTGTAGGACTCGGCGTCCCAGATCTTCACGAAGACGAGCGCCAGGCCGGCGAAGAGGGCCATCGCCGCCCAGGTGCCGAGCCCCGAGCCCTCGAGCGCCAGGAGCCAGGAAGGCGCGCCGAGCGCCGGCA
>CAZURZ010000047.1:0-1780 GCA_964623465.1 uncultured Elusimicrobia bacterium
GTCCCCAATCTCTCGTTCGGCCCGGACTTCGTCCGCTTGGCCAAGAAGAAGGGCTTCTACGTCGACACGCACCTGATGGTCACCAACCCCCTGCAGGTCGCGCCGTGGTTCGTCGAGGCCGGGACCGATATCATCACGGCTCACATCGAGGTCTTGGAGAACCCGCGCGAGGCGATGAAGGCGATCCGCAAGATGGGCGTGAAGCCGGGGCTGGCGGTGAAGCCGAAAACGACGGTGGAGGGCCTTCTGGGCGCCCTCGAGACCGTGGACCTCGCTCTCGTCATGACCGTCGAGCCCGGTTTCGGCGGGCAGAAGTTCATGGCCGATCAGATGCCGAAAGTCGAGGCGTTGCGCCGCACGATCGACGCCGAAAAATTTGATTGCTGGATCCAAGTCGACGGAGGCGTCAACGCCTCCAACATCGCGACGTGCGCCGCGGCCGGGGCCGACAGCCTCGTCGCGGGCTCGGCCGTGTTCGCCGCCAAGGATCCGGGCGCCGCTTTCCGGGAGCTCGAGAAGAACGCTCGGGCCGCTTTAAAATCGTAGTTCGAGACGCAACGGAGAAATGAAATGGTCGTGATCAGACTGCAGCGCAAGGGCAAGCCGCACCAGCCGTACTACCGCGTCGTCGCCATCGAGAAGACTCGCGGCGCGACGGGCAAGCCGATCGAGGTCCTGGGTTCCTACAACCCGCGCATGGATACCGCGGCGAAGAAGATCGACGTCAAGAAGGACCGCTACGAGCACTGGATCAAGGTCGGCGCGCAGCCGTCCGACACGGTCGCCACGCTGGTCAAGGCCGCGTTCAAGGCCGCCAAGTAAGGCGATGGGACTCAAAGAGCTGACGCTCTTCATCGCCAAGCGCCTGGCCGACAAGCCGGACGCCGTGACGGTCGAGGAGTCGATGGACGGCGACGTGACCGTCCTCGACTTGCTGGCCGACGAGGGCGACAAGGGCAAGCTCATCGGCAAGCAGGGCAAGGTCATCAAGGCGATCCGCGCCGTCGTCGGCGCGGCGGCGCAGAAGGCCGGCGTCCGTTCCGCGGTGGAAATCGACTAGTGAAGATCGACTTCGTGACGCTGTTCCCCGGCATGTTCCCGTCCGTCATGGACGAGAGCATACTCGGTCGCGCCGTTCAGGCGCGACTCGTGTCGTGGGGGACCGTCAACCCGCGCGACTACGCCTTGGACAAGCACAAGAAGGTGGACGACCGCCCGTTCGGCGGGGGTCCGGGGATGCTGATGATGGCGGAGCCGCTCAGCAAGGCCATCGAGAGCGTGAAGAAGAAGAACACGAGAGTGATCCTTCTTTCCCCCCAAGGCAAGACCTTCGATGAAAGAACGGCGGTGCGCCTCGCGAAGGAAGAGCATCTCGTCCTGGTGTGCGGCCGATACGAAGGCATCGACGAACGGCTGGCCCCGCTCATGGACGAGGAAATTTCTATCGGCGATTTCGTCCTGACCGGAGGCGAGCTGCCGGCGATGCTCGTCGCCGACGCCGTGGTCCGCAAGGTGCCCGGCGTCTTGAAGAAGGAGGACGCGGCGTCCAGCGAATCGTTCGCGTCCGGACTTCTCGATTTCCCGCAGTACACGAGGCCGCGAGTTTGGCGCGGCCGCGCGGCGCCCGAGATCCTGTTCTCGGGCGACCACGCGAAGATCGCCGAGTGGCGGACGAACGCCGCCCGCAAGGCGACCAAGCGCAAGCGACCCGATCTGTTGGAACGGGCGTAATCCGAAAAAAGTCGTCAGGAGAGAAGCGTATGATGGCTGCAATGGAAGA
>CAZURZ010000047.1:1880-16522 GCA_964623465.1 uncultured Elusimicrobia bacterium
GAAGAAGTCGGCGGCGCCGGTTTTCCGGCCCGGCGACACCGTCAAGGTGCACATGAAGGTCAAGGAAGGCGAGAGCGAGCGCGTCCAGGTGTTCGAGGGCGCGGTCATCGTCCGCCGCGGCCGCGGCGCGAGCGAGAACTTCACCGTCCGGAAGATCTCCTTCGGCGTGGGCGTCGAGCGCACGTTCCTGATCTCCTCCCCCCATATCGAGAAGATCGAGCTGGTCCGCGAGGGCAAGGTCCGGCGCGCGCGCCTGTACTACCTCCGCGACCTGACCGGCAAGTCCGCCCGCATCGACGACCGCCAGAGCGCGGCCGAGCAGGCGAAGGCCGAGTCGGCCCCCAAGGCGGAGGCCCCGAAGGCCGAGCCGAAGAAGGCCGAGGCTCCCAAGGCCGCCAAGAAAGACGCGCCCGCCGTCGCCAAGTAACTTGGACGGCCGTGCCTTCGACGACGCCGCTCGAGCGGACGCGCGCTGCGCGCTCTTGATCGGCGTCGACGAGGCCGGCCGGGGCCCCCTCGCGGGGCCCGTGGTGGTCGCCGCCGTGGCTTTGCCGGAGGTCCCTTCGGCCGAGCTGCGTCTCCTGAAGGACTCGAAGTTGATGACCCCGAAGAGCCGTGAAAAGCTCTTCGGGGTCGTCCGTTCCCAGGCGCGGGCCGTGTCCGTGGCCTGGGCGCATCCCCGCGCCATCGAGCGGGACAACATCCTCAAGGCGACCTTGTCCGCGATGGAGCGCGCCGCCCGACGCGCGGCGGCCAAGGCTCCCGGACCTGTCCTGGTTCTCGTCGACGGCCCCAGGCGCATGCCCGGAGCCATGAATCAGCGGCCCGTCGTCGACGGCGACGCCAAGTCGCTGTGCGTCGCGGCCGCGAGCGTGATCGCGAAGGTCGTGCGCGACCGCTGGATGGCGCGGCTCGAGAGGCGGCATCCGGGCTACGGCTTCTCCGCCCACAAGGGCTACGGCACGAAGGCGCACCTCGACGCGCTCGACAGCCTCGGCCCCTGCAAGGCGCACCGCATGACCTACGCGCCCGTCGCCGCCCGGAGCCGCGCGTGACCCGCGCCGAGACCGGTCGCGCCGCCGAGGCGGCCGCCGCCGCGCTCCTGCGCGCCAAGGGCATGACCATCCTCGAGGCCAACTTCCGCGCCAAGGTCGGCGAACTGGACCTCGTCGCGAAGGACAAGGACGAGGTCGTCTTCGTGGAGGTCCGCGCGCGCGCTTCGGACGCCTACGGCGGCGCCGCCGCCTCGGTGGGGCCCGCCAAGCGCCGTCGCGTGATCCTCGCCGCGAAGGTCTGGCTCCAGGCGCGCGGCTGGGAAGGCGCCTGCCGCTTCGACGTGGTCGCGGTCGACGGCGGCAAGGCGGAGCACATCGTCGCCGCCTTCGACGGGAGCGGGCGGTGAGCGTCGAGCTGATCCCGCAGGAGCTCCCGGACGACGAGGAGCGCCGCCTTCCGTTCTGGGAGCACCTCGGCGAGCTGCGCGACCGGCTCATTCACTCCGCCTTGGCCCTGTTCGCGGCGACTGCCGCGGGCTACTTCCTGCGCTTCCGGCTGTGGGAGCTGGCCAAGCGTCCCCTGCTCTCGATCCCGGGCCTGAACACGATCGAGCCGTTCGCCTACACCGACCTGGCGGAGCCGTTCTTCTCCCTGCTGCGCCTGTCCTTCTGGACCTCGGTCGTGGCGGTCTCCCCCTTCCTGTTCTGGCAGGTGTGGGCCTTCGTCGAGCCGGCGCTGCTCGCCAAGGAGAAGAAGTTGGCGACGGTCTTCGTCGCCGCGACCAGCCTGTGCTTCCTCTCCGGCGCGCTGTTCGCCTACTTCGTCGCCTTCCCGATCCTGGCCGGGATCCTGCTCGACGAGGCGCTGGCGGCGGGCCTGCGTCCGAACCTGCGTCCGAACGAGTACCTCGACCTGCTCCTTTATACCGTTCTGGGCACGGGGATCTCGTTCGAGGCGCCGGTGCTGTTCTATTTCCTCGGCCGCTTCGGCCTGGTCAGTTCTCGCGCGATGCTCAAGTACTGGCGCGAGGCGACCGTGGGCATCATGGCCTCCGCGGCGTTCCTCACCCCCGGCGACGTGCTGGCGACGACGGTGCTGTTCGGGACGGTCCTGCTCGCGCTGTATTTCGTCAGCGCCGGCGTCGTGGCCTTCGTCGAGCGGCGGCCCTCGGATTTATCCGAGATTTAACCCTTCCGGTCTTGACCCCGCCGCGACGCCCCGCTACGCTGTGGCGCCCGGCGATGCCGGGAGACCGGAGGTGCTCATGAGATCCGTTCTTCTCGCCGCCTGCGCCGTTTTTCTGGCCGCGCCCGGCCGCGCCCAGCACGCCAGCAGCCACCGCTACGAAGCCGCCGATCCCGACGCCCCCGCTTCCTCCGCCCGCCCGTCCGCTCCGAGCGGATCGCCGCGGGTGATTCGCGTCACCCGCCCCGGCGGCACGCGCGTCGAAGCCAACTCGCTGCCTGTGCCCGGGGAGGACGGTCTGCCCGCCTCCGGAAACGATGCCGGACTCAAGAGAGCGGGCACGGCGGCCGCCGCCAACTCCGCGCCGCCGACCTCGACGCCGGCCGCGGGTGCCGCGGGACGCGCCGCGGGGACCGCGGCGAAGGGCGCGGACGCGCCCCAAGGCGTGACCGTTCCTCTCCCCAACGGACGCTCGTGCACCGCCCCGTTCCTGCCCGCGGCGTTCCTGGCGCTGCCGCGCGGGCCGGGCGGAGCCCTGCCCTTCATCACCCACTTCTACGACGCGAAGACCTTCAATTGGGAGCCCTACGGCGATTCGCCGCGCTGCCTGGTCAGCTCGGGCGGGGCCGTGACCGTGATTCCGCTCAGCGCGAACGTCGTGATCCTCCCCGAAGGCGTCAAGGGACCGGAGAACGACCCCGGCCGCCCGCGCTACGTCGTGCATGAGGGCGGCAATTCCACGGGCTTCTGGCCGAAAGGCTACGTGCCCAAGGGCACCCCCGGCTACCGCTACTGGACGGACTCTCGCCCGTATCTTCCGCCGGACGATCTCGAGAACATGACGATCGAGTGCGCCGGCCTCAACTGCTACTGGCACGCGACCGCCCCCAACGGCTACAACGCCGGCGCCCACCCCGACTCCCAGGCCCGCTTCGCGGCCTGGAGCCGGGCCGGCTTCCCCACCCATGACGCGACGGGCTGCGTGCTGGACGTCCGCGGCGAATACATCACCTGGAACGGCGTGAAGTACTGCGACGGCAAGGCCCCGTTCGGGCCGGTGCCCGACCGCTGCCGCTGGACGTACAAGGACTACTGCTTCAACGAAGACACTCCCGGCGACCCGCGCGAGGGCGCGCAGGGCATCGTGCGCGTCGCCGTCGGCACGCCGGAATGCACGGCCGCCCCGCGCGAGGGCTACAGCCTCTACAAGGGCACGATCTACTGGAAGTCGGGAGATCCCGACAAGCCCGAGGCGTGTCCCTCGGGTATGAGCCGGATGTCGCACAGCTCGATAGACGAGGATCTGAAGAACGAGCGCAAGAGCGCGGCGGCGGCTTCTCCCCCGCCCGCGGGCCTTCCGCCTCCCGCGTCCGTCGTCGCGCCCCCGCCGGCGGAGTCCGTTCCGGCGACGCCTCCCGCCGCGACGAGCGGGGGCGGGCAGAAGCCCTCCGACGGGCGCCGGCAGGTCAACGAGCGCTGACCGCTAGTCTTCGCCCTGGTCTTTGGTGAAGCCCGGCTTGCCGTCGTACTTGTACAGCTTCTCGACGTGCACCCAGGGCGCCTGCTGGCCGACGCGCAGCAGCAGTTCGGCGATGTCCTTGTCGGACAGGGTGTCGCCGTGGCGGTCGACCTTGAAGCGCAGGCGCGCGCAGTCGACGGGGTCGGCCTCGACGCCGAGGTCGTTGGGGTAGACCTTGGCGCCGCGGTTGCTGATCTGGGCGAGGCGGACCGGCAGCCCGGCGACGGCCTTCTCGATGGCGGGCCCGAGCACCGCGGGATCGATGGCCGTGGCCACGAACACGTCGACGCCCATCGGGCGCGTCTCCTTCGCGGTGACCATGACCGCGTCGTGCGTGACCTGCGGCATCTTCACGCGCTCGTAGGCGCGCTTGGGATAGGACTTGGGAGCCGAGCCGAGATTCTTGATGACTTCCTTGGTGAAGGCCTTGGTGCCGGCGGGCTCCTTGCCGCCGCCGGCCATGTCGGCGGTGAGCACGTTTCCCTGCTCGAGCGTGACCAGGAGCGCGTTCTCGACGGCGTCGGCGGCCTTCATCTCGCCGAGGTGGCGCAGCATGAGCACCGAGCTGTGCAGCAGCGCCGTCGGGTTGGCCATGTCCTTGCCGGCGATCTGGGGCGCGGAGCCGTGCACCGCCTCGAAGATGGAGGCGCCGTCGCCCAGATTCGCCGACGGGGCGAAGCCCAGGCCGCCGATCAGCGCGGAGGCGAGGTCGGAGAGGATGTCGCCGTTCATGTTCGTCATCACGAGCACGTCGAACTGCTCGGGGCGCATCACCATCTGGTGCGCGCAGTTGTCGACGATCTGATGGTCCGCCTTGATGTCCGGATAGTCCTTGGAGACGTCCTCGAAGACCTTCTTGAACAGGCCTTCGGTGAACTTGAGGATGTTGGCCTTTGTGGCGCAGGTGACCTTCTTGCGGCCCTCGGCGCGGGCGATTTCGAAGGCCAGGCGGCAGATCTTCTCGGATCCTTTGCGAGTGACCAGCTTCAGGGCCTGGGCGACGCCCGGGGTCTGCAGGTACTCGATGCCGGCGTAGAGATCCTCGACGTTCTCGCGCACCACGATGAAGTCGATGCCGCGGCCGGAGTAGGGCGTGCGGATGCCCGGCAGCTCGCGCACGGGGCGGATGTTGCCGTAGGTCTCGAAGAACTTGCGCAGGGTGACGTTGGCGCTCTTCTCGCCGAAGCCGACGGGGGTCTCGAGCGGACCCTTGAGCGCGCACTTGGTGCGGCGGATGGACTCGATGGTCTCGGGCAGGACGCCGGAGCCGATGCCTTTCTTGAACACCTCGGCGCCGGCCTGGCGCTCCTCCCATTCGATCGGGACCTCGGCGGCCTGGAGGACGGAGCGGACGGCGGCCATCACCTCGGGGCCGATGCCGTCGCCGGGAATTACGGTAATCTGGTGCTTGGACGCCTTGGGAGCCATAGGGGACGTCTATTTTACTCTATTCGGAGGGCGGGGCCCTTCGAAGGCGGCGTGAAGCCCGAGACCGACTCGCCGCGCAGGGCGGGCATCAGCGACACGATCACGCGCTCGGGCGAGACGACGAGCGCCTTGGCCAGCTTGCGCGCCAGCAGCTTGGCGCGGTCCTTCGCGAGGCGGCCCCTCAGGTCCTTCATCGCCAGCTCCACCTTGTAGTTGCCGTCCGGACGAGGTTCGCCCGAGCGCAGGCGCCGGGAGAGGGCGTCGATCCACTCGTCGGCGCTCTTCGCCGAGGCGGCCTTGGCGTCTTCGAAGAACAGCGAGATCTCCGCCTCGAAGCGGGTCTCGCCCGCGTATTCGCGGTGCGTGAACGACTTGAGCGGCACGGGGTCGCTCTCGACCACGAACGCGCGCCCGCCGCGGCGGCCGGTGAAGCGGTAGCGGTAGGAGCGCCCGGCGACGACGGCGAGCCTCCCGTCCGGGCCGCTCCCGTCCCAGTCGATCTTGTCGTTGAGGACGCCGACGCCCTCGGATTTCCAGGCGATCTCCCCCTGATCGTCGAGGATCTCGAAGCTCCACTCGTCGTAGAGCGCGGCGATGTTGGCCGGCGACAAGGCGAGGAACGGCGCCTCCGGGTACGGGCGCAGGAAGCGCGAGACGTCGCCGCCGGAGCGGATGCGCTCCGCGGCGGGAACCGTCGCGCCGCGGCCGAGAGTGAGCGAGCGCAGGACCTCGTCGATGACGGGCTTGGAGGCGGCGGGCGGCGCGACCTGTACGCCGGCGCCCGCCGCGGCTCGGGCCTTCACGGTGATGTCTTCGTTGAGCTCGCGCGGCTTGGGCGCGGCGTGAGCGGAGGCCGCGATCAGAAGGATGGCGGCGATCATGATTTTTTCGGGGGCTCCGTGGCGAGCGCGATCTGCGCGGCGCCGGCGGCCTTGGCGGCGCCGATGAGGCGCTGGATCACCCGGTAGCGCACGGATTTGTCGGCGCGGATCAGGACGATCGCCCCCTTCTTGCGCTCGACCTCGCGCTTGAGATCGGTCTCCAGGGTCGGCCACGTGGAGGGCGCCGCGCGCACCGAGAGGTCGCCGTTCGCCATGCAGGTGATCGCGATGGTCAGTTCCTGATTGGGCAGGGCCGAGGCGGGCGGCAGATCCACCGGAAGGGTCGGGTAGGCGAGCAGCGGCGCGGTGACGAAGAGGATGACCAGCAAGACCAGCGAGATGTCGATCACCGGGATGATGTTCACCTCGGTGACGGGCTGGGCTTCGGGCGCCCGGAGGCCGCGCAGCGCGTTCTTCGCCATCAGGGCGCGCCCTCCGGATCGGCGAGCTGGACGAGCGCGATCGAGCCGCCCGCCTCCTGGACGGCCTCGAGGGCGGCCACGACGCGGCCGTGCGCGGAGTCGAGTTCCGGCGAGACGAAGACCTTGCGGTCGTCGCGGGCGGCGAGCACCGGCCTCAGGTAGGCCGCGAGCTCCCTCGCGTCGGAGAAGGCTCGGCTCTCGATCGAGTAGGCGGACTCGGAGACGGCGACCACCAGGACCTTCTCGGGCTCGCGCAGGGTGATGAGTGCGGTCTGCAGCGGGACCGTCGGCGTGGACTTGGCGGCGGCCGCCGACACCTTGAGCATCGAGTGGGCCGCCATCGGCGAGAGCACGAGCAGGATGATCAGGAGGACCAGCGACACGTCGGCCAGGGGCACGACGTTGACGTCGGCGATGGGGCCGTTCTCGTCGTCCTTACCGAATTGGCTGCCCGCCATTGGTCTCCAGGAGCTGGGCGATCTCGAGAACCCAGAGATCGGCGGTGTTCAGACGGTGGCGCGCGGTGAGCGTGAAGTAGTTGTACAGCAGGGCGGCGAACACCGCCAGGCCGATGCCGAAGGCGGTGGCGACGAGGGCCTCGGAGATGCCGGCGGCGACGACCGCGGGCCCGCCGGCGCCGGCCGCGGAGAGGTCGTGGAAGGCGCGCATGATGCCGAGCACGGTGCCCATGAGGCCGATCAGGGGCGAGACGAAGGAGGCCGTGCCGAACAGGCCGACGCGCCGGTTGAGGCCCATGGATAGCTTGGCGCGGTAGACCTGGAACGCCTCGACGAGCTTTTCCGGATCGGCGGTTTCGAGCGCCAGCAGGCGCGCGATCGCCTCCCCCATCAGGGAGGAGTCCCGGCGCGCGATCGCCAGCGCCCCGGCTTTGTCGCCGGCTTCCAGGCGGTCCCGCACGCGGTCCCACATCTGCGTGGGCATCTTCTGCGCGATCCAGTACGAGTACAGCCGCTCCAGCGCCTGGGCGATCACGGCGAAGGAGAGCACGAGCAGGATCGGCATCGCGATGCTGATCTTGAGCATGTCGACGAAGGTCATTCCGGGCATGCGGGGGCAGTATAGCGGAGGGACGCAGTCCCCGCAAGGTCGGTCCTGTCAAGAGGTAGGACCCTCGGACCGTCCGCGGGGACCCCGAAGGCCCGCGCGCGACGCGGGCGGGCGGGGTATCATGGGATCATGAAGATCATCGCCCTCGTTCTCGCCGCCGCGGCGGCCGCCTCCCCCCTCCGCGCTCAGACCGCCGCGGGGACTCCGGGCGGCGCGGCCCCGGCCGCGAAACCCGCGCCGTCGTGCGTGTGCGACCAGCCCGGCTTCAAGCCCCTGACGGAGCGGGCCGTCGCCGTCCAGGAGTATTGGGACGCGCGCCGTAAGACCAAGATCTCGTCCGTGATCGGAGGCCTCGGCCTCCTCTTCTCGATGGCGACTCAGAACCCTCGCGGCTTCCGCGAGTCCACGGAGAGCTACGATCGGACGCGGCGGGAGATGTGGCGCGCCAAGGAGAAGGCGGTCGCCTCGGGAGCTCTCGTCGTCCGCGGCGACGACTTCGACGGCGACATCGAGATCAGGCTGACCAAGGACGTCGACTACGTGATCGAGAAGTAGAATCGTGGGAATCGCGGGGTCCGGCCCCGCGATCCTCATTTCTTGATCAGGGATTTGTCGGCGGAGAGCGCCTCCAGGCGCTTGCGGGCGGTCTCCCAGGACGGGCTCCCCCGCGCGGCGTGGCGCAGGACGTCCATGTACAGGGGCGCCGCGGCCTGCGGCTTGTCCTCGAGTTCGAGCATCAGCGCCAGGCGCAGCAGGCCCGCCAGGCGAGAGGAATCGTCTTTGGGCAGCAGGGCGCCGAGCCGCTCGTAGGCGTTCTTCGCCTCGCCGATCTTCTTGCGCTTCTCCTGCAGGCGGCCCAACGCGTAGAGCGCCTTGAGCCGCTCCTCCTTGCCGGTCGCTTTCTCGTAGGCGGCGGCCGCGCCCCCGAGGTCGCCGCGCTCCACGAGCAGGCGGGCGAGCTGGGCCCAGGCCCACGAGGCCTTTTCGTGGCGCGGAAATTTCGCGGCGAAGCCGGCCCAGGCGGCTTCGGCTGCGCGTCCGTTTCCGGCCTTCGACAGCGCGAGCGCTTGGTTGTAGGCGGCGTCGGCGGCGACGTCGCCGGTCCCGCCGACCTTGCCGAAGGCCGCGGCCGCCCCGGCCGCGTCGCCGGCGTCGTAGAGCATCCGGCCGAGCGCCATCGCGGCGTCCTTGGCGCGCGGGTGCTTGGGATGCACCGAGAGAAACTTCCGGTAGGCGCCGGCCGCGTCGTCCCCCCGGCGCAGCTGGCGCAGGGCCTCGGCGCGGTAGTAGCGGGCGTCGCCCACGTTGGCCGCGTGCGGATTCTCCTCGATGTGTCGGCGGAAGAGACGTTCGGCGGCGTCCCAGTCGCCGCCGCGGTAGGCCTTGGCCGCGACGTCCCAACGGATGCGGCCGGCCAGCTCGTGGCGCGGATATTTTTCGACCAGAGCCGCGAGCCCGGGATCTTCCTTGTCGTTCTGCCACAGCGCGACGAGGAGCAGGCGCTCGACGTCGGCCGTCTTGGCGTCGCCGGCCGCCGCCTCGAGCCATTGCTTGTAGAGGGGAATCGCCTCGGCCCAGCGCTTCTTGTTGTAGTGGACCTGGGCCATGAGCAGGAGCGCCTCGCGGTCGGCGTCCTGGGCCTCCGAGGCCCTTCCCATGAGGCGATAATGCGCCAAGGCTTTCTCGGAGCGGCCGAGTTCCGTGTACAGCTGGCCCAACTGCAGGTGAGCGTCGGCGGCGTAGGCGGACCCCGGATGGCGGGCCGAGAGATCCTCGAAGACGGCCGCGGCGTCCTCGCCCCGGTCGAGCTTCTTCAGGGCGAGGCCGCGCTGATAGAGCGCCTGCGCCCGCAACGGGCTCTGCGCGTAGCGCAGGGCGAAGTCGGCGTAGGCGCGCTGGGCGTCCTCGAGCCGGCCCGCGCGCATCAGCAGGTGGGCCTCCGACAGCGCCGCGGATTCGCGCAGTTCGACCAGGCCCCACTTCGTCGCCGCCTCGTGCGCGCGCTTGAGCGCGTCGCGGGCGCGCTCGGGCTTGCCGCGCCGGTCCCAGTCCGCGGCGATGGCGCCCAGCGCGTACGCCTTCACGGGAGAGTCCTGGCCCGAGGCCGAGACGGCGCGGTAGAGTTCGGCCGCCTCCTCGCCGCGGCCGACGCGTTCGTGCGCGGCGGCGCGCCAGATCTGCGCGAGCGCCAGCCACCGGTCGCTCGTGGCGCCCGGATCGACGGCCGGGATCATGGCCAGCGCCGCCTCATCGAGGCCGAGCGTGGACAGCGCGGAGCCGATCAGATGGAGGGCCTTGCCGCGCAGAAGCGGATCGGAGCCCGCGGCGAGCGGCTTGAGGAAGCGCACCGCGCGCGCCGCCTCTCCGCGGCGCAGGTGCAGGGCTCCGGCCGCGAGGTCGACCTCGCGGCGCTCGGCGCGCGAGGGATAGCGGCGTATGAAGTCGTAAGCCTCGGCCAGAGCCGCCTCCACGCGGTCCTCGTCGATGGCGGCCCTGAGGCGGGCGAGCGCCTCCTCCGCCGAGGAGGACGGCATCGCGGGCACGAAGGGTTCGTCGGCCTCGGCGGGGGCGGCCCTCAGCTCGCCGCCGGGCACCGACGGGAGAAGCCTGCGTCCCTTCTCCGCCCACTCCGTGTCCGGATAGCGTTGGATCAGGATCTCGAGGTTGCGCCGCGCCTCGGAGAACTCGCCCTTGGCCAGCGCGATCTCGGCGCTGCGGAAGTGGCTTTGGGCGGCGACCTCCGCGCGCGGGCCTTTGACCTTGGTCCCGATGTCGAGCGTGCGTTGGAACGTCTTCTGCGCCCCGCGCGGATCTCCGGACTGGAGCTGCAGTTCGCCCATGACGGCCTGGGCTTCCATGTTCATGGCGTTCCAGCCGTCGCGCGAGGGCGCGTCCTCGTCGGCGACCTTCGGAGAACGCGCGGCCCGGGCGGCCGAGGCCGCCAGGGCGCAGACGAAGAAGGCGCGCAGGGCGCGTCTCATGTCCGAAGTGTAGGGGCGCCCCCCTCAAAAGTCAATCGCCCGCCGGTGAAAACCGGCGGGCGATCGGACGCCGGGGCGGACCTAGAAAATCCGGCCGGACGGGAGCTCGGCGGCGTGATGCGGCTCGCGGCGACCGTCGAAAGCCTGCTCGGCGCGGACGCGGATGGGTTCACGTCCGATCACGGTGTCGCGCAGCTCGCTGAGCGCGGGGCGGGCGGTCACGTCGGCCGGGATCGCGTCGACGACGGGCAAGACGCCGGGCGCGACGGGAGCGGCGGCCGCCCGGACGATCGCCGGAGTCGGCAGGGGCAGCGGAGAGGGCGCGCTCGGCAACTCGAGCGGCAGGATCACGGGGTAGCCGCTGGGGCGGGCCGGCAAGGAGAGCGGAACGGCGATCTCCACGCTGACCGCGCCGGGCATGCTCATCGGAACGAGGGTCGGGGCCGGCGCCGGGAAATAGACGGCGGGGGCGTTGACGGTCGGCAGGACCAAGGGAACGCGGGTGACCTGGGCCGAGGCGATGGAGGCGGTGAACGCGAGGAAAAGGGGAGCGAAATTCTTCATGCCCACATGATATCGCGGACCCCGGGCGCGCTCCGAGGACAGCGGTCAAAATCCCGCCTTGACCCCGATCAACGAGCCCGGTCAACCGTCAGGAGGTGAATCGGAAGGACACGCGCCCCCAGACTTCGGGGGCGCCGGACGCGGGCTTCACGGGCTGGAAACGCCACTTGGACAGGGCCTTCAGGGCGCGCGCGTCGATCTCGGGGAAGCCCGAGGTCTTCTGGATCACGGCGCCCGGCTTCACCGATCCGTCGGGAAGGACCTGGAAGCGGACCGTCACGGTCAGGTCGAGATTGCGGGTGGCGACCCAGTCCGGACTTTGCGGCGCCACGCGCGTCAGGACGCGGCGGTCTCCGATCGGTCCGTCGAGCGACCAGGAGACTCCGCCTCCCTCCGGCCCGGCCCCCCCGCCCTTGGCGGGCGCGTCGATCAGATCGGCGCCGCCGGAACCGGCGCCGTCTCCCGGGTCGGCGGACTCGGCCAACGCGGCCGCCGCTCCGGCGCGGCGCGCGCCGGCGAGTTCGGCCTCGCCTCCGCCCAAGCCGCCGCCGTCTCCGGAGACGTCGTCGCCCGACGCTCCCGGACCGGCGGCGCCCTGAGAGGCCGGCCCGCCGCGGGAAGGCCGGCCCTTGCGCGCGGAGCCCCGGCCGCTCGCGGGAGCGGCCTCGGAGGCCTCGAGGGCGTCGTCGGGATCGTCCATCGTCGCGAGGGCCGAGGCCAGCGCGGCCCGCTTGGCCGCCTTCGCCGCCTTGGCCTCGGCGGCGAGGCGCTTCTGCTCCGCGATCGCGGCGGCCTTGGCCGCGGCGGCCTCCCGGCGCGCCTGTTCGCGTCTCTCGGCCTCGGCGCGCGCTTGGGCGGCGCGGCGTTCGCGCTCGGCGCGGGCCTCGGCGGCGAGACGGGCCTTTTCGGCCCGCTCGGCCTCGGCGCGCTCCGCCGCGACCGCGCGCAGCTCCGCGGCCCTCTGCTCGCGTTCGGCTTTCGCCGCGGCGGCCCGCTCGGCGACCGCCGCGCGCGCGGCTCGATCCTTCTCGGCCTTGAGGCGGCGCGACTCGGCCTGCGCTTCGCGCGCGAACTTCGCGGCGCGGTCGTCCACGGGACGCGCGAGCGGCTTGGGCTTGGGAGCCGCTTTGGCCTTGTCCACGGCGGCCCCCGCCTTCTCCCTCGTCGACTTGGCGGCAGCCGGCTTGGAGACCGGCTTGGGCTTGGGCGGCGGATCGACGGCGCCGCGCTTGACCTTCTCGGCCTCGAAGGCTCCGGGACCGCGCTTGGGCGCTCCGCTCGTGCCGTCTCCGCCGGGAGCCAGGGCTGGGAGCGGCGGCGCGGGCGCGACGACGGCGGGCAGGGGCACTTCGGCGACGAACTCGATGGGCACGGCCTTCTCCGGGGCGGCGAGCGAGCCCCAGTTGATCATGGGATTGAGGCTCAGCAGCGCGCCGTGCGCGATGGCCGCCGCGAGGTAAAACGGCGCCTCGTGGAACCAGTCCGGCTCGACATGGTCCTGCCAGGCCATCGGCCGAAGGATAGCGGGCCTGCGGCGATCGCGCAAGACTGGTATGATGACGTCGTGACGACGCGCCGCTGGATGCGCTCCCCCGCCTTCGACCTGGGCTGGTTCGCCGGGCCGCCGTTGCTCTCCGCGCTGGCCGTCCTGTTGATCCCCGCGCTGCGCGCCCCGGACACGCCGCCGTGGGGCTGGCTCGTGTTCGTGGTCTTCATCGACGTCGGCCACGTGTACGCCACCTTATATAGGACGTACCTGGACCCCGTCGAATTCCAGCGCCGCCGCGCCCTGTACACGTACCTTCCCCTCGCCGCATGGGCGGTGGGCGCCCTCCTCTATCGCGTCTCGCCCCTGACGTTCTGGCGCGCGCTGGCCTATCTCGCCGTGTTCCACTTCGTGCGCCAGCAGTACGGCTTCATGCGCGCCTACTCGCATCTCGAGGGCGCCAAGCCGGCGTGGGAGACGCGCCTCGAGGCGGCGGCGATCTACGCGACGATGCTCTATCCGCTCGTGTACTGGCACGCCGATCCGGCGCGGCGCTTCTGGTGGTTCGTGCAGGGCGACTTCGTCGCGCTCAATCGCGCGGCGGGCGGCTGGGCGGGAGCGGCGTACGCCGCCATCCTCGGCGCGTTCGCGGGGCGGCAGCTGCTGCGCCGGCGCTTGGGCCTCGAGGTGCACCCGGGCAAGCTCGCGGTGATCTCCACGACCGCGGCCGCGTGGTACGTCGGCATCGTCGCGACGAACTCCGACTTCGCGTTCACCGTCACCAACATCGCCGCGCACGGAATCCCCTACGTCGCCCTGGTCTGGCTGTACGGCCATCGCGCGTGGAGGGACGGGAGCTGGCGCGAGCGCTGGCACGAGGCGACCGTCTCCGGGGCGCTGGCCTTCGGCGGCCTCCTGCTCGTCTTGGGCTACCTCGAGGAGGGCCTGTGGGACGCGCTGGTGTGGAAGGAGCATGCGGAGATCTTCTTCGGGACGACGGCGTCCTGGACGCCGTCGGGCGGCGCCGCCGCCGCGCTGATCCCCCTGCTCGCCCTGCCCCAGGCGACGCATTACCTGCTCGACGCCTGGCTGTGGCGCTTCGACGGCAGCAACCCCGGCCTCGCGGCCAATCTCGGCTTGACCCCCGCCAAGTCAAACGCGATAATCTCTGCAACGTCATGATCGAGCGCAAGTGCCCGTCGTGCGGCGCCATGGTCCCGTTCCGGACCTCGATCATGCTCCTGGCCGTGTGCCCGTTCTGCCGCAGTCTCGTCCGGCGCAAGGACCTGGACGTCGAGAAGCTCGGCGAATCGGCCCAGCTCCAGCCCGACGGCACGCCGGTCCAGGTGGGCGCGCGCGGGACCTACCGCGGGGCGGCCTTCGAGGTCGTCGGCCGGGTTCAGTTGAAGACCTCGCGCGGCTTCTGGAACGAATGGTGCCTGGCCTTCGCCGACGGCCGCCAGGGCTGGCTCGGGGAGGCCCAGGGTCTCTACGCCGTCAGCTTCCGGTTCGATTGCTCCCCGCCGGCCTTGGCCGGACTCAAGCCGGGCGCCAAGGTGGCGCTGAAGGACGAGTCGTTCGAGGTGCGCGAGATCGTGACCGCGTCCTATCTGGCGGCGGAGGGCGAACTGCCCTTCCGTCCCCCGCTCGGAGCCGAGGCGCCCTCGGTCGACCTGGCCGGGCCGGAGGCGCGCTTCGCGACGCTCGACTACTCCGAGTCGCCGCCCATCGCGTTCGCCGGCGAGTATCTGGAGTTCGACGCCCTCGCGTTCACGGGCCTGAAGGTCTTCGAGGGCTGGGCGTGAGCAAGCGCTTCGACTGCACGGCCTGCGGCGGTCCGCTCGTCCTGCGCGCGGAGGGCGTCAGCGACAGCCTCGCTTGCCAGCACTGCGGCGCGGTGCTCGACGCGCGCGACCCGCGCCACCAGGTGCTCGCGCGCTACCGCGCCAAGCTCGGCAAGGCGCCGCCCCTGCCCATCGGCGCGCGCGGGACCCTGCGCGGCGAGAAGCTCGAGGTCATCGGCCGGCAGACGCGCGCGGTGCGCTACTCGGGCGTGGTGTACACGTGGGACGAGTACCTGCTGTGGAATCCCTACAAGGGCTTCCGCTGGCT
>CAZURZ010000048.1:0-16453 GCA_964623465.1 uncultured Elusimicrobia bacterium
CGCGGCCGCGGCGCGCGTCTCGCCGACGAAGCCCAGCGCCGGACCGGCCAAGCCCGGGACTGGAGCGGGCAGCAGGGGCAGGAGCCCGCGCAGGTCCAGGGAGGCGCCCGGGGCGGACAACGCCCCCCCTCCGACCGGGGCGACGACGGGCGCGATCACCGACGGGCCCGCCGGGGCGACGACGCTCTCGACGGGAGCGACGACGCCCGCGCGCGCGAGGGCCGGCAGGACGGCGAGGAGCAGAAGCGCTCTCACGCGCGCAGTCTAGCAAAATCCGCCGCGAGCGAAAGGGCAAAAGCGCCCGGCAAGGCCCTCTTTTTACAGGGGTCGCGGCGCGGGCGCGGAGCGGCGGCGCAGCGCGTGCCACAGCGCCGAGAGGACCGAGCCGAAGAAGGCCAGCAGCAGCAGCCAGACCCAGAACATGGGGTTCGGGGTCCACGGCGAGCCCGTCTCCGGGTCCGCCGGGTTGCGGCCGGCGCCGCGCCGGGCCTCGTCGAGCAGGCGCAGGTAGCGGTCCCAGAACGCGATGCGGCTCTCGAGCGCCGCGATCTCGGCCTTGAGCGCGTCGATGCGGCGCTCCAGCTCGAGCTGCTCGCCGACGCGCTGGGCGAGGCGGTGCCAGCGGACGCGCAGGTCCTCGAGCTCGGCGCGGGCCGCGCCGCGCTCCCGCAGGGCGCCGTCGACGGCGCGCCCGGCCTCGGCCAGGCGCGACTGCAGGCGCTCGCGCTCCTCGCCGAGCCCGGCGCCGCGCGCGTTCACGCGCTCGCCGTAGCCGTCGAGGGAGCGGGCCTGGCGGTCGTAGGACTCCGCGCCGGGGCGCACCCGCACGCGCCGCTCGACCTCGTCGACGAAGAGATGGCCGGGGGTCGCCGTGGTCACGACGTCGCCGCCGCGGCCCTCGGGGCCGCGGCCGTCGGAGTTGGGGTCGGCGGCGAGCGTGCCGTCTTCCAGACGGCGGCTGATGGCCTCGGGGCCCAGAGCGGCGGTGCGCGTCGACTCCTGATACCAGCCGTCCCGTCCGCGCCGCGTCTCGAGCGTCAGCTGCTCGACGCCGCCGTGGAAGCGCGCGAGCGTGCGCACGCGCGCGGCCTCGAGGTCCTCCGCGGCGTGCGCCGCGTGGCGCTGCAGGGACTGGCGGCCGAGGTGCACGTTCATGTCGTCGCCGCGCATCGTCGCCCGCATGTCCTTGTCCCACAGCCCCTCGCCCGGGCGCAGGGGCGTGTCGGTGCGCACGACGTCCGGGAACTGGCTGGGATCGTAGAAGCGGTCGACGTGGTCGGGCAGGAGATTGAGCACGTCGACGAAGCCCACGGCGGAGCGGAAGAAGCCGTGGTGCTCGGTCGCGCCGCCCTCGGTCTTGTACATGTAGGCGCGGCCGAGGTAGTGGTGCTGGCGCGGGTCGCGGCCGGCGAACTCGGCCGGGATGCCGGCGACGCCGCGCGGGATCTCGAGCAGGATGTTGCCCCAGTTGTAGGGGAGGTACGACCAGTGCTTGGCCTTCCACAGCGCGGACTGGGCGCCCGAGAGGCGCTCGATCAGGTAGTTCTCGCCGAGCAGGACCGGCAGCGGCTTGCCGTCCACCACCGCCTCGTAGTGGCTGAAGCGGACCTTGGTCAGAGCCTCGTCGGCGTCGGCGCCGACGACGTCGCCGCCGGCGCGGTAGGAGCGCGTCGTCCAGGCGCGGAAGCCTTCGTCGACGGCGTCCTCGCTCGCGTACGCGCGGCGCAGGCGGCCGTCCTCGTCCACCACGGCCGCGTGCAGCGGGCCGGAGATCGTGCGCGCGGCGGGGCCGCCGCCTCCCAGGGACTGCGCCAGGTCGCGCGCGCCCTCCGGGCCGCGGGCGCCGGGCGCGGCCACCGAGACCAGACGGTCGCCGGAGTCGAGGCCGAGCGAGAGCTCCGACGTGCGGTGCAGCGTCCAGGTCCCGGAGCGGGCCAAGGTCGTCTCCGCTTCGCGCACCGCCGCGTCCGCGTTCACCGCGCGGGCCTGCGCGAGACGGAGCTTGGAGGCCGCCTCGCTGAAGGCCTTCGACACGGCCTCCATGGCCTTGATCTCTTCGCGGTAGATCTCGTGCAGGCGCTCGACGCCCGCGCTCAGCGCGCCGTCCGCGATCTTGGGCAGGCGCGAGAATTTCGGCTCGGCCACGCGCCGGTCCAGCTCGGTCTTGAACGAACCCTCGCGCTCGTCGAGGCCCTGGGCGAGCATCGCCGCGCGCAGCGCCTCGCGCAGGCGGGCCTGGGCGACCTGGTAAGTCAGGCTGCGGCGGTCCGCGTCCGCCTTGGCCTCGTCGTTCTCGCGCTGGCGGGCGGCCTCCTCGGCGCGGGCGGTCTCGCGGTCCCTCTTGGCCGTCTCGAGGTCGCGCGCCGCGTGATCGTAGGCCTTCCACTGGGCCTCGAAGTCGTCCTTGGTGCGGTAGAGCTGGGCCACGCGGCCGTTCTCATCGCGGGCGAAGCCGAAGCTGTTGAGCTTGACCTCGATCCAGCCGCGGCTCGTCTCCGAGTCGCGCAGGCGGCGCGCGTTCTCGGCCAGCTCCTGGGCGCCGCGCGGCGAGACGAGCATGGTCTTGAACGACGGCGCCGCGTCCGAGGCCTCGAGGCTGGCCAAGGTCGGGAAGCGGTCCCGGCGCAGCGCCTGGTCGCCGAGATAAACCTTTAGGACGATCTCCTCGGGCGGGCGGGCCAAGGCGCGCCGCGGGTGCTGGGCCGGGGCGGGGCGGCCGTCGCTCCGGGCCTCGAAGAAGAACACGCGGCCCTGGGCGTGCAGGCCGCCGGGGCCGAAGACGGACGCGAAGTCCCAGCCCAACGGGGCCTTCTCCGGGGCGTCCAGCGCGACGAAGGACGACGTCTTCATCTTCTCCAACAGGGCGGCGGAGGCGGCGTTGTCCTTCAGGCCGCGGTCGGCGGCCGCGCGCGCCACGTCGGCCGCGTCGGCGCCGCCGACGACCTCGTAGCGGTTCGTGCCCTTCTCAGGATTGTCGATGAACAGGCCGCCCCCGCGCCCCACGATGCGGCCGCGCTCGCCCGCCCGGGGGTCGGACGGATCGACGGCGAGCGCGGCGACCTGCTCGGCCGTCAGCCACTGGTCGACGGCCCAGGTACGGTTCCCGCCGCCGTCGAGGCGGGTCACGGCGTACAGCGGCTTGAGCTCGTCGATCTTGCGGTCCGTCCAGCGCTGGCGCGTCTCCTTGAGGCGCGAGAGCGACTCGGCGATCGGGTCGATCTGCGCCGGCGTGCGGCCCATCCAGCGCGCGCCGCGCAGGCGCGACTCCTCGAGCATGATCAGCGCCTCGAGGGCGGCCATGCCGCGTCCGCTCGCGGCGCGGGCGATCGAGCGGTCGAGCACGGCGGGCACGTCGTACAGGCCGCGCAGGCCGCGCAAGGCCGCGGGCGAGGGCTTGGCCTCGAGGACCCGCGCCAGCTCGGCGTCGAACGCCGATTGGGCCTTCAAGTAGGCATCGAGTTCCAGGTCCTTGAGGACGAAGTGCGCGGGACCCTCGGAGTCGGCCAGGTAGCTCGCCAACAGGCGGTCGCGCGCGCCCTCGAGCTCGGCGTCGAGCTTTTCGAGGCGCGCGAAAACGGCGCTCTCGGCGGCGGTGGGCTGGCGCGCGTTCCAGTAGACCTCGTTGAGCTCGCGCGCGACGCGGCGCTTGTCGCCGCGGTCGAGCGCGAAGGCCCGCGAGGCCGCCTCGAGGTCGGCGCGCATGAAGCGCAGGAACTCCGCGCCCTTCGGATTGGAGGCGGGATCGAGCAGGCCGATGCCGCGGACCGCGGCCTCGAGCTCGGCGCGCAGGTTCAGGCGGCGGCCCTCGACGTCGACCTTGGTCAGGCGGTCGAGACGCTCGGCGGGCGCGTAGTCGTTCATCATGACCGCCGACCGGTCGCGCAGGGCGTCGCGGTAGGAGATCGCCGCCCGGCGGATGCGCTCGCGGAGCTCGGCCGGCACGGCCGCGCCCATCCCGGCGAGGAGCGCGTCCTGGCGGGCATCGAACGCCGGGTCCTTGAAGCGGTCGGCGTAGTAGTCGAGCAGGTCGCTCTTCGTGTCGCGCGGGGAGCGGGTCTCCGGGCGGTCGGGCGGGACGAACGGCCGCAGGGAGCCGGCGCCGCCCTCGCCCAGGGCTTCCAGTTCGGTGACGAGGGTGATGAAGTCCGCCTTGGTCGCGGTCATCGAGCGGGCGAAGTCGTCCCAGGCGCGGACCAGCGCGGCCTGCGCGGCGGCGTACTCGGCGGAGCCGCGCCCGTCCACCTCGGCGCGCGCCCGCAGGTCGGTCTCGGCGGCTTCGATGAGCTTGCGGCGGGCCTCCAGGCCGCGCGTCCCGTCCTGCACGCGCATCATCAGCGAGTGCAGGCGCGCCGTCAGCTCCTGGAGTCGTCCGGTGGACTGCATCTCCTTGCGCAGGACGTCCGACATCACCTTCTCGAGGCCGGCCTCGATCTGGCGGGGGTCCGGAGCCTCGACGAAGCCGCCCGAGATCGGCGTGCCGCGGAAGTAGCCGAACGTCGCGACGGGCGTGAAGCCGCGGTAGCTCATGCGCTCGGCGACGGTGTTCGCCCGGATCTGCTGCATGATGCCGTCCTCGTTGCCCCAGGAGGCGGGCGTGCCGCCGTCGAAGAGGGTCCGGCGGATCGAGTCGATCTGGCGCGCGCGGATGTCGTCGATGAGCTTGCCCGCCAGCTCGCGCAGGCCCGCGGCCGGCGCCGCGTCCTCCGGCACCAGCGCGACGAGCCGCGCGAGCTCGGTCTCGGGCGGCAGGCCGAGCCGCGCGACCAGGGCCTGGCGCTGGCCGGCGAGCCGCTGCAGCAGGGAGAGGCGGACCGCGTCGAGGTCCGCCGGGGCGGTCGAGGCGTCGCGCTCGCGGATGCGGCGCTCGATCCAGCGCAGGAGCCGCGCGTCGCCCTCGAACTGGGCGGCGAGGATGTCCGCGCGGGCGGCGGCGCCCACGAGCGTCTCCCGGTAGATGCGGTCGGCCTTGTCGTTCTGCAGCTTCGCCAGCGCGATGAGCACCTCGGGCGGCGTGCCCGGATCCTTGAGGCGCAGCTCGATCCAGCCCTCGACGAAATTCTGGTCGATGGGCTCGTGGCCGAGCGTCTGCTTGGCGAAGTAGTAGCGCGCGAAGGCGTTGGAGCGGTGGCGCAGCTCCTCAGGGCGCATGACGTCGACGCGCTCCTCCGGGCGCACCGTGGTCAGGCGCTGTTCGGACTCCGCGAGGCGGCGCGTGAGCTCCGCCCAGCTCGACGGCAGGCCGCCGCGGGCGGGAGCGAGCTGCGCGTCGGGATCGACCCCCAACGCGAGCAGGCCCGCCTGCAGGGTGAATATCTTGGAGGACAGCCGGCTGCGCTCGAGCTGGGCCTCGGCCGCGTCGCCGCGGACCGCGCGCAGCTCGTCCTTCGCCGAGTTCAGCTGCAGGGAGAGGCGCTCGATCTCGGACGCGCGGCGGCCGTCGTAGGCGTCGCGCTCGCGCTCCTCGGTGAGGGTCTGGATGCGCGCGGCGGCGGCCATCTCGGGGTTGTAGATCGGATTGTCGGTCAGCGCGCCCATGAGGCGGCCCAACGAGCGCACGACCAGGCTCACGGGCTCGAGCTGGAGCATCTCGACCTTCAGGTTCTTGTCGACCATCTCCTCGACGGCCTTGGCCGTCGCCACGCGCGCGTCCAGGATCGCGCGCTGGGAGCCGACCGGATCCTTGGCGGCGAGCAGGCGCGAGAGGGCGACGAGCGCCTGGCGCTCGTCGATGGCCGCGTCGACCGGAGCCTCCGCCGGCCGGCCGAGCAGCAGGTTGATGGTCGAGCGGGCGCGCGAGAGGTCGAGGCGCGCCTGCTCGCGGGCCAGGCGCGCGGCGTCGAAGCGGCGCGCGTCCGCCGCGGCGCCCGAGGCGGCGGCGGCCTGCAGGCGCGGCAGCAGGTCCCGGTCGTACACGGCGATGCGGGACTCCGCCGAGCGCAGGGCGACCATGTTCTGGTAGAACTGCACCGCGAGCCCGGCCTCGACGCGGCTCTTGAGCGCGCCGTAGTAGTCGGCCTGGCGCTCGTGCTGGGTCACCTGCAGCTCGCGCAGCTCCTCGGGCTTGAGCTCGAAGCCCAGCACGGGGGTGATCGGGATGCCCGTGATGCCGATCGACGGGATCCAGCCCACGCCGTCGGCGGTCAGGCCGACGCCGACGTTGAGATCGAGCCACGCCTTCTGCACGCGGTGGTCGGCGGCCTTGGCCATCTCGTAGGCGGCCTCCTGGCGCTTGGCGATCTCGCCGAGGCTGTGCGAGCTCGCGGAGGCGGCGGCGAACGCCTCCTCGATCGAGGTCAGGCGGATCGGAGAGCCGTCCCGCGGCGTCGGACGGGCGAAGGGAGCGTCCACGCCCGCCTGCGCGCCCAGCAGGGACGAGCGCGACATCGACTCCAGCGCCGAGGACATGTACCAGTTCCAGGACGCGAACGCCTCGCGCAGCTTCTCGGGGCCGATGAGGCCGTTGCGATACTGGCGGATCGCGTCGCCCAGACCGCGCGCGGCCGCCGGCGAGCCGGGCTCGACCGCGCGCGCGGCCGCGTCCCAGATGCGCGCCTGCTCGGCGGCGGCCTGGCCGGCCGCGGTGCGCTCGCGGTAGGCCTGGGCCATCTCCTGCGTCACGGCCTGCGATTCGAGGGCGTACGCCTTGTCCGCGTGCGACGAGCCGGGATCGTAGATCGGCAGGCGCACCGAGCCGCCGATGGTGAGCACCTGGTTGGCCATCATGTCCTGGAACTGGACGCCGAAGCCCAGCGTCAGGCGGTCGACCCACGGGATCCAGTCCACGAGGTTGAACGGGTTCTCGCCGACCGAGCGCTTCAGGGACTCCTCGTTCAGGCTGCCGAGGATCGTCGCCAGGCGGTCGGGCGAGGTCAGCAGGCGGCGGATGTTGCCGAGCGTGCGCTGCAGGTCCCCGGCGGTCAGGTCCTGGAACGGGGTCGGCGAGCCCGGGTCGCGGCCGGTCAAGGCGTTGTAGCGCAGGACCGCCTGATGCAGGCGCGACTCGGCCGAGCGCAGGCGCACCTCGGCTTCGCCGCGCGAGACCGCCGAGGGCGCGTTCTTCACCGCGAAATCGGCCAGCTTCAGCTCCCATTGCGCCTCGGCCACCTCGACGACGGAGGCCTGCCAGTCCTTGGTCAGCGCGAGCATGCGGTCCTGCAGGCGCAGGCCCTCGCGGTAGAGAATCTGCGCCTTGGACTCGATGAGCTGCTTCTGGGTCTTGGTCAGCGACATCTCGGTGTAGGTGCCGACCGTGAAGCCGCCGCCGACCGCGCGCTCGGCCAGGTCGTTGGAGACCGCGTTCGAGACGAAGCCGACCATGCCGCGCACGCGCGAGTTCTCCATGAACGCGCCGGCCTTGCGCAGCTCCTGGATCTCGCGCGTCAGCACGCCGATGTCCTGCGTGACGAGCTTGCGCGCCATGTCCTGCTCGAAGACGCGCTGCAGCTCCATCGCGGTGCGCGAGGACTTGGCGTCGTCCCCGGCGAAGAAGTCGCCGAGCTCTCGGTTGTAGGCCCTCAGGGCCTCTCCGCCGCGCAGCGACTCGGCCGAGCGGTCGCTGACGGCCTGCCACAGCTCGGCCAGCGTGAACGAGGTGTTCATGGAGATCGTCAGGCGGTTGTTCATCCCGACGTACTGGGAGCCGTAGCTGAGCGCGATGTTGGAGTGGTCGCCCATGCGCTTGGAGATCTCGCCGAAGTAGGTCTTCGCGCCGCCGATGATGCGGCCCTCGGCGCTGACCACCAGGCCCTGGTCGGGGAAGGACACGGACAGGCGGTCGCCGATCTCGTTCTGGCGCCGTCCCATCTCGCCCGTGATGCGGTTGTCGATGCGCATCCACGTCTTGCCCTCGTCGTTCTTGATGCTGAAGCCCTTGAGGATGCTGACGCCGGCGACCTGCTGGTTGACGTCGTCGGTGCCGGACGTCTTCGCCCAGTACAGGTCGAGCGTGAAGGTGTCCCCCCCGCCGTCGGGGTTCATCAGGCGGTTCAGGTCGAACTGCGGGCCGACCTGGGTGCGGAAGTAGTTCTTCTTGTCGCCCTGGGCCATGATCGAGAAATCCCGGTTGAGGTCGGGATCGTAGCCCGTGAAGTCGAGGTTGACCGTCTGCAGGAACTTGCGCGGATCCTGCGCCCACAGCGCGCGCTGCTCGGCGTTGAGGCGCATGACCTCGTTGAGCTTGAGCGAGGTCTTGAAGTTGCCGCCGTAGTAGTACGGCTTCTCCTTCGTGTCCTGCAGCGCGCCGTCGGCGAAGCCGGCCAGGCCGACGTAGAGGCGGTCGCCGAACATCATCACCGCGAAGTCGTCGAAGATCATCATGCGGCTCTCGCCCGCGCCGGTCTTGACCGTGTTGTCGGCCGGAATATCGAAGGCGAAGCGGTGCAGGTCGACGTTGAGGTAGTTGACCCAGTTCTTCCCCTCCAGGCTCTCGACCTGGACGCCGACGCCCTTGTCGCCGTAGGGCGCGTTCTCGCCGTCGTCGCTGGGCGGACTCGCCAGCTGATAGCCGGAGATGCTGACGTTGCTGCCGAAGACGCGGCCGACGTTGCCGAGCGTCACCCACGACGACGTGTTCAGGCCGTGGGGCACCGAGAACTGGGACTGATAGACGAGGTAGAAGCCGTCGGCGGTGTCGCCGAACTCGAGCACCTTCGAGTTCGGGATCAGCGCGGCGAGCCCCTGCGGGTTGCGGAGCAGATCGGCCTTGATCGCCGAGACCTGCTCGGCCGAGTTCTGGGTCTGCTGGGTGATCATGCCCATCAGCGCGTCCACGAACGCCCCGTACTCGGACTTGCGGACCACGATCGAGGCGGGGTCGGCCCCCGTGCCGCCGGCCGCCCAGCCGCCGCGGCCCACGCGCAGCGCCTCGATGCGGCGCACGAGGTCGGCCGGCAGCTGGTCCTGCACCTCGGGCTTGGCCAGCAGGGCCGCCAGCTGGGCCTGCTTGTCGTCGATCTGGGTGAACTGCGCGCGCAGGATCTCGCGGGAGCGGCCGAGCTGGTCTTGGAGGCGGTGGAAGTCGATGTTGGCCTCGAGCACCGCGCGCGTCTTGTCCATGATGCGCGAGATGTCCTCGCTCACGTTGTTGAGCGCGCTCTTCTCCTTCGGGTTCAGCTGGTTGAGCCACGAGGCGATCTTGACGCGCTTCTCCTCGAGGTCGGCCATCGTCTTGCGCAGGGCCTCCTCCATGGTGTTGAGCGCGGTGATCTCGTTGTCGTTGGCCGTCTGGCCGCCCTCGTAGATGTCCTGCAGCGAGCCGTAGTAGTCGGCCACGCGGTCGACCGTGGCGTAGGCGTCGCGATTCCAGGTCTGCTTGAGCTGGAAGAACTGCAGGCCCTCGGCCAGGACCGCGTCGAGCTCGGAGAACACGCGGATCTTGCGGGCGTAGACCGACGCGGGCGTCTCGCTGGTCCCGTTCGAGGCCGCGTACGCCTCGTCTCGCGGGATGTCGGCGATCGCGCTCCCGAGCACGGCGGAGATGCGGTCCAGGAAGCGCTCGGCCGCCGGCACCTGCTCGGTGAGGCCCTCGTTCGCGGCGTCGATCACCGAGTCGGAGAACAGGAAGCGCGCGATCGCGTAGGCGGCGGGCGCGCTGTCGGGCTGGTTGAGGCTCGTCGGCACGAGCCGCTTGGCCGCCTCGAGCGCGAGCAGGGAGATCTGCTGGTTGTCGGAGACGGTGATCGGCGGCTGGACGCCGGACGGCACGGTGCCGTCGCCGCCGCTGCCGCCGAGATCGATCGTCGCCGTGCCGGCCTGCGCGTCGTCCGCGACGAACTTCAGGCGGTCGACGAGCTTCTGGATCGCGTCGGCGTCGACCGCGGCCTGCACCCGCGCCACGCCGGCCGCGTCGGCCGTCACGCCCACGGGGAGACGGTAGGCCGACATCACGTACTTGCCCTTGGAGATGCTCTCGATCTTGCCGATGATCTCGTTGATCTGGGCGTCCTGCGCGTTGATCTGCTCGGCGCGCTGGGCGCGCTCGGCCGTGTACTGCGCGATCTTGCGCGGGAGGCTGAACGGCTGAGTCTCGCCGTAGAGGACCTCGGTCCCGGTGAAGTTCGGGTCCTTGCGGTTGGCCATCTCCACGCGGTACTCGTTGATCCCCTTGTGATGCCCCTCGGCGTCGTCGTAGCCGTCCAGGTTCTTCTGGAGCTTGTGGCGCCAGTCCGCGATGTTCGCGCGCGCCTCGGCCAGGTCGCCTTCCTTGGCGCCGAACGTCGCGAACGCCCACGGCAGCGTCTTGTCGTAGAGCTTGGCGGCCTCCACGATCACGGTCTTCTTCGCGTCGTAGAGCCGGAAGTAGTCGCTCGTCGCCGCCGAGGAGACGTCGTCGATGGAGCCCTGCTGGTACGGGATCAAGGTGTCGACGAGCATCGACCGCGCGCCCTGGAGCGCGGGCAGGACGTGGTCGCGCAGGAGCGCGGTCTTGCGGTTGATCAGGGCCTGGCCGCCGGGCCCGCTTCCGTTGACGAACGCGACGTCGGCGTCGATGTCGGCGAGCACGGTGTCGAGCATCGAGACGACGCCCTGGAGCCCCGCCTTCGCCTTGGGCAGGACGTTGGTCATCGCGTCGTCGATCGCGGTCACCGTCGCGTCGGCCTCCGACCAGCGGATGACCTCGCGCGCGGCGATCGGCGTCAGCTTCGCCGCCGAAACGAGGTCCATCGTCGCCGCGTGCGTGGCGAGCGAGTCGTCATCCGGGAAGTTGACCGCGCGCAGGCTGTCGCCGTAGGTCTTGATGGCGTCCTGCAGCTGCGTCAGGCCGAGCCCCGACAGCATCGGGATGTTCGAGCCCGCCGCGCGGTTGATGTTCGCCGCGAGCGCGTCGAGCTGGCTGAGGTGCTGGCGGGCCGCCGACTGCGCGCTCGAGATCTCCGCCTGCTTCTGCGCGCGCCAGACGACGAGCGACTCCGGATGCGGGTCGCCGAACTCGTCGGTCACGATCGCGCCGTTGCCGGCGTCCAGCATGCGGTTGACCGTCCCCAGGGAGCTCGCGAAGTCGGCCCGCTCGCTCTGCCAGTGGACCTTCCGGTCGGCCAGGATCTGCAGGGTCTGCTCGCGCGTCGGGTTGGTCACGGACACCGACGGGCCGGGGACCTCGATCACGAGCACGCCGGCGAATTCCGTCGGAACGGTGGACAGGCGCGACAGCCCGTCCTGCGCCTTGCGGATGTTGTCGTCGACCTCGGCGACGTAATCCCGGAACTTCTTCATCGAGAACGCGTCGGGATCGTTGGGGTTGCCGCCGTTCTCGCGCCAGGCCTTGATCTGGGGGAGCAGATCGATGCGGCGCTGGTACTCGGTCGCGGCGTCGGGGCTGCCGCGGCGGTCCTCCGCGTTGACGCGGTCGATGAAGGCGCGCATGTCGGTCTGGAAGGAGCCCAGGCGCACGGCGACCATGCCGGCCTTGGCCTGGGAGTCCTGGATGTCGCGCATGGTGGCGTCGTCGGAGCGGATGTCCTCGTCGATCTCGCCGCGCCAGGCGGCGACCTGGCCGGCGTTGCCCGCCGCGCCGGCCTGGTTGCCCTGGTTCTGCGCGCGCGAGCGCTCGATGCGCTCGCGCTTGGCCGCGAGCAGGTCCATCATCTGCTTGATCGCCGTCTGAGCGGCGTTGATCTCGTTCATCGAGAGCGCGAGGTCCATCACGCTGGCGAGCTTGGCCATGTCGGTGTGGAAGCGCAGCATCTCCTTGCCGTCGCGGCGCTCGCGCAAGGCCGCGTTGCGCACGCGGCTGGCCGAGGACAGCAGCTGCGACGTGGCGTCGCGCTGGGCGATCTCGCCCTTCGCCTGGGCGCGCAGGGCTTCGATCTCGGATACGAGCTTGTCGATCGCCGCGCGCTGCTCGGCGGGCAGGGTCGAGGCGGGGCCTTCCGAGAAGCCGCCGAGCGCCGCCCCCTCCTTCCAACGCTCGAGCCGCGAGCCCAAGGCCTTCAGAGACGCGTCCTGGGCGGCGAGATCGTCCCAATAGCCGTTGCGGTCCGGCGGAGGAGGCGTCGTGACCCCATACTCGCGGCGCAGGGCCTCGAGGCGGGCCAAGGCGTCGGCGTCGCTCGGCGGGTGCAGGAGATCGCGGCGCTGGGCCAGCTTGTCGCGCGCCCCGACCTCGTCCGACTTCGAGGCGAGCTGCGCGATCAGCCGCTCGAGCTCGGCGCGCTCGGCGTCGGTGACGGGGTTGCTGAGCGCCTGCAGGCGCGCCAACTGCGCCTTCTTGTCCCCGAGCTCGGCCAGCAGCTTCTCGCGGTGCTCGTTGACCGCCTTCATCTCGGCGTCGATGCCGCCGGCCTGGCCGGCGAGGGTCTTGATGCGCGCCATGACCTCGTCCATCGGCTTCTTCCAGAGGTCGGCGTCGAAGGGCAGGGCCGGGGGCTGGCCGGGCGTCCGCTCGCTCGAGGCCGCGATCATGGCCTCCGCCCCCAGCATCGCCATGGGCAGGTCGATCGCCGAGCCGCCGGTCACGGCCGAGCGCGCCATGATCGTGGTGTTCATCACCGCGTCGGAGATGTTGAAGCCGGACAGCGCCTGGAGCTTGAACAGGAGGACGTTGCCCCAGGTGATCGCGCCGCCGAAGGGGATCGGGCTCTGGCCCTCGCCGCGCTCGACCGCGGCGCCGACCGTGTGGAACAGGTGCAGCTCGCGGCCGGTCACGGCCTTGATGCCGGGATCGATGAACCCGTCGAGCTGGTCGGCGTACGTCATGATGCCCTCGATCTCGGCGCCGACCGTCGCGAGGGCGACGAAGGACTTCAGGTTCGACTTCCAGAACGTCCACGTGGCCGCGGTCAGCGCGATCTCCCGGATCGCGCCGCCGAGCGGGGTCTGGGCCAGCGGGGCCTGGTCGCGCAGGACGGCCAGCCGCTCGCGCGCCGCCCGCGGGAAGGTGAGCAAGGTCGACAGCGTCAGCGTGCTGAGCAGGGGGCCGAGAACGAGGTCCTTGGCCAGCGCCGTGGTCGCCGCGGCGACGACGGGAGCCAGCACGTCGCCGAACAGCGGCACCGCCCCGGCGAGCACCGGCAGGCCGTTGAGGACGCCGACGATGGCCGGTCCGAGCACCGGGATCGAGGTGAGCGCGAACGACATCGGCAGGACCGGGGCGAAGGCGCCGAGAAGCCCCATCGCGATCGCGCTCATGATCGCCAAGGTCAGGCGGCGGACGAGGAAGGTCGCCAGCGGGGCGGCGAGAGGGCGGATGAACCAGCGGGACGCCGCGCGCCAGTACTTGTTCGCCCGCAGGCCGGCGAAGGCGCCCGCGCCCTGGAAGGCGTCGCGGCGCATCGAGGCCTCGAGCCACATCTCGGCGAACTTCGGCCGGCCCGACAAGGCCATGAAGTCCTCGCCCGAGCGCCGGAACTCGAAGATGATCGCCTGGCGGAAGTAGCCGAAGACGAACATGTCGAACAGATGGTAGGGCAGACGCACGGCCGCGCCCATGAAGTGCTTATGGAACTCGGAGACGCGCAGCAGGACCCCCTTCCAGCCGGCGGGATACTCCTTGTTCGCGAGCTGGCGGAAGCTGCCCCAGCCGGAGTACTTCTTGTGGTCGAGGCGCTTGAACTGTTCGCGGTTGGCGTCCTGGAGCCGGTCGTAGACGGCCACCCACGACTCGAGCGGGCTGGTGTCGTGCAGCCGGTATTTCTTGCCCAACTCGATGACGCGCTCGCGCGGGATGTTGAACTGGCGGGAGATCTGCTCGATGACCTGGCCGACGTTCTCGATCTTGAGCAGGGGCTTGAGCGCGGGGTCGTGGCGGACGCCTCGGACGGAGCGGAAGCCGAAGAAATCCTCGTGGATGTGCTTGACCGGGCCGGAGGGGGCGGTCTGCGGCGGGGCGGGCGTCTCGGCGGGCGGCTCGGACGGCGGCGGCTCGGGAGCGGGCTGAGGCGTCTCGGGCGGGGTCGTCTCGGCGGGCGGCGGCGTCGCGTCCTCCGCCGGAGGCCCGCGCTCGTCCGGCTTCTCAGGCGCCGGAGACGCCGGAGCGGGGATCGCGACCCCCGCCACGGCGGTGCCGCGGCCCCGGGAGTCGAGGAAGGACCAGGACCCGTCCCCCTTCCACGCCGGGATCAGCTCGAGGCGGACCGGCTTGAGGCCGGGCTTGGCCGTCTTCAGCGCCGCGTACGCCTCGGCGACCGAGGAGACTTTCTCCAGGCGGCTGTCGGCCAAGGTCGGGATGCGGCGCGCGCCGGGGCGCAGGCGCTTGACCGCGATGCGCTTGGTCCACACCGTCAACTCCTCGCGGCGCGAATCGGAGCGGAAGACGAAGATCCAATGCGAGCGCGGGTCGTCGAGGTTGATCGCGACCTTCACGAGGCGGGCGTCCGGCGCCAGAGCGCGGGCACGGGCCTGCGCGCCGGCCTTGAGCGCCAGCAGGGATTCGCCGTTCGCGCCGCGCGCGTCCTCGGGCAGGTTCTCCAGGCTCTTGGGCGCCTTCGCGTCCTTGACGTTGGGGAGCGGGGCGGGCTGATCGCCGGTCCGCCCGAAGGCGTCGACGAAGCGGTAGGAGGCCGGGCCCTTCCACGCGGGATCGACCTCGACGCGCACCGGCCGGAAGCGCGGGTTCTTCTTCTTGAGCTCGGCGTAAGCGCGGGCGAGAGGGCCCATCTCCCCCAGGCGGGTGTCCCACAGCGTCGGAGCCTTGGTCGGGCGCGGACCCAGCGAGCGCACGCGCACGCGCTTGGTCCACACCGTCAGTTCCGCGTTGCGCGCGTCGGAGCGGAAGATGAAGATCCAATGCGAACGCGGGTCCTCGAGGTTGATGGCCACCGAGACCAGGCGAGCGTCGGGAGCCAGCGCGCGGGCCCGGGCCTGGGCGTCGGCCTTGGCGGCGAGCAGGGCCGCGCTGTCCATCTCGCGCGCCTCGGCCGGGAAGCGGCGCCAGGAGCGCGGGAGCTTGGGTTCGGCCTCCACGGCCGGAGGAACGGGGGCCGCGATCTTCGCGGGCGCCTCCGAGCCGACCTTGACCATGCCCGCGGGCAAGCCGGGGAACTCGTCGTGGACGGGACCGTACTCCTGGACCATGTCTTGGTCGGCTTGCGAACGGGCCTCGGCCGGCGAATCGGTCGGCCTCACCGGCTCCCGGACCATGTCCGCGTCCGCCTGGGACGGCGCCTCGGGCGCCGGGGCCGGCGCGACGGGCTCGACCACGGGCGCCGCTTCGACGACCGGTTCCGGCGCGGGGGCCGGCTCGACGACGGGCAGGGGCATCTCGCGCGACTGCCCTTTCTTGTCGTAGCCGTAGACCTTATACCCGTCCTTGGACGCGACGATCTCGGCGCGGACCGCCTCGAAGCCGGGCTCGCGCGCTTTCAGGGCCTCGACGCGGGCCTCGAGCCCGACGCCGGGCAGTTGCTCGGGGTGCAGCATGAGCGGGCGTTGGGCGGCGTTCATCGCCTTCGCCTCGACCCCGTCCGGGCCGTAGGTCAGGATCTGCTTCTTGGCCGGCGCGTGGAAGGCGAACACCCAGCGCGGACCCTTCTTGCCGAGTTCGACGCCGACGCGCAGGAGACGCACGTTGCCGGCGCGCTTGCGGGCCGCGGAGTGGGCGCGAGACTCCGCCTCGGCCAGGGACTCGAAGCGGGGCTTCGGCGGCGCGCGCGCGGGAGGCTCGGCGGCTTCGGGAGCCTCGGGCGCCGGCGCGAGCGCCGCGGGCGGGACGACGCCGCCCGCGGCGGGCCGGCGCATGATCCACCAGCTCACGCCCGAGACCAGGACGTAGGCCGCGTTGAGCACGGTGTAGATCAGGAACTGCGCGCGCTGGGACGAGCCCGGCTCCGCGATCCAGGCCAGCTGGCCGGCCCAGACGACGAAGCCGAGAGAGGCGAGCAGGAACAGCATCGAGAAGCCCGGCGTGAAGCCGTGCGGCGCCTGGCCGCGGGCGATGGACAGGATGTCCGGCAGGAACAGCAGGAAATAAGCCGCGCCCGTGGCGATCTGGATGCCGAGCAGGACGTTGGCCACGCCCGCGGCGCCGAGCGCGGCGGTCAGGAGCGCGGGCACCGCCGCGGCGGCGGCGAAGTACACGCCCGCCGCGACGGCCAGCGAGACGGCCACGGCCGCGGCCGCGATGCCCCAGCTCTTGCCCCGGGTCAGGACTCCGTCCGCGGCCTTGGCCGCGGCCGCCTTGCCCCAGCGCGCCGCCGGCCACGAGGCCAGGATCACGGCCGCGCCGAAGACGTTCTGCACGCCCCAGAACCACAGGCCGCCGACCGGCGCGCTGACCACGCCCAAAGCCAGGCTCGCCCCCACGAGCACCGCGACGCGCCAGCCCGGGGCGCTGACCTTCCCCGCCTGCACCGACTTGAGCATCTCGGCCATCGGGAACAGGAAGGCGAGCACGTTGCCCGCGTAGTAACCCGCCTGGCCGAGCATGGCGCCCAGCGAATCCGAGCCGGCGGCCGCGCTCGCGGACACGGCCGAGTCGGCCGGCAGGGAACCGGCGGCGCGCGTGCCGTTGCTGGCGATC
>CAZURZ010000049.1:0-16397 GCA_964623465.1 uncultured Elusimicrobia bacterium
AGGTGCTGCTCGAGCCAGTCCACGGACTCGGCGTCGAGGGGGTTGGTGGGCTCGTCCAGGAGCAGGAGGTCGGGCTTCTGCAGCAGGAGGCGGCACAGCGCGACGCGGCGCTTTTCTCCGCCGGACAACGTCCCGCACTTCTGATCCGACGGGGGGCAGCGCAGCGCGTCCATGGCGACCTCGAGGGTCGAGTCGATCTCCCAGGCGTTGGTCGCGTCGATCTTCTCCTGCAGCTTGCCCTGCTTCTCGAGCAGCTTCTCCATGCCCTCGGGCGTGAGGTTCGGGTCGGCGAGCTGGTCGTTGATGGCGTTGAAGTCGTTGAGGAGCTTCATCGTCTCGGCCACGGCCTCGGCGACGGTGTCCTTGACCGTCTTCTCCGGGTCGAGCTGGGGCTCCTGCTCCAGGAGGCCGATGGTGTAGCCCTTCGACTGGGTGATCTGGCCGGTGTACTCCGTGTCCTTGCCCGCCATGATGCGCAGCAAGGTCGACTTGCCGGAGCCGTTGACGCCGAGCACGCCGATCTTGGCGCCGTAGTAGAAGCTGAGGTAGATGCCTTTCAACACCTGCTTCTTGGGCGGGTGGATGCGGCCCACGTCGATGAGGGAGTAGATGATCTGCTTCGTGTCGGTGGTGGTGGCCATGATCTTATTTTCCTCGGAAGAGCAGGTCGAAGACGGCGGGGGACGCCGTCTCCTCCATGAGCGCGTTGAAGAAGTTCACCTTGTCGTCGACGGCGCCGTAGCGGAAGGAGATGACCGGGACGCCGCCCTCGCGCAGGGCCTTCTCGACGCTCGTCGCGTGCTTGACCTTGTCGTCGACGAAGACGACGCGCTCGAATTTAAGCTTGTTGTCCTTGAGGAAGGCGAGCAAGGTCTCGCCCTTGCTGGGGCCCTCGCCTTGGAAGAAGACGCCGTTTTTGAAGAGACCTTTGTTGGCGGTCTTCAACTCGCGCTTGACCGGGGCCGTCGCGGCGTAGTCGACGCCGATCGCCTTGAGCTGGGCGAAGGTCGCGGCCTCGTCCTCGACGCCGCGCGCGGTCAGCGCCATGACCTTCACGCCGCGCTTCTGCTGCTCGCGGATGAAGGCCGGCGTGGTCGGCTCCGCCGGCTTGACCTTGACCGTCTTGAGCGTGGAGGTCCAGAGTTCGCCGGCCTTGTCCTCGCCGACGATCTTCACCAGGTAGTAGTACCACTGGTCGGAGCCGAGCTGGCCGACGGGCTCGAGCGTGGTGTTGTCGATGTCCATGACGAGCAAAGTCCCGGTGGAGACGGCCGGAGCGACGTCGGACACGGAGCGGGCTTCCCGCAGTTCCGCGCGGGCGCCCGCCGCCAGCAGCGCGAGCGCGAGGACGGTCTTCATTTGATGTGGAGCCTCTTGGGGTCGAGCGTCTCGCGCAGGAGCCGGATCTCCTTCTCGGTCGGAAGAGCGACGTCCGCGAGCTTCGCGGCCTGCTTCAGCGGCCAGCCGACCGCGGCCTGGACCTGCTCGAAGGCGACGCCCGGGTAGAGGGCGGTGAGGATCATCTCGCCGGTGTCGTCGGGCTGGAGTATGCCCATGTTCGTGATGATCTTGGCCACGCGCTTGCCGACGGAGGTCACGAAGTCGACCTTCTCCGGGAATGCGCGCTTGTCGAGCTTGGTCACGATCAGCACGCGCTGGGCGTGCGCCGCGATCTCGGAGGCCCCGCCGGAGCCGGGCAGGCGCACCTTGGGCTCGCCGTAGGGTCCGACGACGGTCGTGTTGATGTTGCCCATCTTGTCGACCTGCGCGCCGCCGAGGAAGCCGATCTGGATCTTGCCGTTCTGCAGGAAGGACTGGAAGATGTCGGCCATCGAGGTGATCATCAAGGAGCCCGTGACGAGCGCCGGATCGCCGATCGAGGGGGGGACGCGGTCGGGCTGGGCGCCGACGGCGCCCGACTCGTAGATCAAAGTCATGTTCGGCGCGTGCGTGGCCCGCGCCAGGTTGCAGGCGAGGTTGGGCAGGCCGATGCCGACGAACACGACGTCGCCGTCGCCGATCTCGCGCGCGGCGAGCACGCACATCAGCTCGTTGAGCGTGTAGGCGGAAGCGGTCTCCGCGGAAGGAGTCATGCCGCCATTTTAGCGTTTTTACCGGCGGCGGAGCCACCAGGCGGGACTCCCGGCGCCTACAAATCGTTCGCGGCCTTCAGCTCCTCGTAGCGCTTGGGGAACTTGGCCTTGAACTCGGCGACCAGCCTCTCGCGATGCGCCTTCCAGGCCGCGGCCTGGGCGCCCTTCTTGCGCGTCTCGCTGTCGGCGGCGAGGAATTGCCAGATGAGCTTGCCCTCGGCCTTGGTGATGACGCAGCCGGGCTTGTTCATCATGCGCTTGACGTAGCGATTCCAGGTGTCGGAGTCGTCGAACCGGCTGTGGAGCGGGCGGGCGGAGGTGTGGCACTGCGCGCAGCGCTGGATCAGGAGATCGTAGCCCTTGCGCAGCTCCGGCGAGTAGGCGGCGAGCTCGGCGTCGGTGAGGCGTTCCGGCCCGAGGTCGTTCGGGTAGGGGTTGGCGAGGGCCTTCTCCTTCTCCGAGGAGTGGTCGTGGGCCGGCTCCGCCGCGGGCGCGGGCGCCGCGGCCGGCGCGGCGGCGGCCGTCGGGGCGGGCGTCTCGGCCTTGGGCGCTTCGGCGGGCTTGGAGCAGGCGGCGAGGGCGGCGAGCAGAAGAAGGTGTCTCATCCCCGTATGATAGCTCGCCGGAGCCGTTTCGGAAAGGGGCGGCGGGGGCTTGATTCGGGCCCGCCCGCGGGCCATACTGGGTCCATGTCCCGAGTCCTGATCCTCGCCGCGGCGCTCTGCGCCGTCCGCGCCGAGGCGGGCGAACCCGCCGCCGTCCTCGTGAACCCCGCGGGCGTGCGCGAGCCCGCGGGCGTCGGCGGCCGGACCGGCGGCAACGTCATCTACTATCTGTTCCTGCCCTCGACGAACGCGTCCTTCGGCGCGGCGCGGTTGAAGAGCATCGTCGACGCGGGCAACGTGATGCTGACCACGCTGGGCGTGAGGACGCGCATGGTGGGGATCCGGGCGTCGGGCGCGGCGTTCGATCCGTCTCTGCTCGACCCCAAGGACCGCCTGGCCGTCCTGGGCGACAAGGCCGAGATCATGAAGATGCTCACGCGCGTCGATCCGGACGCCGGCTACGTCCAGTCCGACTGGTCACCGGAAGGGGCCAACCCCGAGATATCGGATCGTCCCGGCCCCTCGGGCGGCGGCAAGTGGACTGTGGTCGACTCGGGCGCCGTCAAGATGATGGCCGGCCGCATGGGAGGAAAGGCGGGGCCGGAGATGGTCGCCGCGCTCTTCGCGATCCACGGCGTCGGCCATCAGTGCGGCATCGGCCACCCGCAGCACGGCAATTTCATGGACGACGGCTCCCGGCTCACGGCCTATATCAGCGGCTCGCACGGCTACGTCGACGAAGAGGGTATCCTCCTCCAGCCCAAGGGCCCCGGGGAGATCCGCGGCCTGTTCCGCGCCGAGGACTTCGCGACGATGACCGCGATCAGCCCGCGATTCCGTTCCAGAGACCGCGCGCCCCAGCGGTCGAAATGGACGCGCTATCTCGGCGACGAAGAGCCCGTGGCCGGCTACGCGTTCAAGGCCGCGCGGCGCGCGGCCCCCGCCAAGTAGCCCTCAGGAGTCGAGCTTGCGCCACATGTACCAGCTGGCGACGCTGCGGTACGGCGCCCAGACGCGGCCGTGCTTCTCGAGCGCCGACGGCGGCGGCAGGCGCCCGCTCTTGCGGTAGAGCAGGCCGAAGCCCTTGCGCACGCCGAAGTCGCCGGTCGGAAGGACGTCGGGGCGGCCGAGGCGGAACATCAGGAACATCTGCGCGGTCCACACGCCCACGCCGCGGACCGCGGTGAGGCGCTCGATGATCTCCGCGTCGGACAGCGTCTCGAGCTCCCGGCGCGGGCGCACCACCCCGGAGAGCGTCTTCTCCGCGAGGTCGCGCATCGCGGCCAGCTTGTTGGCGGAGAGGCCGGCGCCGCGCATCTTGGCGGCGGGCATCTTCAGCAGGCGGCGCGGGGTGAGGCCCTTCCCGCCGCCGAACAGCGCGAGCACGCGCGCGTGGATGGTCGCGGCGGCCTTGCCGTTGAGCTGCTGGTAGACGATCGACTGCACCAGCGACTCGAAGGTGTCCTGCTTCTTCGGCACGAGGCCGTAGGGGCCGACGGCCTCGATGTGGCGCTTGAGGACGGGGTCGACCGACTTCAGGTGGCGCAGCGCCGCCTTAATATCCGTAGTTCACTCCCGCGCAGACCTGGGGCTTGGCCTTCAGGCGCTCGGCGAGGCCGGCGTTCTTCTTCATGTACTCGGCCCGGTCCTTCACGCCGTACACATACTCGTCGAGGTACGTCTTGAACGAGGCCTCGTCGCGCGCGACCTTGTCCCAGGCGACGTAAAAATCGTTGTCGCGGTCGTAGTAGCCTTGCGCGTAGGACGGGTGCGCGCCCCAGGGCTCGACCACGACGGCGTCGACCTGCAGGCCTGGGATCAAAGTGCGGTTGGGGTCCTGGCGGATGACGGCCTCGTCGACGAGCTCCTCGACGACGACGATCACCTTCTTGGACGCGAAGGCGGCCTCCTTCTGCACCCCCATCAGGCCCCAGACCTGGGCGTTGCCGCCCGCGTCGGCGCGCTGGGCGTGGACGATGGTGACGTCCGGGCGCAGCGCGGGAACCGTCGCCAGCTTCTCGCCCGTGTAGGGGCAGTCGACGGTCTTGATCTTGGGGTTGGCCTTGGGGATGTCGGTGCCCTCGTAGTTGCGCAGGGGCCAGAAGGGCAGGTTCGCCGCGCCCGCGGAGAGGCGCGCGACCATGCCGAAATGCGAGTACTCCTCGGTCTCGAGCGCCGGCGGCTTGGCCTCGACCGCGCGCCGGAAGGCGTGGAGCGACCCTACGCCGGGGTTGCCGGCCCAGGAGAAGATCAGCTTCTTGGCCACGCCGGCCTGGATCATCTGGTCGTAGATCAGATCGGGGGTCAGGCGGGCGAGCGTGAGGTTCTTCTTCTTCTGGCGGATGATCTCGTGCCCCGCCGCGAAGCAGATCAGGTGGGTGAAGCCCTCGATGACGACCGTGTCGCCGTCCTTGACGTGGGCGGAGATCGCATCCTTCATCGACAGCACCTTGTTCTTCATGCGGGCATTCTAGGACATTCGGCGCGGGCGGATGAAGAGCAGCGCGGCGCCCGAGCAGGCGAGCGTGAACGGCCACAGGCCCGGCAGGCCGAGCGCGAGGGCGGCGTGCAGCGCGATCGCGCCCGCGACGGCCTCGCGAGGACGGCGCAGCAGGGCGAGGGGCAGGACGATCTCCGCGCCGAGGGCCAGCCGCGAGAGGAGCGGGGCGGCGGAGAGGGGCAGCGAGACGAGGGGCTCGAGGCCGCGGTCGCGGACTTGCGCCAGCAGCGCGGCGAGCGAGTCTCCGGTCCAGAATCCGTCACGGAGCTTGAACGCGGCGCTCGCGGCGTACAGGAGCAGGAGCTGCGCCCGCGCCGAGGGGACCGAGTCCAGCGCGAGGGCGAGCAGGCTCAGGAAGAGGAACATCCCCTGATTGAAGTACGCCTGGGTCAGGCCGAGCCCGCACAGCGCGGCGGCCGCCCGCAGCGCCGCGCGCCGCTTAAGGCCGAGGGCGACGAGCGCCCCGGCCGCGATCTGCGCCAGCCACAGCAGGACCATCGCGAGCGGCGGCAGGAGCGGCAGGACGTGCGGCCTCCGTCCGTACAGCACGCCCGCGTTCACGCCGAGGTGGCCGGCGGCGGCTTCCTGCAGGGCGAGCGCCGCGAGCGCGACGCCGAGCAGGCGATGCGCCCATTCGCACGCCCAGGGCGCGGGCGGGGCGCTCAGCGCGCGCACGCGTCCTCGCTCGTCCCGTCGGGCCACTCGAGGCGCCACGGGGCGCGCTCGGGGCGGACGCGGCATTGCCAAGCGGCGACCGCCCGGGTTCCGGCGCGGTCGATCAGGTAGACGTCCTTGGGCAGGAGGTCGTGGACCTCGACGGCCTCTCCGGCGGAGTCGACGAGCCGCGCGCGCGCGGGCGCGACCGTCGCGAACATGGCCCAGCCGGGCAGCGCGGGAAAGACGAAGCCGGCCGCGCACCAGGCGGCCTGCGCGGCGACCAGCGCCGCGGCCGCCCGCGGCTTCAGGCGAGCTCGTCCAGGCACGCGTCGAAGATCTCGAGGCCCTTGTCGACGTCGTAGGCCGTGAGCACGAGCGGCGGCGCCACGCGGATCGTGGACTTGCCGCAGCCGAGCAGGAGCAGGCCTTTCGTGAAGGCGAGCTGCTCGAGCTTGCCCATGAGCTCGCCGGCCGGAGCCTTGGTCTCGCGGTTCTCCACCAGCTCGACGCCGATGAAGAGGCCCAGGCCGCGCACGTCGCCGATGCAGTCGTGCTTCTGCTGGAGCTTCTTCATGCCCGCGAGCAGGCGCTTGCCCATCTCGGCGGCGTTGGCCGCCAGGTCTTCCTTGATCAGCTTCATCGCCGCCAGCGCGGAGGCGCAGGCGAGCGGGTTGCCGCCGTACGTCGAGCCGTGCGAGCCGCGCGGCCAGGTCATCACCTTCTCCTTGGCCACGATCGCGCCGATGGGGAGGCCCGCGCCGATGCCCTTGGCCGTGACGAAGATGTCGGGAACCACGCCGAAGTGCTCGGCGGCCCACATCTTCCCGGTGCGCCCGGCGCCGGTCTGCACCTCGTCGAAGACGAGCATGATGCCGTACTCGTCGCACAACGTCCGCCAGAACTTGAGGAACTCCTTGGAGGGGAGGACGTAGCCGCCCTCGCCCTGCAGGGGCTCCATGACCACGGCGGCGACCTCCTCGGGCGAGACCACGGTGTCGAAGAGGTCCTTGGCCGCCTTCACGCACTCCTCGAGAGTGTTGCGGTAGGGGTTGTGGAACGGGAGGTGATAGACGCCCGGCAGGAGCGGGCCGAAGCCCTTGCGGTATTTCACCTTCGACGAGGACAGCGTCATGCCCGCGTAGGAGCGGCCGTGGAAGGAGCTGTGGAAGGAGACCAGCGCGTGCCGGTGCGTGTGATGGCGCGCGAGCTTCACCGCGCCCTCGATGGCCTCGGTGCCGGAGTTCGACAGGAAGGTCCGCCACTTGCCGCCGCCGGGCGCGGACTTGGCGAGAGCCTCGCAGAGATCGCTGAAGCCCTGGTAGTAGAAATCGGTGCCGCAGATGTGGAGGAAGCGCGCGGCGGCGTCCTGCACGGCCTTGGTGACCGCGGGATGCTGGTAGCCCGTCGAGGAGACGGCGATGCCGGCCATCCAGTCGATGTAGCGGTTGCCGTCGACGTCCTCGACCATCGCGCCGCTGCCGCCGGCGATGGCGAGCGGGTATTCCTTGATGTAGGAGGGGGAGGAGTACTCCTTGTCCTTGGCGATGATCGCCTTGGCCTTGGGGCCGGGCGGGGCGACCAGGATGCGGGGATACTCGGCTTTGGCGGGGGCTTTGGTCGGCATGCTCACTCCATGATGGTGCGCGACTGCTCGCGCATGAACTGGGACGCGTAGTAGGGGCCGCAGCCGCCCTTGCCGGTCGAGCCGGAGCCCTTCCAGCCGCAGAACGCCTGCACCCCGGGCCAGGCGCCGGTCGTGGCGCCGGTCTTGCGGTTGGCGTAGACGACGCCGGTCTCCATCTCGTCGAAGTACTTCTCGATCTCCGCGCGCTTGGCGGTGAAGATGCCGGCGGTCAGGCCGTAGTCGGCCTTGTTGGACTCGGCGATGGCCTGGTCGAGGGACTTCACCTTGCCGACGGCGAGGAAAGGCGCGAAGATCTCGCGGAAGAACAGCTCATGGTCGAGAGGGAGCTCGGCGATCGTCGGGGCGGCGTACCAGCCCTTGTCGTAGATGCCGCCGGTGACGCGCTCGCCGCCGACCAGGATCTTGCCGCCCTTCTTCGCCGATTTGACCGCGCCGAGGAAGTTCTTCAGCGAGCGCTCGTGGATGACCGGACCCATGTAGTTCTCCAGCAGGGTCGGGTCGCCGATCTTGATCGCCCGGGTCTTCTCGACGAGCTTCTTCACGAACTCGGCGTAGACCTTCTCGTGCACGTAGACGCGCGAGCAGGCCGAGCACTTCTGGCCCTGCAGGCCGAAGGCGGACTTCATCACGCCGTCGGACGCGTCATCGAGGTTCGCCGTCTCCGATACGTAGGTCGGGTTCTTGCCGCCGAGCTCCATGAGCACGGGCTTGGCGTAGCGGGTCGGAAATTCCTTGAGGACCTTCAGGCCGACCTCCTTCGATCCGGTGAACACCACGCCGTCGACGAGCGGGTGGCGCCACAGCGCCTCGCCGACCTTGGGGCCGTCGCCGGTGACGAGCTGGAACGCGCCGTCGGGCAGGCCGGCGTCGTGGAGGCACTCCCACAGCTTGAGGCCGGTGAGGGGGCACTCGAGCGAGGGCTTGTAGACCACGGCGTTGCCGCCGAGCAGCGCGGCGCCGCCCATGCCGGCGGAAAGCGAGATCGGGAAGTTGAACGGCGCGATGCAGGCGAACACGCCGTAGGGGCGCAGCACCGAGCGCGTGTTCTCGTTCGGGAGCAGTTTGCCCAGAGGGCGCGAGTAGCCGTCGGCGTCCTCGATCTGCTTCGCGTAGTAATCGATGAGGTCGGCGGCTTCTTCCGTGTCGCCCATCGCCTCCATGCGGTTCTTGCCGACTTCGAGGGAGACGATCGCGGCGATCTCGTACTTGCGCTCGCGGATCAGGACGGCCGCGCGGCGCAGGATCGTCAGACGTTCGCGCCAGGGCTTGGCGCCCCAGGCCTTCTGCGCCTTCTTGGCGCCCTTCACCGCGGCGTCGACGTCGGCGGGAGAGGCGTCGGGGAACCGGGAGAGGAGGCGGCCGTCGATGGGAGAGAGCTTGTCCGTCAGGGTCTTGCCCGAGACGCTCTTGCCGTCGATGCGCATCGCGTGCGTCTTGCCGGCGGCGGCGCGCGCGGAGGCGACGGCCGCGTCGTAGGCCCGGTGAAAGGCCGCCATGTCGGCGGTCGCGGCGGTGTAGGTGATCTTAGAGGAAGCGGGGGCGGCGCTGTTCATGGGGCCAGATTATCATATTGGCCTGGGCGGCCGCCGCTCAGCGGGGCGCGGGGCAGGCCCGCGCGGCTTCGCGCAAGCGCGCGACGATCTCGTCGATCTCGGCTTCCGTGATGGTGAAGGGCGGCGCGACCATCACGAGGTCGCCGTTCTCGCCGTCGGCGTGGCCGACGTTGGGCCAGAGGACGAGTCCGGCCTTCTGCGCGGCGTCGACGAATGCCTCGGCGTAGCGCGCCGAGCGGGGAAGGGGCGCCTTGGTCGTCTTGTCGGCCACGAACTCGATCCCGGCGAGCAGGCCGAGGCCGCGCACGTCGCCGACCAGCGGGAGGTCCCGCAGGGCCGCGAGCTTGCGGTGGAGCAGCTCGCCGGACTTGGCGCAGCGCGCGACGAGCTTCTCCTTCTTGATGTGGCGCACGGCGGCCAGGCCCGCGGCGCAGATCGCCGGCGAGTGCGAGAAGGTCTGCGCGTGCTTGAAGGCGCCCGAGCCCTTCGCGATCGGGGCGATCACCTTCTCGGTCGCGATCACCGCGGAGAGCGGGACGTAGCCGCCGGAGAGGCCCTTGCCGAGGGTCATGATGTCGGGGCGGACTCCGAAGTGGTCGATCGCGGCCCATGTCCCCGTGCGGCCGGAGCCGGAGAGCACTTCGTCGGCGACGAAGAGCACGTCGTATTTGTCGCAGATCGCGCGGACGTTCTTGAAATAGTCCGGCGGCGGCACCGAGGCGCCGGTGGAGGAGCCGCCGACGGGCTCGGCGATGAAGGCGGCGACCGTGTCGGCGCCCTCCTTTTTGATGGCGTCCTCGAGCGCCTGGGCCGTCATCTCCGGGGAGCCGGCGGCGCGGCGGTACGGGTAGGGCGCGCCGATCATCGTGACGGGCACGAGCCACTCGCCGAACAGCTTCTTGTAGTGGCCGCGCGCCGAGGCCGACAGCGCGAGCAAGGTGTTGCCGTGGTAGCCGGGAGCGCGCGCGATGATCTTGTGCTTGCCGGGCTTGCCGGACTCCACCCAGTGCTGGCGGGCCAGCTTCAGCGCCGCCTCGACGGCCTCGGAGCCCGAGGAGAGGAAGTAGGCGAAGTCGAGACCCGCGGGGTTCAGGGTCCGCAGCTCGGCGGCGAGCTCCTCGGCGGGCTCGTTGGTGAAGGCCGTGCCGTTGACGTAGGCGACCTTGCGGATCTGTTCGGCGACCGCGTCGGCGACGACGGAGACGCCGTGGCCGAGGTTGGCGACGTAGGCGCCCCCGCAGGCGTCGAGGTAGCGGCGGCCGTCGGAGTCGATCAGCCAGCAGCCCTCGCCGCGCACGATCACCGGGAATTCGCGGTCGAGCGCGCGATAGAAGACGCCGGTCTCGGGCCAGCGGCGGGCGGTCATGGATTTTATTGTAACATAAGCCTCATGGGGCTTAGGCTTTTGGGCGGGGACGGGACGCTCGCGCCGTGGTCGCCCGCCGCGCCGCCGCGCGTGCTCGTGCTCACCGAGACGCGCGGGGCCGGCCCCGCCACTTCGGCGCGCGCCCGCGCCGCCGCCATGGCCGCGTGCGGCGCCCTGGAGTTCCTGGGGTTCGAGCCCGGCGACGATCTGTCCGGTCCCGTCGACCTGCGCGTGACGGCGGGCCAGGGCCCCGGCCCGCGCCTGTGCGTGGCCTCGGTCTCGAGCGAGGAGGCCGCGCCGCAGGCCTTGGCCGGGCGCGGCTTCACCCACGAGGACTTCCATTATTTGTGCCTCAAGACCCATCCGCGCCGCCCCCTGGCATTTTCCTGGGAAGCGCTGGCGGCGGCGCGAGACGAACTGTCCCGGCTGCGCGCGTCGGAGGCCTCCTTGGCCGGGGTGAGCCTGGAGCCCAGCTCGCGGGGGGTGACCGGGTATCTTCATCGGTTTCGCGAGTCTTTATCGATGGATTTCGACTTTCCGGAAGCGCTGTCCTGCGTGTGGGACGGCCTCCGCCCCGGCGCCCTCTCGCCCGGATCCAAGGCGGCCCTGTTGAGGGCCGCTTTGCCCGCCCTGGGCCTGGGGTCCTTCGAGGGAAAAAGGCCTTGACGGAACCGGGTTCCCCTGGTACACTGCGGATGTCGGGAGGACCCATGGCTGAGATCAAGCTGACGTTCGATTTGACCTTCTCGCGGCGGTTCCTGACGTGGACGGGCGCGGCGGCGATCATGCTGTGCGCGGTGCCCGAACTCGACTCGGAAAGCGTCACCCTCTCCACGTATTATCCCGCCCCGTCCGGCGTGTACACGAACATGATCACGACGGGCGACACCTACCTCGCCCGCGACGGCGGCAACGTCCGCCTCGGCGGCAGCGCGGTCAACGAGAAGCTCGCCGTCACCGGCCGCGGCGCGTTCAGCGACCGCGTGTACGCCGGCAACTACTACGGCACCGGCGTCGGCAGCCTCAACGGCTACTCGATGGAGGTCGGCGGCTCCGGCCCCACGCAGGACAACGGCGTCGCGACGATCTTCCTGCATCACCACGGCGCCATCGCCCATCAGTTGCGCTACACGAGCGGTAGCCTGTATCTGGAGCGAGCCGGTACTGGGAGCGGCTACGGCACCAGCAACACGCCCGCGATGCGCGTGGGCGGAGCGGTGCAGTCCAACCAGGGCGTGTCCGACTGCGCCGCGCCGGAGTCCTACCAGTATCCCGCGCCGACGGGCGGCTACGCGTCCCTGTGCGGCGCCGGCCAGTACATCACCACGATCGCCGGCTTCTACACGCGCTACGTCGTGGTGCCGATCGACCGCTCCCCGTACCTGTCGCCGCCCATCAACCCCACCGTCAACTACATGTGCTGCAACTGTCCTCCGGGCGGCTGCACCCTGTAGCCGGGCCGCGTCCCATCGGCCGCTCCGATTGTTGTAAAGTGTAGCGCGCCATGGCACTTCATCTGCCCGTCAACGGTGTCTGCAACATCAAGTGCGTCTTCTGCTCGGCCGAGGGACGCACCGGCACCTACGCGCAGGCATACCTCCTCGACGAGATCGATCGCGACCGGACCGGCCACGTCCAGATCTCCGGCGGCGATCCGATGATGAAGGACCCCGCCGAGCTGCTCGAGATCCTGCTCCACTGCCGCAAGAAGGGGAAGATCATCGAGTTCCAGACCAACGGGATCCTGATCACCCGCTACGACCCCAAGCGCCTGAAGCTGATCCGCGGACTGGTCGACTTCTTCAACATCAACTTCTCCGCGCACGACCCCGCCCTCGACCTCGAAGTCACGGAGACGCCCGGCGCCTTCGAGAAGCGCGTGGCCGGGGTGCGCCTGCTCATCGAGCAGGGCTCGCGCGTGCGCCTGAACTACATCGTGCACTCGCTCAACTATCGCCAGGCCCCGGACTTCGTGCGCTTCGCGGTGCGGGAGCTCAAGGGCTTCGAGTGGATCCAGTTCAGCTACTGCAAGGGCATGGGCCGGGCGAAGGGCAACGAGCTCATCATGCCCCGTTTCGAGGACGCGGCGCCGTTCATGAACGCCGCGTTCAAGGCGTGCGTGGACAACGGGGTGAACTTCGACGTGGACCACATCCCCGTCTGCTTCGTCATCGATTACAAGGACCATCACGCCGATTATCGCAAGATGCGCGAGCACAAGCCCGGGGTGCACCTGGCGGAGAAGCAGCAGATCGCCGAGTGCGAGGGCTGCGTGATGCGCGAGGCCTGCCCGGGCCCCCGCCGCGACTACCTCGAGGTGTACGGCGAGCTGCGGCCCATGCCGCTCGTCAAGGCGGCCGACGCGTGACGCCCGCGGCTTCCGCCGTCTCCGGCCTCGACGTCGAGAAGGTCCGCGCCCTCTACCCCGCGCTCGCGCGCGAGATCGACGGCCGCCGCCTGGTCTACCTTGACAGCGCCTGCACCGCCTTGAAGCCTGCGGCGGTCGCCGAGCGTCTGGCCGACTTCTACGCCAACTGGGGCGGCTGCGGCGGCAAGCGCTCCACGCACCGCCTCAGCCAGCAGGTGGAGGCGTGGCTGACCGAGGCGCGCCGCGCCGTCGCCTCCTTCATCCGCGCCGACGGGGAGAACGAGATCGTCTTCACCTCGGGGACGACCGAGGCGGCCAACGTCGTCTGCCACGCCTTCCCGTACGGGGACGGCCGGCGCAAGGTCGTCATCACCGATCTGGAGCACAACGCCGTCGCGCTCCCCTTCGTCGAGAAGGCGCGCCGCGGCGAGATCGAGCTGGCGATCTGCCCCTCCAAGGACGGGATCCTCGATCTCAACGCGCTCGAGTCCCTGCTCGACGACAAGACGGCGCTGCTGTGCGTCACGCACGCGTCCAACGTGATGGGCGGCGTCACGCCCGCGGCCGAGGCGGCCAAGCTCGCGCGCCGCAAGGGCGTGAAGGTGTTCGTCGACGACGCGCAGTATCTCGGCACGCACCGCGAGGACGTGGCCACGCTCGGCGCCGACTACGTGGCGTTCTCGGCGCACAAGCTGGGAGGCCCGTTCGGCATCGGGGTCCTCTGGGGCCACGAGACCGAGCTGAACCGCCTGACGACCTGGAAGCTCGGCGGCGGCACGGTGAAGTCCGTTTCTTGGGACCTGACGGGTCCCGTCGAGCCGGTCTGGCTCGACGCGCCGGGCCGCTTCGAGGCCGGCGTGCAGAACTTCGGGGGCGCCGTGGGCCTGCACGAGGCTCTGAAGGTGCGGGAGTCCCTGCCCGCGGCCGGAATCCGTTCGCACGTGGGTGGGCTCGCGCGGCGCGTCGCGGAGGGCCTCGCGCAGATCCCCGAGATCCGCGTCCTGGGGCGCCCCGAGGACCTCGAGAAGGGCAGCCTCGTCACGTTCGCCGCCGAGCACCCTGAGTTCTCGCCGGTCGACTTCAACCTCTATCTGAACCACGAGCTGCCCGGGCGCTTCGTCGCGATCCGCGTGGGCGAGCACTGCGCCCACCTCCAGCACCGCCGCCTCGGCGTCGACGCGACGGTGCGCGCCTCGCTCGGCGCCTACAACACGGCCGCCGAGGCCGATCTCTTCGTCGACGCCGTGCGCTCCTACGCCCAGGAGGCCTGCGGTGGCTGAAACCCCCAGGATCATGACGGAGCTGCCCAAGCTCGACCGGATCGACCGGGAGAGCTACGACGGCACGAAGTGCTTCGACATACTGCTGAACTACAACTGCTCGGCCAAGTGCCTCTTTTGTTCGCAGGATTTCGAGTGGCGCAAGGAACCCAACGACCTCCCGTTCGAGAAGGCCGTGGAGTTCATGTACATGGCCTACAAGAACGGGTACCGGCGGCTCGGGTTCACGGGCGGGGAGCCGACGATCCGCCCGGAGCTGCCCAAGCTGATCGCGTTGGCCAAGAAAATCGGCTACGGCTACGTCCGCATCCAGACCAACGGCATCCGCATCGCCGACTACGAGTACGCGAAGACCTTGCGCGACGCGGGCCTGACCTTCGTGAAGTACTCGTTGCACGGCCATACGGCCGAACTGCACGACAAATTGGTGGCCGTTCCCGGAGCCTTTGAGAAGAACCTGCGGTCGATCGAGAATTTAAAGAAGCTGAACGTCGGGATCGGCGTGAACATCGTCTTGAACGACTGGAACTACAAGCACCTGGTCGAGTTCTACGAGCTTTTTCTCTTAAAACACCAGTTGTCCAATTTCGTCATCATCGCGCCTTTGTACGAAGGCAACATGAAGCTCAACGCCAAGGAGGGGGGCAGGATCGGCGTCACGCTCACCGAGATGGCGCCCTACATCAAGAAGGCCTACGAGGTCTTCACGAAGATCAACTACCCCAAGCCGCCCCTGCTCCTGCACTTCACGCCGTGCGTCCTGCCCGGCTACGAGCAGCAGATGCTGGGCTGGTCGGCCTTCAACACGATGGTCGTCAACCCGCTCGGCGAGAAGCGCGACCTGGATCAGACCGCGCAGGCCCACACGACGAAGACCGAGGCCTGCCAGAAGTGCGTCTACAACGACCGCTGCATCGGTTGGGACGCCTCCTACGCGCGCTACTTCGGCACCGACGAGATCAAGCCGCTCCTCGAGGTGCCCGAACGCTACGACGCGCCGCACCGGGGCCGCGAGAAGCACGAGGGGCGCGGCGGCGTGCTGACCGACAACGAGCAGTGCGTGCTGGAAGTCCTCAAGATCAAGAACAATCTGACGACCAAGCAGTTCCTCGACATCGCCGAGTCCCTGCCGCTGTGCAAGGACTGCAAGGACGAGAACGCGGTCATCAACGCGGCCGAGACGCTGATCAAGATGGGCGCGGTCAAGCGCGAGTTCAAGAAGGGCAAGTACCTGTGGTCGCTCGTCTCGGAGGTCCCCGCGTGAGCGGCAAGCCCGAGGCCGGCTGGTCGGCGCCGAAGTCGAAGACGCAGAAGCTCGTGCTGTTCACGGGCTTCTCGTGCAACTCCCACTGCCACTTCTGCATCGACCTCAACAAGCGGGACTTGCCGGACAAATCCACCCGGCAGATCGTCGAAGAGATGGTCCAGGCCAAGGCCGCCGGCGTCGAGTACCTGGAGATGATCGGCGGCGAGACGACGATCCGCCGCGACTTCATCCCGCTGGTGAAGACCGCGAAGAAGCTCGGCTTCAAGGACATCGTCGTCGTGACGAACGGCCGCATGCTCGCCTACCCCGATTTCGCGAAGGAGACCGTCGCGGCCGGCGTCACGGACCTGGTGTTCTCGATCCACGGCCACAACGCCAAATTGCACGACGAATTGACCTATGCCGAAGGCTCTTTCGACGACCTGTTGAAAGGCGTCGAGAACGTGCGCAAGGAAGGATTGGAGAGAATTTTCGGGAATTGCACGGTCGTGAAGCAGAACATGAAGCACATCCCCGAAATCGCCCGCCTCTTTTTGAGCCTGAAGATTCATCACGTCGAGTTCATCTTCGTCGATCCGACGTACGGCGGCGCCTACACGAACTTCCACGGCCTCGTGCCGCGCATCTCCGAGGCCGCGCCGTACATGCGCGAGGCGCTCAAGATCGGCCGCGAGGGCGGCACGACGGACTTCGTCGCGCGCTACGTGCCGCTGTGCCACTTCCCCGACGACCTCGAGCAGATCTCGGAGATCCGCGAGGTCGCGACCTTCCGCACGCGCCACTGGGCGCCCGACTTCAAGAACGACGACGTCGGCGCGGGCCGCGTCGTCGCAGGCCGCTCCAAGCCCGAGAAGTGCAAAGGCTGCTCGCTCTACGGCCAGTGCGAAGGCATCTGGAACGAGTACCTGAAGAGGGTCGGCGACGACGAACTGAAGCCCCTGGTCCATGCCTGACTTCCCGATCTGGCCGCAGTGCAACATCGGCTGCGTGTTCTGCTCGAACCCCGTCGAGGGCTTCCGCGACACGACGGACAAGTACGGGCTCGACGAGCTGAAGAAGAAGC
>CAZURZ010000050.1:0-16266 GCA_964623465.1 uncultured Elusimicrobia bacterium
GGATCAGGCTTTCGCCCATTGTCCAAAATTCCCCACTGCTGCCTCCCGTAGGAGTATGGCCCGTGTCTCAGTGCCATCGTGCCCGTCCGCCCTTTCAGGCCGGGTACCCGTCGTAGCCTTGGTGGTCCGTTACACCGCCAACTAGCTGATGGGCCGCAGGGTCCTCCAAGAACGCATTGCTGCTCTCCTCCCCTGGAGATGCCTCCAAGGGAGAGTACGGTGTATTAGCCAGCCTTTCGGCTGGTTGTTCACCATTCAAGGGTAGATTCCCTACGTGTTACTCACTCGTCTGCCGCTAGACTACCAGTTGATGTAATCTCAGATAATCTCGCTCGACTTGCATGTGTTATGCACTCTGCCAGCGTTAATTCTGAGCCAGGATCAAACTCTCCATTTAAAGCTGTTGGGCGTTTTCTCCGGGGTAAGACCCGGATACTTCCGCTTTCCATCTAAAATGAAGAAGAATTGACTCTTCTTGCTCTTGTTGTCGGATCGATTCTCACCGGTTTGACCCGGATCCTCTCGCCGACACACACCTTAATAATTCCTTACGCCCTCTCTTCCGGGGGGAAAAGCAGGGCGCCCATTCGCTTGCAAATACCGAATTGTCAAAGAACAAAAAAATTTTCCGAGCTTCGCGCTTCTACTCACGAAGCTTGGGGCAGATTTTTATCTTGCCACTGGGCTGCGCCGTTAAGCGCAACCGGAGTGATGAAATATTACCACAACTCCGGAACGGTGTCAACATTTTTTTCGCGCGCGAAAATTATTTTCTCCGCGCGAAGACGATTTCTCGACGGAGAATCGGATTTTTCGCGGCCGAAAATTTTTTTTATTTTCGCGCGCGGCGCGCGGAGCCGGCGCGGAAATATTTTTCATTTTTCGCGCGGCGGGCTTTTTTCGCGGTCCGCCGCGGCGCCGAACACCGCGCGCGCGGCGCGTGCGCGGGTAGCGCAGAAAAAATCGGCGTTATTTCAAGTACGCGACACTCAATAACACTCGATGCGACTCGATATCCCCAGAAAACCAGTGGGGGCTAGGGAACGAGCGAAATATCGGGTCTGGGCGCCAATTTGAGGGTAGACAGGTCGTGGGCGGGCAGGATCACGAGCCGCGGAGCGGCGTCCAGCGCATCCTTCATCGCGCGGGCGTTCCACATGAAGCTGGACACGTCCACGACGAACTTGGCGTCGGGGAGCGCGGAATCGAATATATTGTCGTAAACGAAGGCCCCGGGGCCGGCCAGGAGCAGGGGGCCGTTATCCAGGTTGACCCAGGCGCCCACCCCCCCGCTGACCCCCCCATCCACGTCGACGAGAATGATGGTTCCGTCCGCGAACAGGTCGATGCCATGGTCGAATGTCCCGTAGGGCGGCTTATCGGAAAAATCATGAATTTTAAGCCTTTCTTCCGGAATATAGGCCCGCGGATCGGGCATATCCCTCTCCAAAGCCCGCCGCTTGGGGTTGATCCAGGCCCGCGAGGAGATATGGATCACGGCATTGGGGAATCCCCCGGCTCCGCCGGCCCATTCCGGGGCCAAATCGGGGAGGATCACGGCCTTCACCTCCTCCGCGGACACCCCCAGAAGCGCCAGGCGAGCGCCGAGATCCTGTCCGGGGGCCACGGTGAACGGCGACAGCGCCGAACCCTTCACCCGGCGGCCCTGCAGCTCGGCGGGAAGGCCGGCTCCGAACAAGACGGCGCCCTCCTTCGGATGGCGGATGAGGACGGCCAGCAGCGGGGGCTTGAGACGCGCCTCGGGACTTTTGAGCTCCGAGACCATGTTCCCGCGCACCCGTCCCTCGCCGACCACCAGGATATGGGCGCGCAGCCCATCCACGCGGCGGCGGGCGATGAGACTGGCGCCGAAGGTCGCCGAGGCCGTGCGCGGAGCGCGCAAGACCGGCCGCGGCTTGGGCGGCGGCGGAAGCCCGTTGGGCTCGAGCCCGAGCTCCGCGCAGCCCGCCGCGGCCAGCGCGAGCGCGAGGACGCGCCTCAACGCTTTTCCCGGACGGTGAGGTTCCAGAGAACCTCGGAAGGCGCCGTGCGCTGCACGGCTTCGGCGTTGATCAGGTGCTCGAGGAGCTCCTCGATGATCGTCGTCGTCAACGGGATCTGGGCGAACGCGACGGGATTGTCCATCTTTTCCTTCGACAGGCGCTCGAGCTTGGAGCGCAGCTCCTTGACGTCGACGGGCTCGCCGTGCGCGCGCACCGCGGGATCGGAGGGCTTGCCGAGCTTGCGCAGGGCCGCGAGCGCCTTCTTCGACTCGGCGAGCGGCAGGACGAACATGATCTGGCGCGCGTCGGCGGCGGCCACGAACGACGCGAGCGGCTGGGCGAGGCGGCCGCCGTTCTTCTCGACCGCGGCCACGACCTTCGGCATCGCCTCGTCGAGCTTCTTGACCGCGAGCTCGCTCGTCCACGTCTCGCGATACGCCGTCAGCGGATAGTTCTTGATCCAGTGCGGCGCAGCGGACGCCGCGGGCGCCGGCACGGCGAGCAGGGCGAGGAGGGCGATGGTCGTCATGGCGCGATTCTAACATCTTGCGCGCGTCTTGCGAATTTCGGACGGCCCTCGTATACTCGCGGGATGAGACATCTCCTTCTGATCGCGCTGCTCGCCGCGCCGGCTCTCGCCAAGGGGCCCGACTCCCAGAACGCCGATTCCAGCGCCGAGGCGAACAAGAAGGGAGCCGCGCGCAACGTCCGCCGCGCGGACGACCCCAAGGAGCTCTCCGACCACTACAATGAGCTCGGCAACACCGCCGCGCGCTCCAATCATCGCGAGGAGGCGCTCAAGTTCTACGGCAAGGCCGCCCAGCTCGATCCGTCCAACTGGTCGGCGCGGCAGAACTACGGCCGCGCGCTCTTCCATTTCGACCGTCTCGCCGAAGCCGAGGAGCACACGGCCGCCGGCCTCAAGCTGAATCCGAACGTTCCGCACCCGTACCAGATCATGGCCAGCCTGCGCAGCAAGCAGGGCCGCTACGCCGAGGCGCTCGAGTTCGCGCGCAAAGGCCGCTCGCTCGACGAAGAGTTCGAGAACCGGGTGTTCGTCTGGCAGGAGACGTATCTCCTCAAGTGCATGGAGCGCTTCAAGGAGGCCGCGGCCGCCGCCGGCCCGCCGCGCCACGGGGAGTGGTGGCGCCTGGCCTACGACCGCAGCCACGCCGCTCTCGAGGACAACCAGGCCCAGGCCGCCTACGAGCAGTCGTTCGCCTACGAGAAGGACCAGCCCCAGGCCGCCCACGCCGTCCGCGCCGAAGCCCTGGTCATGATGGGCAAGCTCGACGAGGCCGCCCGCCTCGCGCCCGCCTCCGGCGACGACGAGGCCTACGTCCTCGCCCTGGTCGCGAAGCTCAGGGGCGACAAAGCCGAGGCGATTCGGCAGTTCACGCGCGCCCGCGCGATCTTCGCGGCGAGCGCGGCCAAGCGCAAGCACCGCTGCGGACGCGACTACGCGGCGGTCGTGGACGCGGAGCTGAAGAAGCTGCGCTGAGCTACTTCTCGACCGGGCCGCCGGCCTCGTTCCACGAGCGCCAGCCGCCGTCCATCGAGACCACGTTCGTATAGCCCATTTTCTGCAGGTTATCGGCCGAGAGCGCGGAGCGGAAGCCCCCGCCGCAGTACAGGATGATCTCGGCGTTCTTGTCGGTCAACGTCGCCTCGGCGTCGCGCTCGATGACGCCCTTGCCGAGGTGGATGGCGCCGGCGATCCGGCCCTTGGCCCACTCGTTGTCCTCGCGCGTGTCGACGAGGATGAGCTTCTCGCCCTTCTTCACGCGCGCGAGCACGGTCGGCACGTCGGTCTGCTTGATGCGGGACTTCGCGTCGTCGACGATCTTGAGAAAGGCGGGAGAGTGGCTCATGCGTCCTTTCTACAAAAAACGGAGGCGTCCGTCAGCGCCAGGGATTGGACCCGGCCTCGTAACGATGCTTGCCGTCGTAGGAGACCGCGGTGCTGCCCGCCTTGAGCGCGGGAGTCCAGCACACCATGCGCCGGCCTCCCTCTCCGAGCGCGCGCACATTGAGGTACCAGAAGCTTTGTCCGGAGGCGGCGCCGGCAGGAGCGGGCAGCAGGCAGACGGACGACGCGTAGCTCGGATCGCTCTTGATCCGCTTGAGCTGCTCCGGGGTCAGGGTTTTCGGGTCGTAATAGGCGATCTCGGTCCCCTTCTTGCGGCAGGCGCCGGCCGCCGCCGCGGCGCCGCACGCCGCGTTGGACAGCCACATCTCGTAGTTCGGCGGAACGTTGTCGGGGATCAGGATCGAGCCCGACGGGCCGAGCTGCGAGGCCGTGATCCGGTAGGCGATCGTCTTGCCGGCGGGATGCGGGCGCAAGGCCTGGGACGCCCCCTGCGCGTTGAGGGCGCCGCAGCCGGGATGCCAGTCGACGTTTTCGACGAGACAGCCCGCCGGAGCGCCGCCGGAAGACGCCGAACCTCCGGCGTCCATCTTCTGGACGGGACGCGCCGCCTTGTCCGCCGCGCCCTGCGAAACCCCGGCGCCGCCGAGCGCCGGCGACTCCGCCTGCTCGACGACGTGGCCCTGGGCTGCGGGGGCGCCGCGCTCGACGCGCGGCGCGGCCTTGGCCCGCTGAGGAGCCGCGTAGGGCGCGCGCGCGCCCGGCTTCGGAGCGTCGGGGGCGGGCGCTTCGATGCCCGGCGGATCGGCGTCCTCTCCCGCCTCCTCTTCCTCGGCGCGGGACGCGGCGGCGGCCGCCGCGATCAGCCAAATCGCGAGCAGCGGGGCAAGGCGGAATCGGGTCGTCGGCATAGGGGGTGTTCTCCGTTGGCGCCTCAAGGCTCGTAGCGCGAATCGGCGGAGTCTATCTTATTGACCGCCTGCTTGAGATGGTCGCGCGTGGCGTCGTCCCAGCTCTTGCGCTCGACCTTGCCGTCGAGCTTGAGGGACAGGCGCGCCAGGTGCGCGCGGGCGAGCGCGGAGACCTCGGGAACCTCTTCCTCCGCGTCGCGGTAGGCGAGCAGGATCAGCATGTTGAGATGCGCCTCCTGCAGGCGGCGGCGCGCGGGCGAGATCGAGGAGACCCTGGCGCCCCGCTTCATCGGCTCGACGACCTCCCGCCAGATCATGCGCGTGAGCGTCTCGATCAGCTCGCGCGGGGTCAGCGCCTGGTCGCGCTCCGGCGCCATCTTCACGGTTTCCGACAGCAGAGCCATCAGATCCGGATCGAGCAGGCGGGCCAGCGCGTCCTGGCGCAGCCACAGCGTCAGCTCGTCGTACGGCAGCCAGCCGAGGCCCGGCCACGGGTTGTCCACCGTGCCTTCGCGGCTCGGCTCCAAGCGGCGGCGCAGGTCGGCGCTCGCGTCGAAGGGCGCGTCGGAGAATATCGCCTCCTCAATGAGCGCCAGCGCCGCGCGGCGGCGGTCGCCGGAGATCGGCGTGAACGGGGCTTCCTTGCCGGCGTTGCGCCGGTGGCCGATGCCGCCCACGACGGCGGCGGCCAGGCGCGAGGCGTCCAGATAGCCGCGCCAGCCCTGCACGAAGGCGCGGTAGTTCGCCGGGCCGGAGCCCTCGCCCTTGTTCTTCTCGAGGGATTTCCACAACTCACGCACCGTCGCGATGCGGCCGCGCGCCCACTCCAGCGGGTCGGAGCCGATGTACCACGGCTTGGAGTCGGGATCGAGGTCGGTGAGGTCCTCGTCGGTCGCGTAGGCGAGGCCATGCTCGCCGGCGCGCGCGGCGATGCGCGCGAGCTCCGCCTCCTCCTTCTCGGGCGCGAGCGGCTTGTAGGCGTACTCGATGGCCCAGAAGTCGTACGGCCCGAGGCGCGTGTTCCAGAACGGGCCCTGCTTGGCTCCCGGGGGCGCGACGTTGGTCGCCAGATAATCCATCACCGACGCCGCCAACGGGGCTTCTCCGGACAGCTCGGACGCCGCCTTCCAGGTCTTCGCCAGGAAGTTGTGGCGCAGGCCGAGCGTGTGTCCGACCTCGTGAAGCGTCAGGTCGACGATGTAGTCCTCCACGAAGCGGCGCTTCTCGTCCTCGCTCATGCCCCCGCGCGACTCGAGCACCGCGAGCGTCATCTGCGCCTGCTTGGCCAGCGCGGCCGCGTGGCGGCACTTGTGGTCGTGGACGTGCTTCGCGCCGGGCTTGCTCTTGCCCGTCTTGCCGAGCGGCTTCTCGTCTCCGCCCTCGCCGAGGTCGACGAAGTGCGTTCCGAGCGCCGCGCTCGGGTGCAGCGCCGAAATGCCCAGGGTGGCCTGGTAAATCTCGCCGGTCAGGGGATCGACGCGCGTCTGTCCGATCGCGTAGTTGGCGTCTTTGTCGACGAACCACTTGATGACGGTGTGGCGCGCGTCGGACGGGTCGAAGCCGATGGGCGCGTCCTTGACCTCGATCGCGCCGAGCAGGCCGACGCGCTCGAAGGCCTCGTTCCAAGCCAGCACGCCGCGGCGCACCGCCGCGCGATAGCCCTCGGGCACGCTGTGGTCGAGCCAGTAGACGATCGGCTTCTTGACCGGGGAGGCGGCCTTGCCGGGATCGGATTTCTCGAGACGCCAGCGGTTGATCATCGTCCTCGTCGGGTTCGCCGCCTGGTCGTCGGTCCAATCCTCGTACAGCGTCGCGAAATGCCCGATGCGCGGATCCGCTTTGCGCGGGCGATAGCCCGCCTCGGGCAGCGCGGAGAAGCTGAGGCGCAGCGGAATCGTCACGCGTCGCGCGTCGGTGAGGCGCGTGCCCGGCTCGTCCTCGGACGGATACGCCTCGCGTTCGAAGACGTAGCGTCCGCTCAGCTCGAGATTCGACGAGTACGAATCGGCGCGCGAGACGCCGCTGAGCTGCGTGTCGAGCGAATAGCGCGCGCCGAAGGCTTCCTCGATCTCGTTGCGGACGCGGAAAAAATCCTGAAGCGTCAGGGTCTTGAGGTCCAGGGCGACGGCCCCGGTGGCCGCGTCCTCGGCGATGATCTTCGCCTTGCCGATGGTCGAATCGGCCGCGATGTCGGCGAGCGCCGCCGAAAGCGGAGAGCCGGGGAACGCGCGGCGAGAAAGATCCCGGGAGACGATCTCGACGTAGTCCCCGGTGCGCCGGAAGTAGACGGCCCGCTCGTACGCGTCGGTCTTCGCCGCGTGGAGATCTTTTTCCCCCAAGCCGCGCTCGAAGCCGGCCGTCAGCAGCATGAGTTTGCCGAACTTCGCCGGCTCGATCCACAGGCGGCGGGCCTCGTCCTTGCCGTCGACGTGCAGGAGCGCGGGATTCCTGGCCAGCGCTCTCTTGAGGGCGCCGAAGGGCGCGGTCGAAGCGGCGAGCGCGGCGCCGAGGATCGCGGTGGCGGCGACGGCGGTCAGCATCGACCAGCCGGCCACGGCGGCCGTGGCGAAGCCCACGGCGGCGCCCGCGACGAGCGCCGCGGAGGCCGCGGCCGCGGGATAGCGGCGCTTCCACTCGGCCGGGACTGCCTCCCAGAGAGCGGGAGCGCCGACCCAGAGGGCGGAGAGCGCGAGCCAGGCGGTCGCGTCCATGCCGAAGGCTTTGGGAACCGACGGGAGGAGCGCCGCGAACGGGGCGAGTATCCCGGAGAGGCGCCACCAGGCGAGGGCCGAGGTGGCGTAGCGCTTGGAGGGGCCGGGCGACTTGACCTCGGCGGAGGCGACCTTGAGGTCGGTTCTCGCGGCGGGCTTCAGGGCCGCCGGAACGGATTGTCCTTCGTTCGGCGTTTCCGCCGCGGCGGCGGCGGGGCGCGCCGTCGCGCCGTCGTAGAGCGCCGAGAAATCGCCGGTACGAACGGATTCGACGGCCTGAACGGCGGAGAACCGGGCGTGCGCGGCCGTGATCGGGCGAGCCGCGAGAGGGACGGCCGCGATGCCCAGGGCGACAGGAACGGGCTTGACGGCGACGGCGTTTAACGGCTGAACGGATTGGGCGGGCAGAGCGGACAAAACGGGAACGAGCGCCGGGGTCAACAGCGGAGACGACAACGACGGAGAAACGATGCGGCTCGGGAGCGTGATCTGGGGAACGGAAGGAACTCCGCTCAAGCCCGGCGCCTGCGGCGCCGCGACGGAAACGCGGAAATTTTGCGCGGCCGCCGGGGACGGCGAGATCACGCAAAAGCTGATCGCCAGCGCGATCAAACGCTTTATCACGACGTGATATTACCAACCTCTCCGGAAACCCTTATGGGACCAAGGTCCCGGGGCTTGGAAGGCAAAAGCCCTACTCGCAAATACGTATACTGACGCCGACGATGCTGCCCGCTCTCCATCTCATCTTTTTCGCGTCGGGCGTGAGCGGACTTATCTATGAAGTCGTCTGGGTGCGGGAGTTCAGCCGTCTCTTCGGCAACACGGTCTACTCCGCGGCCCTCGTGACCGGCGTTTTCATTCTCGGATTGGGCGCGGGCGCCTGGATCGCCGGCGCGGCGATCGACGGGCGCCATGCCCGGCGCCCGTCGATCGCACTCGACTGGTACGTCCGGGCGGAATTGGCCGTCGCAATCCTGGGATTCCTCGTCACGCTCGCCCTGCCTCGGATAGAAATCCTATCCCCTCTCATCTCGGCTTATTCCCCCGGGCGCGACGGCTGGTTCGAGTTGACCGCCGCCTCCCATCTGCTCCGCGCCGCGCTGTGCGCGGCGCTGATCGGACCGATCACGCTGCTCATGGGCGCGACTCTCGTCCTGCTCATCCGCCACGCGACGACGTCCGCGCGAGACGACGCGGCGAGGACCGCCGGATTCCTTTACGGCGCGAACGTCCTCGGAGCCGCCCTCGGCTGCGCCGCCGTCGACGCGTGGCTCGTCCCCGCGTTCGGGCTGCGCGCGACGCAGTTGTTCGCGGTATCCTTGAACTTGGCCGCGGCCGCCTGCGCGGGCCTCCTGTCGCGCTTCGGCCGTCCATCCGCGGCCGCCCCGTCCGGCGAAGCGGCTCCCATCGCCGGCGGCCCGAAACTCGAGGCGGGGGCGCGCGCCCTCGCCGTCGCGGGCTTCGGCGCGATGGGAATGCAGATCGTCTGGCTGCGCTTTCTCACGAGTCTGTACTCGGCCCGCCGGCCCTCGTTCTCGATGACGCTCCTCGCGATCCTGACTGGGATGGGTCTCGGCGCGATCATCGGCGGCGCGCTGTCCCGCAGGATGAAGGCTTCGGCGGGACGGCTCTTCGCCGTTTCGCAGCTCTCGCTCGGCCTCTCGACGCTGGCCGGATTCATGTTGTTCATGAACACGAACAAATACATCGTCAATCTGGGCGCCGACGCCCACCTCGGACAGGAGCGGCTCGCGTATCGAATCCTCGAGCAGTGGGGATTTCTCATTCCGGCGCTGAAGGTCGCTTTTATTCCTTCGCTCCTGATCGGCGCCGCATTCCCGCTGATCAACGGATTCGCGAGCCGCGCGCCCGACGACGCCGGCGGGCGGGCCGGCACCCTCTGCCTGTGGAACGCCGCCGGCTCCCTGCTCGGCTCGCTGATCACAGCCTTTCTTATTCTCCCGAAACTGGGCATGCAGAACGCCGCCGCCCTTCTCGGCGTCATCGCGGGAGCGGCCGCGTTCCCCGTGCTCGCCGTCGAATCACGGAAGCTCGCGGCGGCTTCAACGGCGATCATGCTCGTCACTCTCGTCTGCTGGCTTCGGTTGCCGCCGGGTCTTCTCGCGCGCCAATCGATCCTGGACGAGCAGATCGAGTCCGCCGGAAAGTCCGTCGAAGAAATCAGCGAGGGGATCGGCGAGACGGCCATGGTCGTGCGCGACGGAAAGGACGGATCGCTGGAGCTGTTCACGGACGGCCACCGGATGGCCGGCACCAGCTACCTCAACCAGCGCTACATGCGCGCCCTCGCGCACCTGCCTCTTCTGCAGCTCGAGAAGCCGGATACGGCGCTGGTCATGTGCTTCGGAGCGGGGAATACCGCCCATGCGGCTTCCCTGCACCCCGTCTCAAGGCTCGATATCGTCGATCTATCGAGAAACGTGCTCGGTCTGGCCTCCCGCTTCGAGGCCACGAACCGGGGAGTGCTCCGCGATCCTCGCGCGCGCGTTTTCGTCAACGACGGACGGCAGCATCTGCGGATGACTCCGGACGACTCGTACGACCTGATCACCCTCGAGCCGCCGCCCCTGGTCTGCGCCGGCACGGCCTCGCTCTACTCGAAGGAATTCTATGCGCTCGCGCGCGGCAAACTGAAGAACGGCGGGTTCCTCACTCAATGGCTTCCGATCCATCAAGTCGCGGGCGAACGCTCCCGCGAAATGATCAAGGCGTTCGTCGAGGCGTTTCCGGACGCCGTTCTGCTCAACGGGGCCGGACACGAACTCATGCTGATGGGTCGAAAGGGAGCGGAGAATCGAATCGACTGGCGGAGCGTAGAGAAGCGCGTCGCCTCGAGGCCGCGCGTCGGGGAGGACCTCCGCCGCATCAATCTCTCGACTCCGGCGGAGTTTCTCGGAAGTTTCATGGCGAGCGGTCGCACGATGACGGAGAGCCTGCGGCGGATCGCGCCGCTCTCGGACGATCTCCCGTCAATCGAATACAGCCGCTACCTGGTCGTCACGACCCTGCCCAGCGAGTTGATAGTCCCCGATGCCTTGGCCGACTGGTGTCCCTCCTGCTTTTCCGGGAAGGATTTCGCGCCCGATGGGCTCGCCGCCTACTTATCGCTGATGACCGGGATATACGCCTCGCCGCAGTATCTACTGGTCGGAATGGGACGCGCGTACGTTCCCCCCGGCGTGCCGCCCGGCGTCTCGCCGGACGAGTTCCGCTCGTGGTACCGGTCGTCGCCCCAGATCCGCGACTCCTACCCCGCGCCGCGCTGAAGCGCGGCGCTACTCGCAGATGTGGCAGACGCCCAGTCCGTCGACGGACTGGGGCTTGTCGCGCTCGGCGTTGACCATGCACAGGAACCCGAAGGGCTCCGTCGCGTCCGCGGGGCAGCGGAACTGGTGGGGATCGGAGGGAGACACGTACACCACGTCGCCGACGCCGACGTTCCAGATGTAGCAGCCGGCCTGGGCTTCCCCTTTGCCCCTCATGGGGATGACGACGTGCTCGTGCTCGTGCTTCTCGAGCGTGGAGAAGCCGCCGGGGGCGATCTCGAAGTAGCGGACGTGGAACTTCATCGACTCCCCGCGCTTGCCGACGAGCTCGCGGCGCGAGATGCCCTTGTACTCCGCGGTGTCGACTTTATACGGCTCGAGCGGGACGTCCTTCCACTCGAATTTCCCCGCCTCGCGGCGGATGACCTTGGAGTGATTCCCCTGGATCGGCGGCGGGGGCGGCGCCTTCACGCCCCCGCGCGTCCGGTCCTGGTCGCCGCTCACTGGCCGACGTGAGGCGGCGGCGTCTTGGCCCGCTTCGACACGCGCAGGCGCGTCTGGGCGCGGCGGATGGCCGCTTCCATCTGCATGAGCTGCATCGGGTCGAGGCCGGGCTTGACGACCGCCTTCGCCTTCTCGAGGGACTGGCGCGCGCGCTCGGAGTCGATGTTGGCCGCGTCCTCGGCCGTCTCGGCGAAGAGCGAGACGACGTCGTCCTTGATCTCCGCGAAGCCGCCGGAGATCGCGAAGCGCTTCACGTCGGCGCCGGCGGCGGTCACGCGCACCTCGCCGGCGGCGAGGCGCGCGAGATAGGGCTGATGGCCGGGCAGGACGCCCATCTCTCCCTCGATCGCCGGCAGGACGACGAAGTCCGCGGGAGCGGACCACGCCACCTTCTCCGGCGTCACGAGCTCGAGAGTCAATTTCTTGTCGGCCATATCGGAATCCTCTTCGTTACTTCGACGCCTCGGCGTTCGCGACCGCCTCTTCGATGCCGCCGCACATGTAGAACGCCGGCTCGGGCAGGTGGTCGTACTTGCCCTCGATCAGCCCCTTGAAGGACGCGATGGTGTCCTTGAGCTTGACGTACTTGCCCGGGCGGCCGGTGAACTGCTGCGCGACGAAGAACGGCTGCGACAGGAACTTCTGGATCTTGCGCGCGCGGCTGACGACGAGCTTGTCGTCCTCCGAGAGCTCGTCCATGCCCAGGATGGCGATGATGTCCTGGAGCTCGCGGTAGCGCTGCAGGATCTTCTGCACGCCGCGGGCGACGTCGTAGTGCTCCGTGCCGACGACGTTCGGGTCCAGGATGCGCGACGTGGACTCGAGCGGGTCGACCGACGGGAAGATGCCGAGCTCGGCGATCTGGCGCGAGAGAACGGTCGTCGCGTCGAGATGGGTGAACGTGTTGGCCACGCCCGGGTCGGTCAGGTCGTCGGCGGGGACGTAGACGGCCTGAATCGACGTGATCGAGCCCTTGTTCGTGGAGGTGATGCGCTCCTGCAGGGCGCCGATCTCGGTCGTCAGCGTGGGCTGGTAGCCGACGGCGGAGGGCATGCGGCCGAGCAGCGCCGAGACCTCGGCGCCGGCCAGCACGTAGCGGAACACGTTGTCGATGAAGAGCAGCACGTCCTGGCCCTCGGCGTCGCGGAAGTACTCGGCCTGGGTCAGCGCCGTGAGGCCGACGCGCGCGCGCGCCCCGGGCGGCTCGTTCATCTGGCCGAAGACCAGCACGGTCTTGGAGAGGACGGGCGCGCCGTCGGAAAGCTTGGACTCTTCCATCTCGCGGTAGAGGTCGTTGCCCTCGCGCGTGCGCTCGCCGACGCCGCCGAACACGGACACGCCGCCGTGCTCCTTGGCGACGTTGTTGATCAGCTCGAGGATGGTGACGGTCTTGCCGACGCCGGCGCCGCCGAAGAGGCCGATCTTGCCGCCCTTCATGTACGGGGCGAGCAGGTCGATGACCTTGATGCCGGTTTCAAAGATCTGGGGCTTGGTGACCAATTCCGTCAGCTTCGGGGCCTCGCGGTGGATCGGCAGCGAGGTCGGAGACTTGATCGGATCCTTGCCGTCCTTCGCGTCGCCGAGAACGTTCATCAGGCGGCCGAGGCAGGCCTTGCCGACGGGCACCGAGATCGGCGCGCCGGTGTCCTCGACGGAGGTGCCGCGCGTGAGGCCCTCGGTGGCGCCCATCGCGATCGTGCGGACCACGTTGTCGCCGAGGTGGGAGGCGACCTCGACGGTCAGGGTCTCGCCCTTGCCGCTCTCGCCGGGAACCTTGATCTTGAGGGCGTTGTAGTTCGCGGGGAGCTTCCCGGACGGGAACTCCACGTCGACGACGGGACCGATGACTTGGACGATCTTGCCGATGTTCATGATTTCTCTCTCTCCGTCAGTTGATCGGGCCGCTGAGCCCGACCTTGTGGAATCGAACGCCGTAGCGGCGCTGGCCGCCGGCCTGGCCGAGGACGCTGCGGATCTCGCCCCGGATCTGCACGTCGCTGACGCGCAGGTGAAGGGTCATGCCCTTCTCGAGCTCCGCGTCGGTCTTGAAGGTCATGCCGCCCGCCGACAGGTCCATGATCGTCGCGCGGCACTTCGCCGCGGACGGGCCCGCCATGCTGACGTCGAACGTCGCGCCCACCGCCGTGCGGGGGTGTCTGCGCTGCTCGCTTCCGCTTTTCTGGGTCAAAGCTTCTCCTTAACTTTATTAAGCGGCCAGGGCCTCGGCCCCGCCGACCAGCTCCGCGATTTCCTTCGTGATCATCGCCTGGCGCGTGCGGTTCGCGTCCAGGACGTACGACTCGCGCATCTCCTTCGCGTTCTTCGACGCCGCGTCCATCGCGTTCATGCGCGACGCGAGCTCCGCGGCCTGCGACTCGAGGAGGATGCGGTAGATCTGGGCCTTGATGTGGCGCGGCAGGAGCGCGGCCAGCAGCTCCTGGCGGCCGGGTTCGAAGCCGTAATCGGGAAGAGCCGCGGCTTCGGGCTCGTTCTCGGGCGTCGGGATCGGCAGGAGCTCGCCGGTCAGCAGGCGCTGCGTCGCCACGGACTTGAACTCGTTGTAGAGGACCGTGACCTTGGAGGCGCCCTTGTTCAGGTACGCGTCGATGACGGCCTGGCCGAGAAGATCGGCGTGCGTGAAGGAGATCTTGGGGAAGATGCCGACGAGCTCGGAGACGACCTCGATCTGCTGCCCCTTGAGGCGCGCCACGACGTCGCGGCCCTTGCGGCCGACGGCGATCACGAGGACCTTCTTGTCCTTGCGCACGCGCAGCCAATCGAGGGCGGCCTTGATGACGTTCGAGTTGAACGCGCCGCACAGGCCCTTGTCGCCGGTGACGAGGACGAGGAGCTCCGGTCCTTCAGACCGGACGTCGAAGAACGGGTGGATCTGCACCTCCTGCTTGGCGGCGAGATCGGAACGGACCTCGAGCAACGCCAGTTCGCGGACCATGCGCTCCATCTTGGAGGCGAACGGGCGGGCGGCGAGGATGGCGAGCTGGCACTTGCGCATGCGCGCGGCCGCGACCATCTTCATCGCCTTGGTGATCTGCTCGGTCGACTTGGTCGACTTGATCTTGCTGCGAAGCTCTCTAAGGGAAGCCATTCACACTCCGACGGCGACCTTGCGGCCGCCGAGGTAATCCTGGATCGCGCGCTCGGTCGTCCACTGCGCGCGGAAGCCGAAGGCCTTCTGCGCTTTCGCGGGATCGCCGAGCGTCTCGTTCTGATAAAAGGAGTACGGGTTCTTGAAGTACTCGGGCTGGAGACTCGTGCCGAGCGTCGCGTTGAGGGACGCGATGATCCCGTTGAAATCGGTCTTGCGGCCGGTGCAGACGTTGTACACGCCGGGCGCCGCCTTCTCGAAGGCCTTGATGTTCGCGTCGACGACGTCCTTGACGTAGATGAAGTCGCGGTACTGCTCGCCGTGCTCGAACACGCGCGGGCGGCGGCCGGCCTTCATCTGCAGGGCGAGCTGCCAGATCATCGAGGCCGACTTGTTCTTATGCGCCTCGCGGGGGCCGAAGACGTTGAAATATCTCAATCCGACCGTCTTCACGCCCTTGAAGTTCGACGCGACGGTCTCCATGACCGACTTGGAGAACCCATAGACGTTCATCGGGCGGGGCTCGGCGTCCTCGCGCTGCGGGACGGGGGCGTCGCCGTAGGTCGCGGCGGAGGAGGCGTAGACGACCTTCTTCACCTTGGCCTTGGCGGCCCAGCAGAGCAGGTCGCGGGTACCCTCGACGTTGACCTTCATCATGAGGGCCTGGTCCATGACGGTCGTGTCGGAGATGGCGCCCTGGTGGAATACCGCGTCGATCTTGCCGGCGCGCCGCCCCCAGAAGCCGACGTCGGCGTAGCTCGCGGCGAGCACGTCGCCGGGGAAGCCGCGCAGATTCTCCCAGGAGCCGTGGGTGAAGTCGTCCATCGCGACGACCTGCCAGCCGCGGGCGGCCAGCTCCCAGCACAGGTTCGAGCCGACGAAGCCGGCGGCGCCGGTCACCAGCGCGCGGGGGCTCATCCCTTCCTCCGCTGGACGAGGTCCTGGAACTCCACGACGGGAGCGAGCACGCAGGCGTTGAGGACCTTCATGCGCTTGGAGTCGGGATTCTTGGTGCCGGGGATCAGCGCGCCCCCAGCGTAGTGGTTGACGAGAGTCGCGCACACCTCGTGATCCCACGCGGTCAGCCCGCGCTCCTTGCGGATGTCCTCGTCGAGCTTCGCCGCGTAGCGCTTGAGGGCCTTCGCGTCGCGGGCCATCAGGTCGGCGAAGGCGCGCGGCGCGTTCTTGGCCCCGACGAAGGAGAACACGCCGCCCAGCTCGGGCTTCTCGACCGCGCCGAGCGCCTCGATCAGCGAGGCGTCGAGCAGCTCCTGGGCGCGCGCCCCCGTCGCCGCGATGAGCGGCGATGCGAGGACGAGCGCGGCCAGGAGATTCTTCAGCACGTTACTTGAACTGCGCCTTGAATTCCTTGATGAGGGCCTCGATCTTCGCCTTGAGGGCGTCGTCGATCGCCTTCTTGTCGGCGAGCTCCTTCATCGTCGCGCCGTGGCGGGCCTCGGCGTACGCGCAGAGCTCGGACTCGAAGCGGCGGACGTCCTTGACCGGCACGTCGTCGACGTAGCCGTTCGTGCCCGCGAAGATCGCGAGGACCTGCTTCTCGACGGGCAGCGGCACGTACTGGCCCTGCTTGAGGATCTCGACGAGGCGCTCTCCTCTGCCGAGCTGCTTCTGAGACGCCGCGTCGAGCTCGGAGCCGAACTGCGCGAACGCCGCGAGCGCGTTGTACTGCGCCATGTCGAGGCGCAGGCGGCCGGCGACGCCCTTCATCGCCTTCGTCTGCGCCGCGCCGCCGACGCGCGACACGGAGAGGCCGACGTTGACGGCGGGGCGGATGCCCGAGTAGAACAGGTTCGATTCCAGGTAAATCTGCCCGTCCGTGATCGAGATGACGTTGGTCGGGATGAACGCCGACA
>CAZURZ010000051.1:0-16107 GCA_964623465.1 uncultured Elusimicrobia bacterium
ACGAAGTGCCCGTCCATCACGTCGACGGAAATCCACTCGCAGCCGGCCGCCTTGACCTGGTCGAGCTGCTCGCCCAGGCGCGCGAGATCGCCGGCGAGGAGCGAGGGGACCACGGCGAGGGTTTTCGTCGCCACGGTCACAGGTCCCGCTCCTCGACGAGGATGCCGTTCATGTAGATCTTCACGCGCGCGCCGCCGGTCTCCTGGACCGGGACCTCGATCTTCGTGCCGGGCTTGCGCACGCCGTTGAACAGCTCGCGCTCGCCGTACTTGTCGACCACGACGATGCGCACCTGGCTCTCGGAGCCGCTCTGCGGCAGCTCGTACTTGAAGGTCTTGGCGGCGACGGTGGTCGCGGCGCCCTTGCGGCCGGAGACGAGCAGGTGGACCTTCGCGTCGGGAGAGAGCACGGCGTCGGCGGCGGGCGCCTGCGTCAGCACGGTCCCGGCGGGGAAAAGCGACGTCGGGTCGGTCTTGACCTCGACGCGGGCGCCGGCGCCGGCGGCCCAGGCCTGGGCCTCGTCGAGCGTCTTGCGCAGGAAGTCGGGCATCAGCGCCACGCCCGCGGGAGGCGGGCCGCCGGACACGACGAGGTTGACGAGCGCGTCGCGCTCGACGGAGGCCTCGGCCTTCGGGTCCTGAGAGAGCACCATGCCCTTGTCCTGCTTGAGCGAGTACGACTCGCTGACCTCGCCGAGCGAGAGCTGCGACTGGCGCAGCATCATCTCGGCGTTGCGCAGGGGCAGGCCCACGACGGCGGGGGCGAGCACGGTCTGGCCGCCCTGGCTGACGACGACGCGCACGGTCTTGCCCTCGCGCACGACGGTGCCGGCGGGAGGATCCTGGCGGAGCACGGACGAGATCGGCACGGCGGCGTCGAACTCGACGCCGGACTTGCGCAGGCCGAGATTCAACGGCGCGAGCTGGTCGAGGGCGGCGGCGATCGAGCGTCCCTTCAGATCCGGAACGGTCTGGAGTTTGCGCGCGTGGATGACGCCCTCCAACGCCCAATTCAGGATGAAGTAGGCGAACAGGAGGAACGCCCCGGCGACGGCGGCGTACTCGATGGTGCGGGTGTCGTTGATCTTCGTGGACACGTCTAAAACGCCTTTCCCTACAACGGCAAAAAGCCGCCCGCGGCCAGGCGTTGGCCGTTGGCGAATTCCACAGCGTTGAGCGGCTTTTTTCCCTCGGGCTGTACTTCGAGGAACCACAGACGACTGCAGGACCCACATTGTACCAAAACGCCCCTGGCCCGATCAACGGCCAGGACGGCCCCGGGAGGGGCCTTGGACACGGGGTCGGACGGCCCGGGGAGGGCCGTTTTGAGGACCAACAGGGAGGCGGTTTTGAGCTTCAGCGTCGCGCGCGGCCAGCCGCGGAAGCCGCGGACGAGATTGTGGACGTCCGCCGCGTCCTTCGAGAGGTCGACGGCCGCGTCCTCGCGCTTGATCAGCGGGGCCATGGAGGGCTCGCCCTCTTGGGGCCGGCGCACGACCTTTCCGACGGAGAGGTCGCCGATCACGGCCTCGAGCCGGGCGGCCCCCAGCTCGGTCAGACGCTTCAGCAGGGCGGGGGCGTCCTCGTCCCGGCCGACGGGGGTCTGCGTCATGTCCTGGACGGGGCCGGTGTCCATGCCCTCGTCGAGCCAGAACAGGGAGACGCCGGTGATCGTCTCGCCGCGGACCAGCGCCCACTGCACCGGCGCCGCGCCCCGGTACTTGGGCAGGAGGGAGAAGTGGGCGTTGAGCAGCCCGAGACGGGTGGACGTCAGGACATCCGTCTTCAGGATGCGGCCGTACGCCACGACGACGCCGAAGTCGGCGCCGAGCGCCTTCAATTCGGCCGCGATCTCCGATGGCTTGGCGGGCTGGAGGACCTTCAGGCCGAGTTCGAGCGCGGCCTTCTTGACCGGCGCGGGCTGGATCTCCAGGCCGCGGCCGGCGGGCTTGTCGGGCTGGGAGACGACGGCGAGGACCTGCGTCTCGCGCGCGAGCAGGCGCAGGAAGGGGACGGCGGTCTCGGGAGTCCCGAAGAAGATGGTCTTCAACACGTCAGTCCCAGCCCGTCTTCGCCTTCTTGATCTCGTCGAGGACCCGGAGCTTGGCCTCGAACGGGAGGCGGTCGACGTAGAGCTTGCCGTCCAAGTGGTCGATCTCGTGCTGGAAGGCGCGCGCGAGCAGGCCCTCGCCCGAGAGTTCGCGCGAGACGCCGTTCTCGTCGAGGGCGCGCACGCGAGCGCGGGCGTGGCGCTTGAGCTTGTGGTAGATTCCGGGCACCGAGAGACAGCCTTCCTCGTCGTTGAGCTCGCCGTCGAGCGAGACGATCTCCGGGTTGATGAGCACGAGCTTCTGCGGCTTGCCCTCGGGCTTCACGTCGATCACGCACAGGCGCATCGACAGCCCGATCTGCGGCGCCGCCAGGCCGACGCCGCGCGCGGACTGCATCGTCGCCCACATGTCCTTGAGGAGCGCCGGCAGCTCCGCCTTGACGGCCTCGTAATCGAGGGGGGGACACGGCGTCTTGAGCACCGTTTCGCCGTGCTTCGTGATCCTCCGGACGGGCATTACAAATCGACGGCGTGCTCGACGCCGGGCCCGAGGATGCGGAAGCGCACCGCTTTCTTGTCGGTCTGCATCGAGCCCCAGGTCATCGCCAGGCGCTCGAGCTGAGCGTCGGTGGAGAGCTTCGCGGAGACGCCGAAGACGACCTCGGTCGCGCCGACGGCCTGGGCGGCCTGGGAGATCGCGTAGAACGGCTCGTTGGAGACCACGAGCATCGGCGTGACGGTCTTGCCGTGCTTCTCGGCGGCCTCGATCACCTTCGTGAAGAGGCGCTCCTCCTCGGCGTCCATCGCCACGTTCTCCTCGACGAGGCCGAGGCCCTTGCGGATGCGCGAGGTGAAGACCACGAGGTCGGTCGTCTCCGAGTCGTGCGCCTCGAGCGTCTTGTTGAGATGATAGAGGTTGCCCGGGTCGCGCACCGCGACGAGGACGCGGCTCGGCTTCTCGATCTCGTCCTTGACGATCGCGAGGTCGGCGGCCGAGCGCAGGTTGAACTTCTCGCGATGCTCGCCGTGGACGCGCTCGCGCCTGTTCAGGCGCTCGCTGATCATGAACAGCGCGAAGAAGAACGCGGTGAAGGCGACGCCGGAGACGGTCGCGACCTTCTTCGTCAGGAGGTTGACCATGCCGACGGAGAAGAGCATGAGGAAGAGCAGGGCCAGGCCGACGGGCAGCTCGCGCCCGCCGCCGAGCGGCAGGTTGAGGGGGACCTTCCACTCGCGCTTCATATTGTCCTTGAAGCGCAGGACGAGCACGGCCGCGGCCTTGAACACGAAGGACCAGATCACGCCGAAGGCGTAGGCCTCGCCGAGCAGGTACACGTCGCCGCGGCACAGCACGATGGTCAGCGCCTGCATCGCGACGAAGAGGTTGATCATGCGGTGCGTGGTGCCGTACTTCGGGTGCAGGCTGCGCAGGCCGTCGGGCATGATGCCGTCCTCGGCCAGGCGGTTCATCACGCCGTTGGCGCCGAGGATCGACGTGTTGACGGCGCCGGAGAGAATCACCACGCCGACGAGCACCACGAAGGCCTGCAGGATCAGCTGGGCCCAGTGCGGGCCGGCCATCGACATGGCGAGGCCCGAGAGCAGGTTGTCGGCGTAGCCCTTGCGGACCTCGTCGGGGATGAGGCCGACGGCGAGGAAGGACACCGTGCCGGTCAGCGCGAGCGCGGAGAGGAAGATCACGGCGGCCGCGCGCTTGAGGTTCTTGAGCTTGGGCGCCTCCATCTCGCGGTAGACCTGGGCCAAGGTCTCCAGGCCCGACATGCCGAGGAAGGCGTGGCCGAGCGCGACGAGCAGGCCGAGCTTGCCGAGCGCGAGGCCCTCCGGGAACCAGCCCAGGGACTCGTGGGTGAAGCTCAGCGCCGTCGAGGGCCAGCGGAAGCCGCGCACCGAGATCGTGTACGCCGCCCACGCGAAGGTGACGAGGCCCATCACCCCGACCAAGGTCATGATCTTGATCGCCTTGTCGGAGGATTCCTCGATGCCGCGGATGTTCTCGCGCCAGAAGTAGGCGACCGCGGCCAGCGCGAAGACGACCGCGAAGGAGTGGGGATCGACGACCCAGTGGATGTGCAGGCGCGGCAGGGCCGAGTTCAGCAGGCCGGCCAGGTACTGGCCGCCGGAGACCGCGGAGATCGCGCCGGTCAGCACGTAGTCGAACATCAGCGCGGAGACGGAGACCTTGGCGAGCGTGCCGCCCATCGACTCGCGCACGACCTTGTACACGCCGCCGCGCACGAACATCGCCGAGCCCTCGACGTAGAGCATCAGCACGGGCGCCGCGCAGAGCAGGACGGCCAGGATGAACCACGGGGCGGCGGGCCCGATGGCGGTCTCGGCGATGCCGCCGATGTACCAGGCGGTGGAGGCCATGTCGCACAGCACGATCGCGGCGGCCCGGCCGAAGGAGATGAACGACAGCATGGCCGTCGTCAGGACCACGACCTCGGTGACGCGGCGCCCGGGCCGCGGCTCAGGCTTCAAGCTTTTTGACCAGCTCGAGCGCCGCGGCAGGGCCGGAAGCCGCGGAGAGCTGGTCGATGAGGGCGGGCTGGAACAGCGACGAGACCCCGCGCAGGAGCTGGAGATGCAGGGGGAACGCGTCCTGCTTGTTCGGCGAGAAGAAGAGGAACATGATCCGGATGGCCAGATCCGGCTGCTTGGGGTCTGGAATCGGCTTCTTGAGGATCGCCATGCCGGCGAGTATGTTCGTGATGCCGTCCATGCGCGCGTGCGGCAGGGAGAGGCCGGTGTCGAGGGTCGTCGAGATGCCCTGCTCGCGCTCCTGAACCTTGGCCAGGAACGGGGCGCTGTCGACGATGCCGGCCTTGGCGCACACGGCGGCGGCCAGGGCCTGGAGCACGGCGGTCTTGTCCTGGCCGTCGGCCGGGAACAAAACGGTCTCCGCTCCGAGGATCGACGACACCTTCAGTCCCTTGGCCACGCGGGACGGGGGCGCGGTCTTGGGCGCATCGGAAGAGGGGGTGGGGGTCTTTTTTTGGAACCAGGCCATAAAAGGAGGGGGTAGGCGTATTATCGCACGAAACCCCCCGGGTGTCAAATGCGCTAGAATCCCGGCCGTGACCGCCGCCGTCGCCGTCTTTTTCGGACTGTTTTTCGTCCAATCCCGGGGCTTCCTCGGGGCCATGGCCGCGCGCCCGTCCGCCGTCGACGCCGGGTCGGTCCGGCTGTGGCTCTCCCACTGCCTCGCGCCGCTCGCTTTGGCCGCGGCGCTCTGGCTCGCGGCCTGGGGGATCGGGCGGCGCTGGCGATGCGGGGGAATCGAGGCCGCCGCCCTCGGCTTGGGCCTGCTCGCGCAGGCCGTCTTCCTTCTCGCCTGGGCGGGGCTCCTGGCACCGCTTCCCTTGGCCCTGTTGGGCGTCGGCGCTCTGGTGTCAGGCTTCTCATCCTGGCATTATCCGGCGGTCCGTATCGCCACAATGAGAAGCCTGACACCGTGGGACGGGGCGGCGGCGGGGCTGCTTGCCTGGGCGGCCTTCACGGCCCTGATCACGGCGCTGGCGCCGCCCACCGGCTGGGACGAGCGGGCATATCACCTCGCTCTTCCTGAGATCTACCTGAAGGCGGGAGGCCTCGTCGACCTGCCCTGGATGATCCACTCGCATTGGCCCCGGCTCATGGAGGTCTTCTACTCCGTGCCGCTGGCCCTGGGCTCGGACGGGATCGCCGCCCTGCTGTCGCTGGGCGCGGCCGTTCTGCTCGTCGCCGCGACGGCCCGAGCGGCCGGCCGCGGGGCCGCCTCGTGGGCCGCGGCCCTGACCCTGGCCGGACAACCCGCCCTGAGGCGCATCGCCTCCGGGGCGCACGCGGACGCCTTCGCCGCGCTGTTCGTCTTTTGCGCCGCCGCGGCGCTGGCCCGCTGGGAGGAGAAGCGCGAAGACCGCGCCCTGGCCCTCGCGGGCCTCTTCGCCGGGCTGAGCGCGTCCGCCAAGATGCTCGGCCTGGCCGCGACAGGGGCGTGGGGGCTCGTCCTGCTATGGAGAACGCGCCGCGCGCGCGAGGCCCTGGTCTTCGGCGCCTGCGCCGCCGCGATGGTCGGACCGTGGCTGCTCTGGACCTGGAAGACCGCGGGCGACCCGGTGTGGCCGTTCCTGAAGCTCGACGCGGACTCCGCCGCGCTGGCCGCGCGCTACCTGCGCTCGAACCGCTGGGACTTCCCGCCGAAGGCGGATTTTTTCCTGCACGACGGCCCGGGCTTCCTGATCCTGCCCGCGCTGGGCCTGCTGGCGCTCGCCCGCGCCGGCAAGCCGGACCGCGTCGAGCGCTGGCTGTGGCTCGCCGCGCCCGCCTACGCCGTCCTGGCCTGGAGGCACAACGAGGCCTGGCGCTTTCTCATGCCCGTGTGGCCCGCCCTCGCCTTGGCCGCCGGACGCGGAGCGCGCGCGGCCTTCTCCGCCGGCGGCGCCCGGCGCTGGGCCGCGGGCGCGCTGCTCCTGGCCGCGGCGTCTCCGATCGCCGTCGACTCGCCCAACAACGCTCTGTTCGCCGTCGCCGCGCCCCGGCCCTCCTCCGCGCCGGGCGAGGACCGCAGGCGCCTGTTCGAGAACCGCTCGGTCGACGTCGCCGCCTTCTACCGCGAGGCGCGCGGCGTCCTGCCGCCCGGCGCGAAGGTCCTGCTGTTCCGCGAGACGCGCGGCTACGGCGCCGGCTTCGACTACGTCTGGGGCGATCCGCTCAACCAGATCCGGATCGACTACCGGCGCTTCACGGGGCCCGACGAGCTCCTGGCGCGGCTGAAGGCGCTCGGAATCACGCACGTGCTCGACCACCCGTCCTCGCATCTCTATCAGGAAGATCCCGGCTATTACGACGCGCGCACGATCGGGTTGATGGGCGCGGCGATGATGCGCGGCGCCCGCACCGTCCACGCCCGGACCGGCATCGCGTTATATGAGCTCCGCTAAAGCCGCCTCCGCCCTGCTCGCCGTCTTCGCGCTCCTGCTGTGGGGGCTCGGCGCGCGCGTCGGCGCGACCTACGACGAACCGCCCTACGCCGCCGTCTCCTCGCTGTACCGCGCGGGCAATCCCGGAACGCTCGCGCGCGAGTACCCGCCCCTGCCCTCGGACGCGCGGGCGCTGGCGCTCGCGCCGCTGGCGCCCGTCCTGCCGTCCGCGCCCGCGGGCCTCGAGAGAAGGAGCTTCAGCCCGCACGAGTGGGGCCAGTTGTTCCTGTTCCGGAACGCGGCGCCGGCCCGGGAGCTCCTGAGGGCCGCCCGCCGTCCCTCGATCGCGGCGTCCCTGCTGCTGGGGCTGTTCGTCTTCCTGTGGGGCGGAGCCGCCGCGCTGGCCTTCCTGATCCTCGAGCCGAACACCTTGGCGCACGGCGCGCTGGCCACGGTCGACGTCTTCGCCGCGGCGTTCTCCGCCGGAGCGCTGTGGGCGTGGTCGCGGTTCCTGAAGAAGGGGAAGGAGCGCGACGCCTGGCTGGCCGGCGCCGCGGCGGGCGCCGCGATCGCCAGCAAGGCCACGGGCCTCGGACTTTTGCCCGGCCTCGCCCTGGCCCTGATCTGGTCCCGGGGGAAGACGCTCTCGGCGAAGGACGCGCTCGGCCTCGGGCGCGCCGTCCTGGCCGCGCTCGGCGTCGCCTCCGCGTTCTACGCGCCCACGGGGCTCGGCGGATTCTGGGCCATGCTCGCCTTCCGCTCGCGGCAGATGAGCGAGCCCAGCCCGACCTGGTTCTTCGGCGCGGCCTATCCCGAGGGACATCCGCTCTATTACCCGGGGCTCCTGCTCGTGAAGACGTCCTTGCCGCTGCTCGTCCTCGCGATCTGGGGGGCGCGCCGCTGGGCGAAGGAGAATCCCGCGGCGTTCAAGACGGCCTCGTCCGCCCTCGCCGTCCTGCTCGCGGCCGCCCTGCTCGGGAAGCGCCAGATGGGCGTGCGCCACGTGCTCCTGGCCTACCCGCTGCTGTGTCTCGCCGCGGGAGCCGCGGCCTCCTCCTTATGGAAGCGCGGCGGCCGGCCGCGCTTGATCGCGGCCGCGCTGTTCGCCTGGCACGGAGCCTCGTCGCTGAACGCCTACCCGCACCCGCTCGCCTACGCGAACGAGGCAGCGGGGGGACCGGCGAACACGCTCGGACTGCTGGGCGACTCGAACCTGGACTGGGGACAGGCGCTCCCGGATCTGGCGGACTTCCTCAAGGGAAATCCCGGCGGCCTGATTCTCTCGTACTTCGGCCGCGATTGCCCGAGCGCCTACGGCCTCGTCTATCAGGACGCTTTCTCGACGCCGGCGCCGTGTCCGGGCATTCCGATCCGTCTCGCGCCGGATGAAAAGCGCGAGTGGCTCGCGGTGGGCGCGACGAAGTGGCAAGGGTTTTACGAGCAAGGCGCTCCGTCCTGGGGGTGGCTGCGCGGCCGAAGACCGCATGCCGTCTTGGCGCATTCCATGCTGGTGTACGACATCACGAACGACGCCGAGGCCCACGAGAATCTGTCGCGCATGTACGGCAAAGCCGGCTGGAACGTCGAGGAAGATCGCGAGCGGAAGCGAGCGAAGCTGTTAAAGAGTAGAATGAAGCCGTGAAGAAGCCGTTAACGGGCCGCACGGTTCTCATCACTCGGCCTAGGGCCGTTTCCGGCCCCCTCGTCGCCGCGCTGCGGCGACGAGGGGCCAGAGTGATCGTCACGCCGTTGATTCGGATCGTTCCGCCCGGCTCCTACTCCGCCGTCGACCGCGCGCTGCGCTCTTTTCGCCGCTACCACGCCGTCGTCTTCACCAGCGTCAACGCCGTCGAGTCGTTCATCGCTCGTTCCAGGAGCGTGCTGGGCCGCATTCCCGACCAATCGTCCATGATCTGCGCCGTCGGCAAAAAGACGGCCGAATCCGTTTCCGTGCTCACGCGCGGCTGCTGGAAAGTCTCGACCATTCCTGAAAACGCGCAGAACTCCGCGGCTCTCGCAAAGGTTCTGCGCGTCCCGCGCGGCCGCCGAGTTCTCATGCCGCGGGCCGAGCGCGGGCTCAACACGGTGCCGTCGGCTCTCAAAAAATGCGGCGCCACAGTGAACGTCGTCTCCGTTTACAAATCCGTCCCCGACGAGACCGGGCGCACGATTTTCAGAAAGGCCCTCGCGTCGGGCGCCGACGTCGCCGTCTTCGCCTCGCCCTCCGCCGCCCGCGTCGGAGCTCCCGACGTGCGGCTCTCCCGCGCCGCCGCCGTCGCCATCGGCCCGACGACGGCCGCGGCTCTGCGCGCCCTCAAGATCGCGCCCGTCGTCGCCGAGGACCCGTCCCCGGACGCGCTCGCGAAAGCCGCCGTCATCGCCGCCCGGAGCCTCCCGTGACCCGTTCCGCCCTTCTCAAATCCGCGCTCCTCGAGTCCGGCGCCATCCTCCGCCGCCGCTTCGGGAAGGTCGGCTACAAACAGAAGCGCCGCGCCGACCTGCTCACCGTCGCCGATCTCCAGAGCCAGACATCCGTCCTGTCCGCGCTGCGCCGCGCCTTCCCTCAGGACGACTTCGTGGCCGAGGAGAACGAGACTCGGCTGACCGCCTCGCGATACCTGTGGATCATCGATCCGCTCGACGGCACCACGAACTACGCTCACGGCTATCCGGCGTTCTGCGTGTCGATCGGAGTCCTGAGGGACGGCGAGCCCTGGCTCGGCGGGATCTACGATCCCTTCCGCGACGAGCTCTACTTCGCGGAGAAGGGACGCGGCGCGACGCTCAACGGGCGGAGCATCCGCGTCACGCGGACCGCCTCCGTCGACAAGGCCCTCCTCGTCACCGGGTTCGCCTACGACCGCGCGGAGCGGGCCGATTACTACCTGCGGCGCTTCAAGGCGTTCATGATCCGCTGCCACGACATCCGCCGCTCCGGGTCGGCCGCCCTGGACATGGCCTGGGTGGCGGCCGGGCGGGCCGACGGGTTCTGGGAGTACGAGTTGAATCCCTGGGACGTGGCGGCGGGTTTCCTGCTGATCGCCGAGGCGGGCGGGAAGGTCACGAACCTGGACGCAACGCCGTGGACCGGCTGGCGGACCATGGGCCGGCGCACCTTGGCGACGAACGGCAGGATCCATCGCGAGATGGCCTCGATACTGCGGAGAGTCAAGTGAGCGAGATACTGATCCTCGAAGGCGCGCGCACTCCGTTCGCGGCGTGGAGCCGCGGCGTCACGGGCAAGGGCGCTCCCGGCGGCGCGCTCAAGGAGCTCGATCCCCACGATCTCGGCGCCCACGCGCTCAAGGGCGCGCTCGCGCGCGCCGGACTGGCGCCGCGCGACGTCGGCTTCGTCGCTTTCGGCAACATGTATCAAGACGGGCCCCACGGCTGCTACGGCGCGCGCTACGTGACGCACCGCGCCGGGTGCGCGCCGGAGACGACCGGCGCCGCCGTGGGCCTCGCCTGCGGCACCGGCCTGGTCGCGCTCACGACCGCCGCGGCCGCCGTGGAGCGGGGGGAAGCCGCGCTCGCCGCCGCGGTCGGCGCCGACTCGCCGAGCCGCCTGCGGCGCGACGTCTTCGTGCCCTCGTTCACCGACGTCTCCTGCGGCAAGCACATCGCCAAGACCGCCGAGGAACGCGCCGCCGACAAGGGCCTCGCGCGCGCCGCGATGGACGACTGGGCGCGGCGCTCCCACGAGCGCGCCAAGGCCGCCGCCAAGGCGCGCGCCGAGGAGATCGTCGCCGCCGCCGGACTCGCCCAGGACGACGCGGTTCTCGAGGATCCCTCGCCGGAGCGCTTCGCCGCGGCCAAGCTCCTGTTTTCGGACGGCACCGAGGTCATGACCCACGCCAACGTGCACGGGATCGTGGACGGAGGGGCCGCCCTCCTGCTGTGCGCGCCGAGAGCGGCCAAGCGCCGCGCCCTGGGCCGGCTCGTCTCGCACGCGCTCGTGGGCGTCCCGCCCGAACGGATGGCCTACGCCGCCGTGCCCGCCGTGCGCAAGGCGCTCGAACGCGCGCGCTGGCGGGTCGAGGACGTCGATCTCTGGGAGATCAACGAGGCCTTCGCCGCGCAGGTCCTGCTCGACCGGGCGGAGCTCGGTCTCGACCCGGAGCGCGTCAACGTCAACGGGGGCGCGATCGCGCTCGGCCACCCGTTCGGAGCGACCGGCGTGCGCCTGGTCCACACGCTGCTGCTCGAGCTCAAGCGCCGCTCGCGCCGCCGCGGCGTCGCGGCGATCAGCGTGGGAGGCGGGCTCGGGATCGCCGCCTGCGTCGAGACGATCTAGCTAGAACCGGAACGCGACCGTGATCTTGTTCTGGCTGCCCAGGTCGCCGAAAGGGATCCAGGCGTAATCGAGCCGTAGAGCGGCGAAGTCGAAGCCCGCGCCCGCGGAGAAGCCCGCGAAGCCCTCGACGCCGCGCGCCCGGTTCTGATCGTAGCCGCCGCGCGCGCTCACGGTCCAAGGCTTCTTGGAGCCCGCCTTCGCCGCGGCCAGGCGCGCCTCGAAGCCGACGGACACGTAGGGATCGGCGTCCACGGGCAGGTTCAGATCGAAAGCGGCGTCGACGTTGGGCGTGGCCCGCCACAGGCCGCCGGCGCGCAAACGCGCGGGCAGAGGATCGGAGGCGCCGCCGAGCTTGAGCGGAGGGCCGAGATGCTGCAGCGCCGCGCCGACGTCGAGTTCGCCGTCGCCCAAGTCGGCGACGTGCTTGGCCGTCGCGCCGATGTCCGCCGCCGCCGTCACGCCGCTGCGGTCGTCGAGCGCGGACCGGATGAGCTTGAGGCCGCCCGCCAGGGTCAGGCCGCCCAGGCGGCGCGCGTACCAGCCGCCCAGCGCGAGATCGTTCGGCGTGAACTTGCCGGTCGCGTCCCCGACGGCGCTGTAGCGCGTCTGAGCCCCCTGCGAGGCGTAGATCAGACCCGCCGCGAAGGCGCCGGAAGCGCCGGCCGGCCGGGCGTAGGCCGCGGACCCCGTGTACGCCGACTCGAGGAGGGCGTCGTATTCGAGGGCGGCCTCGCTCGGCGACTCCGGCAGGACCTTGCCCAGCGCGGCGGGATTGAGGAAGACGGCCTCGGCTCCGGACGCGCCGGCGGCGCCCACGCCGCCCATCGCGGCGGCCCGCGCGCCTCCGGGAGCCTTCAGGAAAGAAGCCGCGGTCGCGCCGGACGCGCGAGAGGAGAACTGGCCTTCCGGGAAGAACCCCGCGCGGGCCGGAAGCGCGAGCAGCAGGGCCGCGAGCGCGGCTAAACCGGCCAGACCGGCCCCCGCCGCGGCTTTTCCTCCGGAGCGGGCGCCTCCGCCGCCGGTGCGGACTCGGCGGGCGTCTGAGCCGCGGAATCCTTCGGCACGCCCATCGAGGAGCCGAGCTCGAGACGAATGGTCGCGTCGGGGGAAACCGCCTCCGTCTTCGGGGCGGGCTCCGGAGCCTTCAGTTCGACCTTGGGTTCCGGAGCCGGCGCCGGCGCCACGAGTCCGGCGAGATCCTCGACGACCGCGGCCGGCGCCGCGACGGGGGCCGGCTCGCTCTTCGGCGCGGGAGGAGCGGCCGCGGGCTCCTTCTTCGGGGCCTTCTCCTTCTTCGGGGCGGCGGGCTCGGCCGCGGGAGCCGGAACGGCGGCTTTAGCCGCCTCGACGGCCCGCGTCAATTCCGCGAGACGCTCGATCAGGGCCTCGTCGCGCGTCGCCACGGACGCCAGTTCGTCGTCCACCTTCTTGGCCAGCTTGCGCACGTCTTCGTGGAGATTCGCCAGTTCGCCCTTGATGTTCTGCAGATAGACGACCGCCGGGCTGATGCCGCCGGTGGAGGTGGCCGGATCCTTGCGGCGCTCCGGACCGGCGTAATCCGCCGTCTTCGCCTCGGACTTGGGCTCGGCCTTCGGCTCGGCGTGGGAGGCGACCGACGCGGCGGCCGGCTCGTCGGGGATGTAGACCGGCCGGATCGGCGCGTGCGTCTCGGCTTCCTTCTCCGGTTCGCCGGCGTCCGCGGCCTCGGAGGCGGCCCGGTACTGGCCCAGGAGGAAGAAGAACAGGACCCCGCTGACCGCGAGGCCCGCCGACGAGATATAGAACCACCCGTCCGTCCACAGTCCCATCATAGTGGGAGGAATGGTAGCAGATTCGGGACAAGCGGGCGCGCGAAGAAGTATAATAGGGCGATGACGGAGCGCCCGCCGTACCGCCTCGCCTTCTGTCCCCGCGCCGAGGCCGAAAAAACCCTCTCCGAACCCGCCCTGCTGCGCGCGCGCCTCAGCCCCGCCGAAGCCGCCGAACTCGCGGCGCTGCCGGAGCGCCGGCGGGTGGACCGGCTGGCGGGGCGCCTCGCGGCCGAGCGCGCGCTCGCCGCGCATTTCGCCGGAGAATACGGTTGGGAGGCCGATCCGCGCGAACTCGAGATCGCCAACGACGAGGACGGCCGTCCGGAACTGACCTTGCCCGAGGACGCGCCCGCGCCCGTACCGTCCTTCTCCATCTCCCACTGCGCGCAGGGCGGCGCCGCGGCCGCCGCGGCGCCCGGGCGGCTGGTGGGGGTCGACGTCGAATCGATCGTGCCGCGTCCGCTCGAGGTGCTGGCGTTCGTCTCCGCCCCGTCCGAAAATCCCGCCGGCCCGTCCGACCCGGACGCTCAGGCGCGGCTGTGGACGGCGAAGGAGGCGGTGCTGAAGCTGTTCGGGCTCGGACTCGACGCGGACGCGAAGGCCGTGCGGCCCGAGGCCGACGGCGCGGTCCTGACCGGACTGCCCGCCGCCGCCTGGAAGAAGCTCGGAGCGCCGCGACTGCGGCTCGATTACGACGGCGTCGACGGCGCCCGCATCGCCGTCGCCTACACGGGGGACTGACCATATGGCCGACAATGAAGCCGTGAAGAATCCGAAGACCCCGCGCCCCCCGGCCGCGAGCGTCGTCAAGCTGCGCGCGGCCGTGGAGAAGGCGGCGGCCGGCGGCGGCCCGCAGCGCGTCGAGGCGCAGAAGGCGCGCGGCAAGTTCACGGCCCGCGAGCGCATCGCCTACCTGCTCGACGAGGGCACGTTCCAGGAGCTCGACCTGCTGGTCTCCACGCGGGCGGTCGACTTCGGCCTCAAAGACAAGGAGATCCCCGGAGACGGCGTGATCACCGGCTTCGGACAGATCAACGGGCGGGAAGTCTGCGTGTACGCCCAGGACTTCACCGTGCTCGGCGGCTCGCTCGGCCTGGCGCACGCTCGCAAAATAGCGAAAGTGATGGACTTGGCGTTCGAGAACCGGGTTCCAGTCATTGGCCTTCTTGATTCCGGCGGCGCCCGCATTCAAGAAGGCGTTGATTCTCTCGACGGCTATGCGGAGATTTTCCAGCGCAATGTCAAGTGCTCGGGCGTCATCCCCCAGATTTCCGTCATCTTGGGGCCGTGCGCCGGAGGCGCCGTTTACTCCCCTGCCCTCACCGATTACATCTTCATGGTCGAGGGCATCTCCCAGATGTTCGTCACCGGCCCCGACGTGGTGAAGGCCGCCACCGGAGAGGAAGTCAGCTTCGACGGTCTGGGCGGCGCCGACGCGCACACGTCCAAGTCCGGCGTCTGTCACTTCGTCGCCAAGTCCGAGCCCGACTGCTTCCGCCAGGTGCGCGAGCTGCTCAGCTACCTGCCGCAGAACCGCTGGGAGAAGGCGCCCCGCGTCGCGAACCCGGACCCCATCCGGCGCCAGGTCCCCTTGCTGGAAAAGATGTGCGACCTCGATCCGCGCAAGTCCTACCGCGTCCACCACATCGTCTGGCAGATCGCCGACGAGCACAAGTTCTTCGAGGTGCAGGCCGGCTTCGCCAAGAACGTCGTCACCGGCTTCTGCCGCATGGGCGGAGAAGTCGTCGGCGTCATCGCCAACAACCCGGCGCACGCGGCCGGCGCGCTCGACATCAACGCCTCCGACAAGGCCGCGCGCTTCATCCGCTTCCTCAACTGCTTCAACATCCCGATCCTGACCTTGGTCGACGTCCCGGGCTACTGGCCGGGCGTCACGCAGGAGCACGGCGGCATCATCCGTCACGGCGCGAAGATCCTCTTCGCCTACTCCGAGGCCACGGTCCCGAAGATCACCGTGATCCTGCGCAAGGCGTACGGCGGCGCCTACATCGCCATGAGCTCCAAGCACATGAAGGGGGACTTCAACTTCGCCCTGCCCTGCGCCGAGATCGCCGTCATGGGCCCGGCGGGCGCGGTCGAGATCCTGTACTCGCGCGAGATCGCGGCCTGCAAGACCGACGCCGACAAGGCGGCCTTGCGCGCGAAGCTCTCCGCCGAGTACGCGGCCAAGTTCGCCTCGCCCTACCAGACCGCGTCGACCGGCTCGATCGACGAGGTCATCGAGCCCTCGCAGATGCGCTACAAGATCGTGCGCGCCCTGCGTTTCTTGAAAGACAAGCGGGTGCCCGGCACCCACGAGAACCGCGGAAATATACCGTTGTGAATGTGCTAAACTTCGCCCGGTGATCAAGGCACAGATTCTCGTCGTCGAGGACCAAGCCGCCACGGCCGACCTCATCCTCGAGGTCCTGAAGGGAGAGGGCTACGAGGCCCAGACCGTCGACACGTTGGCCAAGGCCCGCGCGCGCCTGAAGAAGCAGCCTCCGGAGCTCCTGCTCCTGGACCGAAACCTTCCCGACGGCGACGGCGTCGACCTGCTGGCTGAGATCCGCGGGGACGAGAAGCTCCAGGCCTTGCCCGTCATCGTCCTGACCGCCAAGAAGGACGTCGCCGACAAGGTCGCCGGCCTGCGCGTCGGCGCGGACGACTACGTCGCCAAGCCCTTCAACACCGAGGAGCTGGTGGCCCGAGTCGCGGCCATCTTGAGACGCGCCGGCAAGGGCGAGGAGCCCGCGAGCGTGGAGGCGGGGGGCATCAAGCTCGACCGCGCCTCGCGCAAGGTCTGGATCAACTCCAAGGAGACCGCGCTCTCCGCCAAGGAGTTCGACCTGCTCTGGTTCCTGGTCTACCGCAAGAACCGCGTCCTCACCCGCGATTTCCTGCTGCAGCACGTCTGGGGCTACGACTCCGGCATCGACCTGACCACCAAGGTCATCGACGTGACGCTCTCCCACCTGCGCAACAAGATCGGGCCCGTCGCGGACAAGATCGTCGCCGTCCGCGGCTTCGG
>CAZURZ010000052.1:0-15719 GCA_964623465.1 uncultured Elusimicrobia bacterium
ACCATGCGGATGTCGCAACCGCGGTTCATGAGATGCGTCGCGAAGCTGTGGCGCAGGACGTGCGGGGTGATCTTCTTCTTGAGCGCGCTCGACTTGACCCAGCGGCGCAGGACGAAGACGAGGCCGGCGTCGCTGAGGCGCTTGCCGGCCGGGCCGACGAACAGGGGTTCGGGGTTCTCGGGATTACCGCGGTCCTTGAGGTGCTCGCGCAGGCAATTCAGCGCGCCGTCCCCCACCGGAACGACCCGCTCCTTGGATCCCTTGCCGAACACGCGCACCGTGCCGCCGAGCCAGTCCACGTCGCCGCAGTTGAGGCCGAGCAGTTCGGAGCGGCGCAGGCCGGAGGAATAGATCAGCTCGACCATCGCGCGGTCGCGGCGGCCGCGCTTCAGATCGCCGCCGGCGGGGACGGCCATCAGCTCGGCCATCTCGGCTTCCGTCAGAAATTTGGGCAGCGGACGAGGGCGCTTGGGCAGGGCCACGCCGAAGACCGGATTGCCCTTGAGCGTCCCGGCGGCGCGCAGGTATTTGACGTATGAGCGCAGGGCCGCCATGCGGCGCAGGACGGTCGCGCGCGAGGCCTCCCCCTCCTTCTGCAGGTCGGCCAACCAGCCGCGCACGTGCACGCGCTCGATGGCGGAGGGCTCGAGGTCCGGAAACTTGGCGGCGAAGGCCTCCAGGTCCTTGGCGTAGGCGCGCAGGGTGTGCGGGGAGTAAGAGCGGGACGCCCTCAGGTGCGTGAGGAAGCGCTCGGCCGAGAGACACAGGGGGCCCGGGGCCGCGTCGGTCGGCATGGAACCCCGGGTCAGCTCGCCTGCGGCGGCTGGGCGGCCAGGCGCGCGGCGATCTGCGCGGCGCGCAGGGCCTCGCCCTCGACCTTCAGCTTCTCGCCCTCTTCCTTCGACACCGGCTTCAAGTTGCGGCACTTGGGGTAGCCGGGGCAGGTCAGGAAGAAGCCGCGCTTTCCGGTGCGCAGCCACATGTGCTTCTGGCACTTGTTGCACGGGCGGGTCGTCTGCAGCGGGCGCGAGCCCTCGATCTTCTTGCCGTCGGCGTCGAGCGAGAAGGTGTTCTTGCACTCGGGGTAGCCGGAGCAGGCCATGAACTTGCCCTTGCGGCCGGTGCGGATGACCATCGCCTTGCCGCACAGGTCGCAGTTCTCGCCCGTCATCTCGAGGACGACCTTCTGGCCCTCCGGGGTGAGCTGGATCTTGCCCTTGCACTTCGGGAAGGTCGAGCAGGAGAGGTACTTGCCGAAGCGGCTCTCGCGGATGAGCATCGGCGCCTGGCAGACGGGGCAGAGCTCGTCCGACATCTTGGGCTCGATGCGCGAGGCTTCCATCTCGGTCGACGCTTTCTCCAGAGCCGAGGAGAAGGGCGTGTAGAAGGACTTCACGACGTCGGTCCACGCGTCGGCCCCCTCGGCGATCTTGTCGAGCTGGGCCTCGACGTTGGCCGTGTAGGTCAAGCTGACGACGTCGGGGAAGTGGCCCTTGAGCTTCTCGGTCACGAGGATGCCGAGCTCGGTGGGGATGAGCTTGCGGTCCTTCATGTTGCGGCGCACGTAGCCGCGGTCCACGATCGTCTTGATCGTCGGCGCGTACGTGGACGGGCGGCCGATGCCGTGCTTTTCCATCGCGCGGATCAGGCTCGCTTCGTTGTAGTGCGGGGGCGGGGAGGTGCGGTGCTCCTCGGGCTTGAGCTCGACGAGCTTGAGCACGTCGCCTTCCTTCAGCGGCGGGAGCCGGCTGCCCTCTTCCTCGGCCTCCTCCTCGGCCTCCTCGTCGCCCTTCGGGGCGTCGCGGTAGACGCGCAGGAAGCCCTCGCTCTTGAGCGTGCGGCCGGTGCAGTGGAACAGAGAGTCGCCGTTCTCGATGGCGACCGAGGCGGTGTCGTAGGTGGCCTCGATCATCTGCGAGGCGACGAAGCGCTTCCAGATCAGCTCGTAGAGCCGGATCTGGTCGGGATTGAGGAACTTGCGGACCTCGTCGGGCGTGCGCAGCACCGACGTCGGGCGGATCGCCTCGTGGGCCTCCTGGGCGCCGCGCGACTTGGTCTGATATGTAGGAGGCTCCGCCGGCCGATACGAGACGCCGTAGGTCGCCTGCACGAAGTTCGCGCACTCCTCGGCCGCGGTCTTGGCGATCGAGAAGGAGTCCGTGCGCATGTAGGTGATGAGACCGGCCGGGTCCTTGCCCCCCAGGTCGACGCCTTCGTAGAGCGACTGCGCGATGCGCATCGTGCGCTCGGCTGCGAAGCCCATCTTCTGCGACGCGGCCTGCTGGAGCGTGGACGTCGAGAACGGGGGCGGCGGACGGCGCCGGACCTCCTTCTTCTCGACCTTGACCACCCTAAAGGTCCCGGTCTGCACGAGTTTGGACACCGTGTCCATGTCCTCGGCCGTGCGCAGGGTCGTCGCCTTCACGCGGTACTGCTCGGAGAACAGGTCGTAGGTGCGCGTCGTCTCGACCTTCTCCTTCTTCCACATCGAGAGCTTCGCGTCGAAGACGGGCGGCGTTCCCGCCTTCTCGAGCGCGGCCGTCAGGGTCCAATAGCCGTCGGAGACGAAGTCCTTGATCTCGTGCTCGCGCTCGGCGAGCAGGCGGACCGCGACGGACTGCACGCGGCCGGCGGAGAGGCCGGACTGGATCTTCGCCCACAGCAGCGGCGAAAGCTTGTAGCCCACGAGGCGGTCGATGACGCGGCGGGCCTGCTGGGCGTGGACGAGGTTCTCGTCGATCGAGCGCGGCTCCTCGATGGCGGCCTTGATCGCGGTCGGCGTGATCTCGTGGAAGGTGATGCGCTTGACCTGGTCGGGCTTCAGCTTCAGCATGTCGACCAGGTGCCAGGCGATGGACTCGCCCTCGCGGTCATGGTCGGTCGCGAGGTAGACGTAGGCCGCCTTGCCGACCAGCGACTTGAACTCGGCCAGGATCTTCTTGGCGCGGGGCAGGACGACGTACTGAGGCGCGAAGTCGTCCTCGACGTCGACGCCGATCTTGCGGACCGGGAGGTCGCGGACGTGGCCGAAGGACGACTTGACGACGAATTCATTCTTAAGGAAGCGGGAGATAGTCCGCTCCTTGGCCGGAGACTCGACGACCAGGAGGCTGGGGCCGGTCCTGGCGTTCTTCGCCGCCTTTGGGGCCTTCTCGGCGGGCGCTGCCTTGGGGGCCTTGGCGGCCTTTTTATCGGTCTTCTCAGCGGCGGGCTTCTTTTTGGGCATATCTCTGTCCAGGGACGGAATAAACTCTTTCCTTTAACTCCAGCCCGAACATTATAGAGGAAATACGGTGGGTGTCAAGTCCGGAGAGTTGGACCAGTTCATCTAAGGAGAGGGCGTCGGAACCCAAAAGCGCCAAAACCGAGGCCTCCTCCCCCGTCGGGGGCGGCGACGGCCGGGCCGGCGCAGGAGGCGCTTCGTAGGCCGTCCGCAACTGGCCCTCGGGCAAGACCGCCAGAAGGTCCTCTACCCCTGAGAGCAGGCGCGCGCCCTGACGCAGGAGACGGTGCGGCGTCTCCGACAGCGGCGAGTCGTAGGGGCCCGGCAAGGCCAGCACCTCGCGCCCCTGCTCGGCGGCGCAGTTCGCGGTGATCGACGAACCCGACTTTCCCCGGCCCTCGATGACCGCGGTCGCCCAGGCCAGACCGGAGACCACGCGATTGCGGCGCGGGAAGAGCTCGCGGGCCGGAGGCGTATCGACGGGCATCTCGCTGACGAGGACGCCCCCCTCCGCGGCGATGCGCCGCGCCAGGCCCCGATTCTCCGGCGGATAGACCTGCCCGAGTCCCGATGCGAGAACGGCCCAGGTGGGCGCTTTGGCCTCCAATGCCGCGAGGTGAGCCGCGGCGTCGATCCCCCGCGCCAGGCCGCTCACGATCGCGACGCCCGCGCGCGCCGCGTCGCCCGCCAGGCGGCGGGCGGCGCGCAGACCGTAGGGCGTCGGCGTCCGGGAACCCACGACGGCGACCGGGGGCCGGTCCGCGAAGGTTCCCACGGCGTAAAGGACGAGAGGCGGATCGTGGATCGACGCGAGCAGATCGGGGTATTCCGGATCGCCGCGCGCGATCAGCCGCGCGCCGAGCGCGCCGGCTCGCTCCTCTTCCCGTACCGGATCGAACGCCAAGCTCCGCTCCCGCCACCCCGCGGCGTGCTCGAGAGGGACGGAGACGGCCTCGGCCCATTCGGCGGCGGAGGCGGAGGCCAAGCCGTCCGGACCGAGCGCCTCCAGAAGGTCCCAGGCGCGCCGCGGGGGCGTTCCGCCCGCGCTCAGGCGCGCCGCCCAGCGGCGGCGAGGCTCCCATGCCCGCACGGCTACAGCAGTTCCTCGTTGAAGGGCTTGAGCGGGCTCGGGTTGGTCGGGCGCCGTACGGGCGCGGCCGCCGGGGACGGGGCGGCGGAACGGCGCGGCGCGGCGCGGCCCGCGAGGCGGCTGACGGTCGCCAGCAGCTCGGGATCGGAGGCCAGCGCGCGCCAGGAGGCCGGCACGCGGCCGGCGGACACGGACAGGGCGATCGGATCGAATTCCAGGGCTTGCGCCAGGCGCTCCAGCGTCTCGTCGTCGGTCGGCGGGTTGCGTTTGCCGGCCAGCACCTTCGACAGGAGAGACGGATCGAGACGCGCGCGGCGGCACAGTTCGCGAAGCCCCAGGCCGCGGCGGGCCATCGCCTCCGAGACCAGTCCGGCGAAGGACGCGGAGCTCATTTGAACTTGATCACCTCGAGCTTCTGCTCGGCGATGCTGCGGTTCTTCTCGTTCGGGAACTCGTCCAGATAACGCTGCAGGGACTCGCGCGCGAGCTGGTAGTTGCGGTTCTCCTCGGCGGAGGACGCCAGGCGCAGCAGGGCGCGCGCGCTGTAGGGGCCGGTCGAGTGGACGACCAGCATCTGCTCGAAGGTTTCCTGCGCCTTTTGGTACTCGGCGCGCTGATAGTACACCATGCCGACGTAGTATTCGGTCGCCACCGACCATGACGCCTGAGGATTGCGCCGGGCGTAGGCCAACGTGCTCTCGAAGTTGAACTTGCTGCTGGCGTACCAGTACGCCCCGTACAGCACCGCGGCGACGATGACGAGATTTCTCATGCGACGGCCTCCAGATCCGATTTCATGCGGTCGAGACTCCTCAGCGACGCGGCCTCCAGGACGTGAGGAACCTCGATGAAGTCCGCTCCGGCCAGATCGGCCGCCGTGCGCGCTACGCGCAGGACGCGGTCGAGAGCGCGCGCCGACAGGACGGATTTGCGCTCCGCGGCGGCGAGAGCGTCGAGCGCCTCCGGCCGCGCCCGCGCGCCGCGGCGGAAAAGCGCGGCGTCGACGAAGGCGTTGAGCGCCGCCGCCGCTCCCGGCCAGCGCGCACGCTGCCGCTCGCGGGCGGCCGCGACGCGGGCGCGGACTACGGCCGAGGACTCTCCCGACGGGGCGGCGGACCAGTCCGCGAAGGCGACGGCCGCAGTCTCGACCTGCAGGTCGACCCGGTCGAGCAGCGGCCCCGACAGGCGCGCGACGTAGCGGGCGACGTCGCCGGGCGCGCAGACGCAGGCCTTGCGCGGGTGGCCGAGCCAGCCGCACGGGCACGGATTGGCCGCGGCGACGAACGTGAAACGGGCGGGATATTCCGCGCTTTCCTGCGCGCGCGATACCACCACGCGGCGGTCTTCGAGCGGCTGCCGCAGGCTCTCCAGCGCCGGGCGCGAGAATTCGGCCAACTCGTCCAGGAAGAGGACGCCGCCGTGCGCCAGGCAGGCCTCTCCCGGCCGCGCCGAGGGACCGCCGCCGACGAGGGCGGCGGCCGAGGCGCCGTGGTGAGGGGCGCGGAACGGGCGCTCGCGCGCCAAGCCGGGCGTCGCGCGGCCGCACGCCGACTGGACGAGCGTGACTTCGAGCGCCTCCTCCGGGGTCATGGCGGGCAGGATGCCGGGAAGACGGCGGGCCAGCATGGACTTGCCGGTTCCGGGCGAGCCGACGAGGAGCAGATTGTGTCCGCCCGCCGCCGCCAACTCGAGCGCGCGCTTGGCCGTGAACTGGCCGCGCACGTCGGCGAGATCCGGCGCCGCCTCGGCGGGCGCGGGCGCCCTGGCCGCGGCGGGCCGGACGCGGGGAGGAGCTCCCGAGACGAGCTCCGCCGCTTCTCGCAGATCGGCCGCCGGCAGGACCGCTATCCCGGCGGCGCGCGCCTCCTCGGCGTTCGCCTCCGGAACCATGACCGCCGCGCGGCCCTCCGCCTTCGCCCGCGCGGCCATCGCCAGAGTCCCGGAAACGGGGCGCACGCGCCCGTCCAGGGAGAGCTCGCCCAAGACGCACCAGCTCTCGGACCAGGGTCCGTCCGGGATCTGTCCTGAGGCGGTCAGGATCGCGAGCGCGATGGGCAGCTCGTAGTGGCTGCCGCGCTTGCGCGGACGCGCGGGCGATAAATTGACGGTGATCCTTCGATTCGGCAGGGCGTAGCCCGAGTTGCGCAGGGCCGCCGCGACGCGCTCGCGCGCCTCGCGCACCGCGTCGTCGGGCATGCCCACGATCGAGAACGCGGGAAGCCCCGGGGCCAGGTCGAGCTCCACGAGCACGGGCCAGCCTTCGACGCCGGCGAGGCCCATCGAGCGCACCCGCGCCAGGCTCATTCGTCGCCCTCGAACATCGAACGCCGGGCTCCCGGCAGCTCGACGGCCAGGCGCCCGCTCTCCGCTTCGACCGAGAGCAAGGTCAGGCTCGAGTCGCGGCGCAGGAGCGCGGCGGCCAAGCCGTCGACCTTCATCCCTTTCATGAAGACGCGCACGACGGCGCTCTCCTCCTCGCCGCGCCACAAGGCGAGATACGCGCCCGCGACGCCCTCCACCGAACGCAAGGCCGCGAGCAAGGATTTCAAGCGGCCCGCGTCGCCGGCGCCGACGACCATCACGGCGCCCTCGCTGCGGCCGGCGCGGGCCCGGGAGATCTCGTCCGCGGCCCGGGCGGCCGCGTCCTCGCCGGCCTGCTCGAGCGCCTTGGCGCGCGCGGCCGCGGAGGACACGTCGACCGCCGAGCCCTCCGAGCGGAATTGAGCGCTCGGAAGCGCGCCCTTCACCTCATAGAGATCGGTGAGCAGGGCGGCGTGCGCCAGCCAGGCCCCGCTCGCGGGATTGGGCTCCGCGCTCGCCGAGGCGGCCCCGATCAGGAGCCAGTCGGCGCCCAATCGCGCCGCGCCGGCAGCCAGCGCGGACGGCTCGAGGCTCTTGGACTTGAACGCGTTCAGCGCGTCGCGGCCGTCCACGCCGCTCATGCCGCGCGCCGAGAGCGAGCGTCGCAGCGCGTCGGCCGCCGGCCCGACGCCGAGATCGAGTATGCCCTGAGGCTCGGAGACCAGGAGGAGCACGCGCGGCTCGCGCGAGGAATAGCCCTCCGGCTTGAGCAGTCCTTTCTTGTCGAGAGCGGCGAGCAGCGCGCCGAAGCGCACTTCCACGACGCCCCGCCCCTCCCGCTCCTTCCACTTCGTCCGGGCGGTCAGTTCGGCCGCCCGGCCCCCGAGCTCCTCCGCGACCGCCGCGGCCTGCGTCGAAGACGGCGACAGGAACAGCTCCAGCGAGCGCGTCACCGCGTCGCGCCGGGCGTCGGCCAAGGTCGGCGCCGTCACCGCGACCGCCGCGCCTTCCTTGGTCAGGCCGGGATTGAGGCGGCCGAAGGCGCAGGCGCCGAGCGCCGCCGCCGCGGCCGGCAGCAGGATGAGCCTCACGCGGCCGCCTCCTGAGCGCGCGACGCGGCGGGCACGACGAAATGGAACGTGGTGCCCTTGCCGAGCTCCGACTCGAGCCAGATCTTGCCCCCGTGCTTGTCGACGACCTCGCGCGCGATGGCGAGGCCCAGGCCCGTGCCCGGCGCGTTGACCTCGGAGCGGTTGCCGGCGCGGTAGAAGCGCTCGAAGATCTTCTCGCGGTCCTCCGGCGGGACTCCGATCCCGTCGTCGGAGACCGAGACCATGATGAACTCGCCCTTGTCCTGGACCTTCACGCGCACCCGCCCGCCCGGCATCGTGAACTTCAGCGCGTTGGACACGAGGTTGTCGAGCACCAGGTGCAGCCAGCGTTCGTCGCCGAGAGCCTTGGGCAGGGACTCCGGGGCCTCGGACGAGAGGGTCTTCCCCGCTTCCGCCGCCGCCGGCTGGTGATTCTCGACCGACTCGGCCGCCAGGCGGCCGAGGTCGACCGGGGCCGGCTCCATCTTCGCCCCGCCCTCCAGGCGCGACAGGTCCAGGAGGTCGGAGACCAGCCCCGAGAGCCTCTTCGACGCGGACTTCGCGATGGTCAGGAATTTCATCTGCTGGGAGTTCAGCGGGCCCGTGTCGCCGTCGAGCATCACGGTCAGGAAACCCGAGATGGTGGTCAGGGGCGTCTTGAACTCGTGGCTGACGGTCGAGACGAACTCATCCTTCATACGATTGAGGGAGGCCAATTGTTCCGCCGTGCGCTGCAGCCGCCGGTTCAAGATCGCGGTCTCCACGATGATCGCGGCCTCCTCCGCGATCACGCCGACCAGGGCGAGCTGCTCGTCGGAGAAGGCGTTGACCCGGCGGCTGCCCACGCGCATCACGCCGATGCAGCGGTCCTCGAGCACGAGCGGCACGACCATCAGGGAATGCACGCTCCACATCTTGGCGTAGTGCGCGATCACCATCGGGTCGTTCTGCGCGTCTCCGGTCAGGAAGGGCTTGCGCGTCTTGAACACGCGCACCGAGGAAGACTTCGCGTCGTCGAGCGGCAGGCGGTAGAGGAGCTCCTCGCCCTCCAGGCCGAACGCCCCGGGCTGGGTGACCAGCTCGCCGCTGCTCTCGTCCAGGATCAGGAAGGCGACGAGGTCGGCTTCGAGCGCCCGCGCGACGATCGTCACGATCGCCGCCAGAGTCGAGGGCGCCTGGCTCGCCCGGGTGCTCAAGGCTCCGGCCACGTCGTGGAGGGTCTTGATCTCCTTGGATTTGCGGATGAGGCGGTCCTGGGCTTCCGTGAGCTCGTTCATCGCCGCGGAGAGGCCGCCCTCCAGCTTCTCGCGCGAGCTGGCGAGGTCGGAGAGCCCCGCGGCGAACGCCGCGGCCGAGCGCAGCGCCGCGGCCGCCAGCCGCAGACGCGGCCCCTCGCCGGCCAGCGCCTCGCGCGGACCCACGCCCGCGCACAGCACGACTCCGGCTCCGCGTTCGTCGCTCCAGCCGGCCGCCGCCGCGGAGGTGTAGCCCTGGCCCGCGAGCGCGTTGACGAGAGGGTCGTCCTCGGACGCGGCGCCCGACAGGCTCCAGGAAGAGGCCCCCGTCTCGGTCGCGCGCGCGAGCAGGCCGCGGTCGAAGCGGAACGAGTTCAGCTCCAGGCGCGCCCAAGGCCCGCCGCGGTGCGCGAGCAGCGCCGCGCTCCCGTCCGCGCGGCGCGAGAACGCGGCCAAGGTCAGCTCCGGACGGCGCCGGTGCAGGGCGCCGAGCGCGCGGCCGGCGGCCTCCTCGAGGGCGTGCAGCGGACGCCGCGCCGCCGTCTCCGCGTCGATCACCTCGCAGGCGAAGTCGCGCATGTCCTCCAGCTCGCGGCGCAGCGCGCGCTCCGCGCGCGCCAGCGGCAGGAAGCGCCGGAACGCGAACCACCCCCACAGCGCGGCGGCGGCGCAGGCGGCGGCGAGGGCTCCGACGACGGCGGCGGCCGCGGTCATTTGTCGAAATCGAGGTGAGCGTTCAGGTAATGAGCGCCGATCTGGATCTGGCTGAACGGGATCCAGCCCATCGAGACGCCGCCGCTCTCGAGGATGCGCCGCACCGCGTGCCCGAACTCAGCCGCGCGGGGCGCCAGCGGCGAGTCGGGCCCCGGGCCGACGATGAGGGCCCTCGTCACGCCCGCGCGATGGCACATGTCCGCGATCTGGAACGGCACGCCGACCTGCTGCATCGAGTCGTAGGAAGAGGTCAGGACGTGCTTATAACTCCGCTTGAAGCCGTTCTTGCCGCCCAGATCGTAGAACAGCGTGCAGGCGAACGCTCCCGCGCCTTCGTTGCCTTTCGGGGAGAGCACGGCCAGCGGCTCCGCGTCCGGCGCGGGCGCCGGGGGCGCGAAGACGGCTTTCGAGGTGTCGGGCGGCGCGGCCTCGCTGCCGATCGTGATCGGCTCGTAGATCAGGCGCAGCATGTCCATCAGCGGCGCCGGCTGACTCGCGGCGGAACGGATCTTGCGCAGGGTTCCCAGCCGGCGCGCCCACAGCGTCAGATCCTGATAGCCCCAATTCGTGAGCTTGTCGGCGAACTGGCCGATCTCGTCGCCGCCGAGGCCGGCGCCGATGCGGTCGCACACCGCGGCCACGAGATCTCGTTGAATGTTGGGATTGGGAACCTTGAGGTCCACCGACCAGCCCTTGGAGAACTGGAACTTCAGCGCCTCCTCGATGGCGCCCAGCGCCTTGGGCGGATACATCGAGGTCAGCACGACCTGCTGGCCGCGGTCGAAGAACGCCTTGAAGAGCTTGGCGAGCAGATCCTTGTTCTGCTCCGTGAGCGCCAACAGGTGGATGTCGTCGACGAAGAGAGCTTTCGAATCCGCCACCTTCTTGTCGATCGCCGCCATCCCGCCCGCGGCCGCGGCCGCGCTCACCGCGCGGGAGAGGCGCGCGCCGGAGGTGACCATGAGCGAGGCCGTGCCCAGACCCTTGGACATCGAGGACGCGATCGCGTACATCAGGTGCGACTTGCCCGTCCCGGGCACGCCGTAGAGGAACAACGGATTGTACATCGAGCCGGGAGAGGTGACGACCGACATCGCGGCGGCGTGCGCGAAGCGGTTGTACGCGCCGACGAGCAGGGTCTCGAACGTCCAATCCGCCTTCAACTCCTCGGTGAGCGCCTTGGCCGCGGGGTTCGCCCCGGCGGCCGGCGCGGGAGCCGGGCCGGCCGGATTCGGCGTGGCCATGCGCACCTCGGTCGGCGCCGGAGCGGGCGGAGTCGCGGGCGCGGGCGCGGGCGGAGGGACCGCCGGGGCCGGCGGCGGAATCGGCGGCGCGTCAGGGCCGAGGGAGATCAGAGGCTCCTTCTTGGGCGCGACGCCCGCTTCAGGAATGGCCGGGCCGGCGGATTCGACCGGCTTGAGGAAATCCTTGGGAGGCGGGAGATCGCTCGCGGACGGGATGCCCAGAGCCGGAGCCGGCGGCGGAATAGCGGGCAGCCCCGGCGTAGCAGGCGCCGGGGGAGGAGGCGCGCCCGACGGCGCCGCAAAGGACGGCATCGGGGGCAAGGCGGGCGCGGGAGCCGGCGGCGGCGGAGCGGCCGGCGCCGGAGTCGGGGCCGGGGCCGGGGCCGGGGTCGGAGCCGGCGCGGCGGGCGCCGCAGCCGCCGGCTTCGGCGCCACCTGCTCCAGCCAAGCGTCCACCTTTGCCCGCGCCTCGGGCGTGAGCTTGTGCAGCACGAAGCTCATGTTGAAGTCGTCGCCTTCCAGCGGGGTCGGACGCCCGCACAGCGCGCCGAACTTCTTGAGCACCGCCGCGACGTCGGCCACGCCTCCGCGCAGCAGCAGCAGATGACGCTGCGGGTCGTCCGCGTTCGGAGAGGCCCGGATCTCCCAGCGCTCCATCAGCCTTCTCCCGGGAGCAGCATCATGTCGACGATGATGTCCACGGCGGTGGACTTCTTCTGAACGTCTCCGGGCGCGATGGAGCGGAAAAGCAGCCCCGCTCGCGACGCGGCCTCGCTCAGTTCATCGGCCTTGGCCGGAGGCCAGCCCTCGAGCACGGCCAAGACCGCGCTCGCCTTGGCCTGGCGCGCCTTGTCGATGACGGCGGCGGGATCGCTCGCCGCCCCGACCTCGAGCGACGACACCTCGCGCAGGAACAACGGTTTCTTCGAGATCGTGCGCGCGGCCTGGCTCAGGAACGTCGAGAACGCGGTCTTCGCCTCCAGACACGCCGCGGTGTGGACGTACGCGACGCGCCTGATCTGCTCCTTCGGCGCGCCGGGCGGCAGGCCGTCCGCTCCTACGGCGGCGGCCGCGGCGGCCGGAGCAGCCTCAGCCGGAGGCGGGGCGGCGGGAGCAGGCGGCGGCGCGGCCGGCTTCTGGGGTTCCTCGGCTTTGGGCGTCTCGACGGGTTTGGGCGCTTCGACGGGTTTAGACGGCTCCGGAGGAGGCGGCGGCGGTGGAGGAGGAGGCGGCGGCGGCGCCGCCGGCTTGGGAGCGATGATTCCCTCCCGCGGCGCCAGTTCGATGCTCGGCGCGGGCGCGGCCGGAGGAGGCGGTGGCGGGGCTGCGGCGGAAGACGGAGGAGGAACCGGCAGCTCTACCTTCGCGGCGGGAGTTGGAGCTGGAGGCGGCGCGGCCGGCTTCGGCGCTTCGGCGGCCTGCGGCGGCTCGGCAGGCTTCGGCGACGAAGCCGTGGCCGCCTCTCCGCCCATATCCGTGAGGATAGCGTCCAAGTCCGACAGAATGGACTCGATATCCTCGGGCTGGTCCTTCTTCGGCTCGTCCGGCATCGTCAGCCGCCGACCGAGACGCTCTTGAGCTTGAGGGCGACGTCTTCGGAATTCGTCGCCTCTTCGAGCACCGTTTTGTCGTCGACCTTGCCCTCCGCGAAGAGCCGCAGGAGGTCCTGGTCGAAGGTGTGCATGCCGTAATACTCCCCGGCCTCCATGGTCTTGCGCAGCTCGGCGGTCTTGCCCTCGAGCAGATTGCGGCGCACGAGGCTGTTGCCGATGAGGATCTCGGTCGCCGGGAAGCGGGACTTGCCGTCCTTGGACAGCACGAGACGCTGGCCGATCACGCCCTTGAGGCAGTTCGCCAGCTGCTGGCGGACCTGGGTGTGCTGGTGCGCCGGATGCGCGTCGACGATGCGGTCCACGGTCTGCGCCGCGTCGAGCGTGTGCACGGTCGAGAGCACGAGGTGGCCGGTCTCCGCCGCCGAGATCGCCGCCTGCATGGTCTCCAGGTCGCGCATCTCGCCGATGACCACGACGTCGGGGTCCTGGCGCAGGATGTGCTTGAGCGCGTGCGCGAAGGACTTCGTGTCGAGGCCGACCTCGCGCTGGACGATGGTCGACTTCTGGTCGGTGTGGTAGAACTCGATCGGGTCCTCGATCGTGATGATCCGGTATTGGTGGATCGAGTTGATGTAGTTGAGGAAGCCGTTGAGCGTCGTCGTCTTGCCGGCGCCCGTGATGCCGGCGAAGAGGATCAAGCCGCGGCTCTCGTTGGCCAGCTTGAGCATCGCGTCGACGGGAAGATTCAGCTCCTCGAAGGAGCGCAGCTTCATCGGCACCACGCGCAGCGTCAGGCCGAGCGTGCCCTTCTGCCGGAAGACGTTGACGCGGAAGCGCGCCACGCCGTCCAGGGAGTAGGCCAGGTCGAGCTCCATCTCCTTCTCGAACTCGGCCGTCTGCTCCTTGTTCATCAACTGATAGGCCACGTTCTTGATGTCCTCGGCGTTCATCTTCTGCAGATTCGTCGCCAGGATCATCGACCCGCGCACGCGCAGAGCGGGCACGGAGTCGGCCTTGAAGTGGATGTCGCTGATGTCCTTCTGGACCATCAGAGTGAGCAGGTTCTTGATGTCGATCGCCATGTTACCGCCTTATTCGCGAATTACCTCTATTCCTCTTAATGTCAGCCAATCCGACACTAGGGGAGAGAGTATCGCGTTACCTGGGATTGTAAGGCGGGAACCGCCCGGCGTCAACCTCTTCTTTATGTCGTATTCCGAAAGGAAGGGACGGCCGGGGGGGCCGTCTTTCTTCCAGGGGCGCGCGACCGCCCTCGCCGCTCCCTTGGCTTTGCCCAGGAAGGCGATGACGATGTCGATGAGGTCGTCGCGCGTCAGCACCGCCGCGCCTTACAACTTGATCGCGATGCGGTCGAGGTACTTCTCGAGGTCGTCGTGCGGGCGCGGGATCACATGGACCGCGACGAGCTCGCCGACCTTCTGGGCGGCCGCGGCCGCGGCGTCCACGGCGGCGCGCACGGCGCCGACCTCGCCCCGGCACAGCGTGGTCACGAGGCCGTTGCCGACCTTCTCGTAGCCGATCAGTTTGACCTTGGCCGACTTGGCCATGGCGTCCGACGCCTCGATCATGCCCGTGAAGCCCTTCGTCTCCACGATGCCCAGCGCCTCTTTGATGTCAGCCATCTCTCCCCCTTACTCCTTGTCGTCGTCGCCGAGGGCCTCGCGGCCGTCGGCGCCCGTCTCGAGCACGGCGTTGCAGTGCGTGCAGCGCCGCGGCGTCGTGTAGGTGCGCTGGCACTCGTCGTCCTCGGGCCACCACTCCTCGAAGAACATCTCCACCTTCTTGTGGCACTTGAAGCAGAACTTCTGCATGCCCGCGCCGCAGCCCGCGCAGAACTTCGGCAGCGGGACGTCCTTGTGCGTGTGCATGATCGCCGCGCAGGCGCCGCACTGCAGGTCGATGTTGATCTTGTACTTGGGCGGCTTGTCGTCTTTCTTATCCTTCGACATATCGTTACCTCAAATCTCCGGAATCCTCGTGCCTGACCCTAATATCCCTTGCCGTCGGTCTTGGCGTCGGTGACGATGGCCACGGAGGCCGACGTGCCCAGGCGCGTCGCGCCGGCGGCGATCATGTCGTGCGCGGCCTTCGCGTCGCGGATGCCGCCCGAGGCCTTCACGCCCATCAGCGGACCGACGGTCTCGCGCATGAGCTTGATGTCCTCGACGGTGGCGCCGCCCCCGCCGAAGCCGGTGGAGGTCTTCACGAAGTCGGCGCCGGCCTTCTTCGACGCGGCGCAGGCGCGGACTTTCTCCTCGTTCGACAACAAGGACGTCTCCAGAATGACCTTGAGCACCTTGCCGCGGGTCGCCTCGCGCACGGCCTTGATGTCGTCGTACACCACCGCGTCGTTGCCGGACTTGAGCGCGCCGATGTTGATGACCATGTCGATCTCGTCGGCGCCGTTGGCGATGGCGTCGCGGGCCTCGATCGCCTTGACCGTCGGCGTCGTGGAGCCGAGCGGGAAGCCGACCACCGTGCACACCTTCACGCCCGAGCCCTTGAGGAGCTGGGCGGAGAGCGCGACGTAAGACGGATTCACGCAGACGGAGGCGAAGCAGAAGTTGCGGGCCTCCTCGCACAGCTTGGCGACCTCGTCCTGGGTCGCGTTGGGCTTGAGCAACGTGTGGTCGACGTAACGGGCCGTGTCCGAACCCTTCTTGGTCGGCTTGCAGACGGAGACGCGGGCGGCGCCGGCGGCCTGGATCAGCTTGGCCTCGACGTGGCTGTCCTCGTCGTCGTCATCGTGCGCGGCGGCCTTCGGCGGGAGCGAGGAGAACGCGCCCTTGGCGGCCGGGGCCGCGGGCTTGGCGCCCCACGAGGCCGCGTTGCCGAACACCTTGCCGGCCGAGCCGATCGTGGTCGTGACCTGCCCTTTGAGCGGCTTGGGGCCGCCCTCGCACTCGCAGGACTGGTTCTTGAGGAAGCCCTTGGCGACGAGCGCCTTCACCACTTCCTCGACGACGTTCTTCAATTGGGCTTCAGTCATATTTTTTCACCTTGCCGCCCGACGTCACGGAATCGACGATTCCCACGATCACGGTCCGCACCGGCGCCGCATCGTCCTTCAAAACGGATCTGGCCGAACCGCCCTCGTCCATGACGAGCACGATCGAGCCCGGGCCCGCGCCCGTGCCGTACTCCACGACCATCTGCGCGTCGCCGAGAGGCTTCTCGGTCAGAGGATCGATCGGGCGCACGAGAAGCAGCCGTTTGTCCCCCAAAGAGGGGTGCTTGCGGGTGCCCC
>CAZURZ010000053.1:0-15649 GCA_964623465.1 uncultured Elusimicrobia bacterium
AAGCGTCTGGAAGCTCGCCCAGCCCGCGACGGCGGCGAGGACGGTGAGGATAAGGACGACGCCGCGATGGTAGACGGAGAAGTGGATGACGCGGTTGATGAGCCCGACCGGCTCGCGCTCAGTGGTCATGGCCCGCCTCCTCGACGCCCAGCACGTCCAGCTCGGCGACCCGTAGCAGCGGAGCCCCCGCGATGACGATCATCTCCCCGCCTTTGAGATCGTCGGCATGGACGCGTTTGAACCAGCCGTCACGGACGACGAAAACGCTCGTTTCTTCGGCGGACTGCACCAACGCCGACTTGGGAATCCGCGCCGGGTTGGCCAACCTCGCCGTCCTGATGCCGAGCCGCTTGAGCGCCTTCTCGGAGATCTTCATTCCGCGCTCCGCGCTGGCCTCGAGGATGGCCTTGCCCTCTCCGGTGCGAGCGCCGCCGCCTTCCTCATGCTCCTCGGAGGCCCAAGCGCCGATGGCCAGCAGCGTGATCATAAGTAGAGATTTCATAGCGCTTCTCCTGAGATCGTTCCGTCGATGGCGCGGATGCGCCACAAGGCGCGGACCGCGGCGAGCTCGTGCTCGTTGCGGCTGCGCGTGAACTCGAGCATCTGTCTGTGGGCCTCGATTACGAGGGTGGACGAGATGAGGCCGCGCTGGAAGAAGTCCTCGACTCGCTCGTGCTTCGAGTGCACGTCCTTTCGGCTCGTGGTCGCTTTCAGCGCGGCTACCGCCGCTTCGTACCTCGCGCGCTCGGCCTCCCGCTCCGCCATAACGAGCGCCTGGACGGCGGCGGCGCTCAGCGTCGCGGATTCCTCGCCGCGCCGCGCGCGCTCGCGTCCTCCGGCGTTGCGATGATAGAGCGGCAGCGGGAGGGCGACGTTGAGCCCGATCATGCGCTGCGCCTGTCCTTCGCTGCTCTGCCTCTGGAAGCTCGGGCCCAATCGGAGATCGGGCCAGGCGGCTGCCTGCGCCTCCTGGCGCTCGGCCTGCGCCGACATGAGCGCCGCCTGTGCCTGTAGCCAGCCGGGGTCGGCGAGCTCACCGGCTTCCGGGATCTCAGGCCAGTCCTGCTTTGCTTGAGGCAACGGAAGGGTCGCTGTGGAAAGGGAGAGGCCGGTTGAGACCTCTAGCGCCTTGAGCAGGCTCTTCTGCTCGGCGCTCAGCGAGGCCTTGCGCAACGCGTAGTCCCCCTCGGCCAGCTCGAAGATCGAGCCGGAGACCTCCTGTTCGGGCGCCAGGCGCGGGCGAGAGCGCAGCTGCTCTCCCACGCGCGAAAAGGTCCTGAGCGCCTCCTCTACTAGCGAGAGCTCCCCTTGGAGCTGCCGGAGGCGATACAGTGCCGAGATCGTCTTAAGCGCGGCCTCGGCCTTTGCCGCGGCAAGCTCAGCCGAAGTCCCCTCCTCGCCGGCGCGCGCCCGCGCGATCCGCGCCGAGCGCTTGCCTCCCGTTTCGAGCGTCTGGACCAGGTCGATCTCGACCTGGGAGGCGCCGTCTCCCCAAGTGCCCTTGGTCTCCAACTCGGGATTGGGGCGCTGGCGCGTGGACCGCACCTCGGCTTCGGCTTGGACCCTCCGAGATGCGGCCAGACGCACGGAAGGATCATTGCCCAGGGCGCACTCCAGGAGTACCTGTGCGCTCTTGGGAGCGGTGCATTCGGCAAACGCCGATCCGACCAGCAACGAGACGGCTGCAAAGACAATCATATGCCTCACCTAGACGACGAGTCGAGCGAATGGCTTCGCGAGCGCGAAGCGAGACTTCGGGGCTGGACTTTAGGCGAGGACGATCGGGGGCCGAAAGATCGTCTTGTCGATAAGACGATCGGCGAAAGACTCGAACGCCTGGACCACGAACGAGGGCTTGGGCGCGTCGATTCTCTCGCTCGTCACGGCCGGGGAGGCCAGGACGGGTGTCTGGCACAGGCAGGCATGGCAAGACTCTTCGAGAGCGCAGCTGGCGTCGAAGCTGTCCACCGCGACGTCCGCGATGAACAGGAGAGCCAGGGCTAAAGCGATCTTGCGCATGAGGAGTTTATAACAGATGCGCTCAATCTCGGCAAGGCGCGCCCGAAACGAGGAGCGCCCCCGATCTCTCGGGGGCGCTCGGTCGAATGAAGTCCCGCTGCTACTTAACGGATTCGCAGCAGGGTCCGGGGCAGCACGCCTGGCTCAAGCAGCAGTTGGCCGCATAGGCCGCGATGGCGGAGCCGCCCAGGAGCGTTAGGGCAAGCAGAAGCTTTTTCATTTGAGTTCACCTCTCGTTAGAATACGGCTGTCGTCTACGACTCAGCCGAGAGGCGGGGCGCGCGGAGGCGCGCCAGGACTTAGCGGCGCGTCAGAGCTCGAGGGATGAAAATCCGCGCGGACGATTTTTGCGGTCTGGGCGCGGGGCGGAATGATCTCATTTGCCGGAACGGCGGAAAGGGTTGGGCTTTGAGCCTGGACCTGAGACGGCACGAGCGCCGCGGGGCAACAGGCCGTGATTGCGGCGTTGCGGCCGCTATCTTGCTGGCTCGGGCAGCACTCGTGGCCGGCGGGTTCCCCGGCCCAAACGGCGGCGCGACCCGTGCAGAGGGTCATAGCCAGGGCAAGGCCTAGAGCGAAGCGCTTCATCACCTTCAGTATAGTAGGACGGCTGGCCTAGCGCAAGCTCATCCCCCGGGCTTCTGCTTTTGGCTCAAAGACCGAGAGCGCCAGCGCCACGATGGAGATCGCAGCGCCGGCGTAGAACGTTTGGGAAGGTCCAGCGGCGTCCCACAGAAATCCCGCCAGCGCGCTCGCGGCCAGCATAGACAGTCCGCCGGCGAGATTGAAGAGGCCGAACGCGGAGCCGCGCAGCCGCTCCGGCGCTGAAGCTGCCACCATGGTCGCGAGCAGGCCTTGGGTGAGCGCCATATGCAGGCCCCAAAGAGCCACTCCCCCGGCGATGACGACGAGTCCTCCGCCCACCGCGAGCAGGACGTCCGCGGCGATCAGCGAGATCAGGCCGACGGCCAGCAGAACGCGGCGGTCCATGCGATCGGCAAGGCGGCCGGCCGGATAAGCGGCGGCCGCATAGACGACGTTCATCAGCACGAGGACCGCCGGAGCGAGCGCATCAGAAAGGCCCTGTTGGCGCGCTCGGAGGATCAGGAACGCTTCGCTGAAGCGCGCGAGCGTGAACACGGCGCCGAGCGCGACCACGCGCCAATACGCGGCGGGGAGTTCTTGGAGCTTCCGCCAATGTATCGGCGACCGCGCCTTTCCGTCTTTGGAGGCTGCTTCGGGTTCGCGGACGCCGAAGACGATCAGAAGGACGGCGACAGCGGCCGGAACGGCGGCAAGCCAGAAAACCTTCCGGAAATCGCCCGCGAAGCGGAGCATCAGAGCCATGGCGGCCAGCGGCCCGATGAAAGCGCCGACCGTATCAAGCGACTGGCGCAATCCGTAGGCCGCGCCGCGAATCGGCTCGGGCGTGATGTCGGCGACCAAGGCGTCGCGAGGCGCGCCACGCACGCCCTTGCCGATTCGGTCCATGAAGCGGGCGGCGAGTACGGCATTGACCGTGGTCGAAAGGGCGAAGAAGGGCTTTGAAATCGCGCCGAGGCCGTAGCCTATCAGGACCAGGCCCTTGCGTTTCCCGAGGTAGTCGCTCAAAGTGCCGGAGAAGACCTTGGCGATGAGCGCCGTCGCCTCGGCGACCCCCTCGACTAAACCGATCTGCAGTGCGCTTGCTCCCAGCACAGATACCATGAAGACCGGCAGGAGGCTATGGATCAGCTCGGAGGAGACGTCCATGAACATGCTCACGAAGCCCAGGACCCATACGCCTCTGGGAATTTCGCGAGCGGATTCGAGTTTCATGATCGAGGAGCTATTCCGTCCCTATAATCGCTCGCGCCGGAGCCAGCGCCGCCTTCGAAGCCAGCATTCCAGCTTTTAAGAGCGCGAAACCAAGCGCAACGCTGAGGATGATGTAGGCCAAAGCGGCGCGAGAGGCGCCCTTCTCCATCAAGATGGACGACTCGAGCATCCATGTGGAGAATGTCGTGAAGGCGCCGCAGAATCCGACCATGAGCAGCATCCTCGCTCGCGGGCTCAGGGGCCATGCAGTATCCCCCATCCCGTGGAGGATTCCAAGCATCAGACAGCCTGAGAGGTTCACGATCAAAGTGCCCCAAGGCAACTCCTTGGAGGTTGTCATGATGCGATCGGACAAGAACCAGCGAGTGACGCCGCCCGCGGCGCTTCCTGCGACGAGGCATAGCATCTTATCCACGGTCGATACCCCCATAAAAAAGACCCCCACCCTTTCAGGTAGGAGTCATCAGCCCTCGCGGGCGGTTTTGGCGAACTCCATCGCCGGACTGCGCGATATTATATCAGCTTGCGGGCGATGAAAGATCGCTTTCGCTGCATCCGAGACGGCTGCTTGAATCGGATGTTTCTCGCGATCCGGAAGGAGGTTAGGTTCTCGCTCAGCGAGTGGTTATCCCAGTACTCAGACTCGAGTTTTTCGCTTCCGAACCGCGGCACGGCTCTGCTTTTCTTGCGCATGACGACGGGAGCGCGAGGTCCGGCTGCCCGCTGACGTGGGGCGGCCGTTGGCTCCTTGAGGTATTGTAGCCGGTCTGAGAAAGGCGTCAATGCCCGATCCGAAGGCTTCCCGAAGCCTCTCCCGGACCGGCCCCGTCGGACTAAAATCGCCTCTTTCGTATCGGATCGTCGAATAGATATGGACGCGCATCATGCGCGCGAATTCGCGCAAACCCATGGCGCGTCGCAGCCGCTGATTCTGAATCCAGCCCCCCAGCGTCTTGGGCGGAATGATATGGTCGTAAGCGTCCCCCTCGGGAAAGGCTTCCGAAAGTTGCTCCGCGAAGAAGGAGAGAAGCCGCCCGAGCGCCTTGATGTTCGGCCGCTTGATCGCGTCGCGTTCGAGCCGGCTGACGGCGTTGTGCGAGACGCCCGCCTTTTGCGACAATCTTTCCACGGTCAAACCTGCCCGTTTCCGAAGGAAAAGCAGCCGCGGTCCCAAAGATGCACCCTTCGGGGGCGGAGTCGGTGCAGGTCGGAGAACAATAAGCCGTTTAAACGCCAGATTCGTTCTCCGATCTGAACCTTCGGGGACCCAGATCTTGACGCGTCAAGAGGCCGGGGCTTAATTGTCAAGCCCCGGCCTCGCTTTTTTTATCCTGGTTTAGCGTGTGGCCCGCTGAATTCTTTTGCCGCAGCATAAGTGCCAATATGCGTTTACGATGCGTACTTTCGATAGCGCCGCGCCGTGTCCTCGTTCTCAAAATAGAGAGCCGCTCCGCGCTCACCCCGTAGAATCACGGCCTCTGACTTGTCGACCTCGCGGCCGGTCACAGGGTCCACGGCGACGCGCGCAGCGCGGTCCTTGTTGAGACGGCCGACGCAGCCGGCGCAGCAACCATAATAGGTCTTGCCGCTGACAACGACCGGGAGCTGCACGTCGGCCAGCACCTTGTCGTTGACCATGCAGACCTTGCTCCTGTCCGACACTCGCCCGGAAATCTCGCTCGGTGATCGCAACACCAGCGCCGTGCCCAGCGCGGCGCCGACTGCCATCACCGAGAGAGCCGCCACGACGCGATTTCGCTTGTTCATGATTTCACCTCCGTTTTATCCGCGCGATGATAGACCTTGACCGTCCAGTAGCTGCCCGTCCTCAGGTTGTGGACGCGTATGCCCTGCTCCGGCGCGGCGACGGACTCAAGGCCTCTCCAAATGAGCTTGGCCTTGAGGTTTCGGTTCATCGAGACGATCAGAACGCCGCCGGGACGCAGGCGCGACATGGCGTGCGTGAACACCCGCTTGATCGCAGCGAGAGGATAATAGTAGAGGACCTCGTTGAGGACGACGGCGTCGAATCCATCCTCATTGAAAGACTCGAACGGCGCGTGAACGAAGCTGGTCCCAGGCTCCGCACCGTAGGCGGCGCGCGCCTTCTTAAGAGCCTCGTCCGACAGATCCAGGCCGACGTACGCCGACGCGCGTCCGCGCAACAGCGGATAAAGCGTGGCCAATCCGCAGCCGGCGTCCAGGACGCGTCCGCCCATGGACGGGAGGCGGTCGGACAGCAGGCCGGCGATCGCGTAGTGGCGCGGACGCTGGTCGGTAGAATCGAGAAAGTCCCAGTGCCCTCCCGCGTAGGAGTCGTCCCAGGCCCTCCTCCGGTTTCCCGCGAAGAGGTTGCGCAGTTCGCCAAACTCGTGGCGCATGGCGTCCCAGGGATCGTCGCGCTGAAGGAAGGCGAGGTCGCGCCAATCGGAGAACTGCGCTGCCGCCAAGCCCAGGCCGACGCCGACGAGAGAGTCCGTCATGGCGTGCAGCCCGGTCATCGTCATCGCCGCGACCGTGCTGACGGTCAGCGCGAGCGACGCGACGGCGACGGCGTACAGTCCCCGACGAAGGCAGAATAGGAACACCATGCTCATGCCCGCGATCTGCAGACACGGCGCCGCCTCCAAGCCGAAGCGCTCCCATGGCGGAAGCGCGAGGAGCGCTCCCGTCGTGAGCAGGGCGGCAAAGCCCATGAACATCCGGCGGATCGCGCCCGGCTCGGCGCGCGTCGCGCTGAGAGCCAGGGGCGCGAGATAGACGGCGTACCCAAGCGCGTAGACGGCCTCCCAGACGGACTCCTCGCCCGGCTTCGGGGAATGCCGCGCGTGCAGAAGGACTTCGAGGGCTATGAAGCCGCCCGTGAGCAGCGCGCCGCTGACCCAGGCGCGGCGGTCGTAGCGCAGAGGGAAGAAGGCGTCGAGCGGCGGGCGCGAGTTCACGGCTTTTCCTCCCGCAGTTTCCGGGACGAGGAGTGGACATGCCGTACCCGCCAGGAGCCGTCGCGACGGAGGAGCACGAAGGTCTCCGCCGACTCCAGGACCACCGTTTTCGCGGGCAGGACGATCGTGTAGGTCGCCCGGCTCACGGCGTAGGCCCAGTCTCCCGCGACCGAGACGTCGATGACCGACGGGTCCGCGACGCGAAAAATCTTCCACTCCTTCATCTCCGGGCCGATGTGGTTATCGCGGTAGTCGGCCCAGCCGCGGTTGAGGTGCATGCCCTCCAGCACGGTCAGCTCCGGCTCCACGACGGAGCCGAGCTTGTCCAAGCTCCCTTCGGCGATGGCCGAGCGGTACGCGGACACCGTCGCCAGAACGGCGGCTTTGCCGCTCGGGGGCTTCGCGGCCGGTTCCGCCGAGAACGCGGAAGACGCGGCCAGAAGCAGTCCGACCGACAGAAATACGTTCTTCATGTTTTCTCCTTTACGGCCACCTCGTAGACCGCCATGAGACGGCGGACCCCCTCCAAGAACGACCGCGCGCTGAGCATGGTGCGCGGATTTGCCCCGACCGGCGGGCTGACGTGCTCCAGCTCGCGCAGCGTGCGGCCGAGCAGGCTCGCTCTCCATTTCCCGGAAGGCAGATAGTCAGCCGGCTCATGGAAGGACAGGATCTCCGTTCGGGCGAGTCTGCCGTCCGGGGCCAGCACGGTCATGATCGTCTCGGTCCCGTCTCGAAGCCGATGCGACTCGAAGAAGGCCGCGCCGACGAGCCCCGCCGTGGAGCGGGCCAGGTAATAGCTCACGACCGCGGACTCGTGCCGGCATCCCGACATGGCCGAGGCCTGCTCGACCTGCTCCTTCGTCAGATAGGCGGTTCGCCGCTCGACGCTGTAGCCCGCGAAGGCCTCCTGCAGAGCCTGGCTTTGCGTGAGCATGAGGCCCGGCTCCGCCTTGTGGGGACCTTCGTGACCCCACGCCCCGACGCTCAAGGTCAGCAGAGCAAACAACGCGGACGCATATGCTGACATCTGCCTACTCCTCCTGAACCACGCCCATACCGTGCGTGAAGACGAGCTCTCCGCCCTTGTCCGCGGTGGCTGCCAGCAGCCCGCAGGCCGTAAGCCATAAGACGAGGAAGAGCCGTTCTCCGCGCTCCGGCCAGAATCGTCGCCATAAAGATAAGGCGGTAAAGACTCCGACCGTCCACCAAGCGAGGGTCTCATGTCGGCTCAGAGTCTGCCAAGCGGGCGGCACGTGCGGAGCCGTCTTCTCGGCTAGCAGCCCCAGACCCAGCGCGGCCCAGGCCGCGAGCGTGCCGAGCCACAATGCGCGATCCGACGCGGGTCCCGCCCACGCGGCCCGCCGGCGCAGCGCGCCGGCGAGCCAGCCGACCGTCAGCAGGACGATCGGGAAGTGGACGGCCATCGGGTGGAGAAGCCAGAGTTTCACTTGGCGACCTTCTCCACGGACTCCACCAGGATTCCCGGCAGGCCGCCGCTGACGACCTTCCGGCCGCGCACGGTCACCGTCTCGGCCGCGAGCTCGCCGACCGGCTTGAAGGCCTTCTCGTGCTTGTGGTCGGGGACCAGGAGCAGAACCGAGCCGTCAGCGGTGAGTAGCCCGGCCGGGACCTTTTTGTCCAGCAGGCAGGCCTTCGCGCACTTCTGGTGCTCCCTGCCCTTCGAGGCGTGGCCGAGGTAGCAGGACAGGTCCAGAACCTCTCCCGTCACGGTCACCGCTTCTCCGGAGGCGGCGGCCGCCGCCGCGGAATGACTCTTGCCATGCTTGCTGTGATCCTCCCCTTCGTGGGCGAAAGCCGCGACGGCCAGACCGGCGACGATCGCGACGGCGAAGCCGGTCAGTTTTACACGCATCTTGTCGTTATTCATTCGTTTCTCCAGTTTTCGGTTTTTCCATCTGCACGCCGTCCATCTTCATTCCCTCGTGGCCCTCATGCTCTTTAGGCGTCTCGGGCACAAGAGTCATCCCGCACTTCGGGCATTTGCCCGGCGAGTTCTGGCGGACTTCGGGATGCATCGGGCAGGCGTACATCGTCGCCTCGGCGGCGGGCTTGGCCGCGCGCGGCTGGATCGTGTCGGCCACGGTGCCCGGCGGGTTCTTGTACCAGCCCCCGGGCTTGACCTCGCCCGCGGAGTCGCGGACCTTGAGCACGGTGAACATGCCGCCCATTCCCGTGCTGCCGAACGGGCCGTCATTGGCCGTCATCATCGGCAGGGTGTTCGCCGGGCCCTTCATGTGTCCCTGCATTTCGGTCATCTCCTCCATGCCGTGCTCGCCCATGGCCATGTAGCCGGGGACGAGCTTGCTCACCTTCTCCTCGACGCCGTTCTTTTGATTGACGCCGAGCGCCAACGGGATGTCGTGGCCCATCGCGTTCATCGGGTGATGGCGGCGGTGGCAGTGCATGGCCCAGTCGCCGGCGATCGCGGTGAACTCGAAGTCTCGCGTTTGTCCGGGGCAGACGTGCGCCGTCGTCTCCGGCCACTGCGCCGACTCCGGGATGTCGCCGCCGTCGGTGGCCACGATCTTGAAGGTGTGCCCGTGCAGGTGCACGGGGTGGCACTCCTGACCCACGTTGCCGATGCGCACGCGCACGCGGTCCCCGGTCTTGGCGACGAGCGGCGCCGTGCCCGGGTAGGCCTTGCTGTTGAAGGTGAAGGTGTTGAAGTCCGTCATCACGCTCGGGTTGGGCTTGGCCGCTCCGGGTTCCACGGACCATTCGTTGACGAAGATCGCGTAGTCCCGGTCGATGCGGCGCTTGCGCTCCTTCGGATGGATGATGAAGAAGCCCATGGCCCCCATGCCCATCTGCATCATCTCGTCGCCGTGCGAGTGGTACATCTGCGTTCCGTGCTGGCGCAGCGCGAACTCGTACTTGAAGGTATCGCCGACCGGAATCGGGCGCTGGTTCAAGCCGGAGACGCCGTCCATGCCGCTCGGCAGGAGGAGCCCGTGCCAATGCACCGCCGTCGGCTCCTTGAGCTTGTTGGTGACGAGGATTCGGACGCGGTCTCCCTCCACCGCTTCGATCGTCGGGCCCGGCGTGCGGCCGTTGTAGCCCCAGGCCCTGATCTTCATGCCGGGGGCGATCTCCCAGTCGATTTCCTCGACCGTGAGACGGAACTCCTTGACGCCGCCGACGAGCTTGTAGGGCAAGGTCTCGCCGCTGGGCGTGACGACGGGCGTGTAGGCGAACGCCGCGCCCGGCAAGAAGGCGAGTGCCGCGGCGAGGATTTGAGCGTTGATACGGTTCATTGGTGGTCTCCGTGTTTACGATGATCGGGCGAGGGCGCCGGTTCTGGCGCGGGAGCGGGAGCGGGCGTATCGGCGGCGGGAACGGCCGCGACCGGTCCTCCCGTCGCGAGCTCGAGCTTGGCGCGTTCGGTCCAGTAATCCTTGAGGGCCTGCATCTGCATGTTCCGGGCCTTGATCTCCTCGCGCTTGACCTCGAGGAGGTGGTCCACGCCGAGCAGCATGAAGTTGTAGTGCAGTTGGGTCTGCGCGACCACCTTGGCCCGCAGCGGGACGAGGCGCTCTCGATAGATCGCCGTCGTGCGGCGCGCCGCGGCCGCGCGCGCGCGCGCCGCGCGGACTTCCTTGCGCGCGCGCACCTCGAGCATGGCTAGCTCCTGACGAGCCTGACGCAGTTGAGCCCGCGCCCCGGCGCGCCGCGCCTGTCCCCGGTCGAACAGCGGGATCTGCATCTCGAGTTCCGGACCCGTGCGCCGCGCGTCGGCTTCCGTCTCGCGCTCGATGCCCAGGCGAATTTGCGGGACAGACTGCCAGCGCGACAGGGACACGGATTTTTCGAGGGCGACGACCTTGCGGCGGGCGGAGGCTAGGTCCAGCCGGCGCGACAGCGCGAGCGCTTCCAAATCCGCGGACGACGGCTCCGCGCCCGCCGGCTCGGCGAAGCCCTGCGCCGTCTTGAGCTGCCCGGCGTCGCTTTCCAGGCCGAGCGCCTCGGCGAGTTCCGCGCGCGCCACGGCCGCGTCGGCCGCGCGGTTTTCCCACTCGATTTCCGCCTCGTTTTGCGCCGCCTCGAGCTTCGCCAAGTTGAGCTCGTTGATGTTGCCGGCGGCGCTTTGCCGCCGCGCGAACTCGCCCATGGCCTCCGCGGCTGACAGCTCCTCGCGCGCCGCCGTCTGCCCAATCGTCGCGGCCAGGAAAGAATAGAAAGCCTCCCGCACATGGGCGACGGTTTCGAGGATCGAATGCCCCACGCTCATGCGAGCCGCCTCGAAGCGTTCCGCGCCCGCCTTGCGGCGGAGCGGATAAAGCGCCAGGTCGAGCACGTCCTGCGTCAGAGTGAAGTGCGGATAGGTCCCCGTCCTCCCGGCGTAGAAGCCGCTGCCGCCGGCGAACTCGGGATTGCTCAGGATGCGAGCCTGCGCGAGTTCCGCCCTCGCGACGCCCACTTCTTCAAGCGAAGCGAGAATCGCACGGTTGTTGAGAAGCGCGACGCGGACCGCGGAATCCTCGGTCAGGCCTTCCTTAAGTTGGGCGAGCACGTCCAACCGCGCCTGCTCGTCGCTCTTGCCGCCCGACGCCGACGGCTGTCCCGCTCTTTCCTTAATCAGCCCCGCCAGCTCAGGTTCGCCGCGCGTCGTCGCGCAGCCGCCCGCGGCGAGCACGGCAAATAGAAGGATGAAAGTCGAAAAACGAATGGACCACATGGGGCTGACTCCCGTTCACGGCTAGACGTGTCGACCGAGCATTCGTCTCCATGGAGACGCTTAAGCGATGCGAACCTTGCGGCGATCGCGGCTTAAGCGGCCGGGGGAGCGCGGCCGAGGCGGGAGGCGACGAGGAGGACGCCCGGAGGACCGGGCGACGCGGCAGGAGCGAACTCCGCCGCAGGGGCGGGCGGAACGAGGATGAAGGTCGCGATGGCGACAAGCGTCGAAACGACGGATTCGGGAACGGAAGTCGCGACCGTAGCCGGGAGCAGGACGGTCTGGCAGCAGGCCATGACGGCGCAATTCGACATCGGAGCCTTCGAAGGTTTTGGCGCCTCCGCGTGACAAGACGGCTCAGGCTCGGCGGCGCGCGCGGTCGCCAGGCAATGCACGAGCGGCGACCAACTGGCCGCGAGGAACGCCGCTATCAGCGCGATGCGTCTCATCGCAAACAGGATAGCAGACCCCGCCGTTTATATCAAGCGCGCGAACCGGCTGAGACAAATCGTATCCTATCGTGTGCCGCCCTCCCTTCACCTCGCTCGACTGTACGGCCTCGGCACCGCCTTGCCCGCGACCTCGTCCCCCCAGTCGACCGTCATGCGCTTCATGACGGCGGCGGCCCGGGCGTCGTTCGGCGTCGAGGGTGAGCGCGCGGCGCCGCTCATCGAGCGTTTGTACTCCTCCTCGGGCATCGAGCGGCGCCACAGCGTCCTGAAGGATTACGCGCAGGCTGACTCCGCCGCCTTCGAATTCTATCCGAAGGACCGGGCTTTGGAGCCCTTTCCGAGCACCGCTCGGCGCATGGAAGCCTACGAGCGCGAGGCTCCTGCCCTTGCCGAAGCGGCGTCGCGCGTCGCGCTCGCGCGCTCGGGGTTTACGGCGCAAGAGGTCACCCACATCGTGTTCACGACCTGCACCGGGTTCTTCGCTCCGGGCCCCGACCTCCTGCTGATCGACGGCCTCGGGCTGCGCGCGGACGTTTCCCGCACCCAGGTCGGCTTCATGGGTTGCTACGCGGGATTCAACGCCATGAAGCTGGCCGCGGCCTTCATCGCGGCCGACCCGGACGCCGTGGTGCTCATCGTTTCCGTTGAATTGTGTTCGCTTCATTTTCAAAAGCGCCTCCAGCCGGAGTTTCTCGTCGCCAACAGCCTTTTCGCCGACGGCGCGGCAGCGGCCGTGTTCGCAGCCCCGGGCGCGCGCCCGGGCGGCCTGGCCGACCTGGCCGCGACGCACGGCAAAATGGCGCCCGGAAGCCTCGACCAGATGTCCTGGCGCATCGGCGACACGGGCTTTGAGATGACCCTGGATCGGCGCGTACCCGACACGATCCGGACGCACGCTCCCGCCTTCGTCGCCGAATTGTCGGCACGCGCGGGCCTCACCCGGGATGAGATTCTGCGCTGGGCGCCGCATCCCGGCGGACGGCGGATCGTCTCGGCGCTGGCCGAGGCGCTCGGCCTTGATGACGAGGCGACGCGCTCGTCACGCGGCGTGCTGGCCGACTGCGGCAACATATCGAGCGCCACGATCTTCTTCGTGCTTGAGCGCGAACTCGCGCGCGGCGGGACGGGCCCGCTCGCGGCGGTGGGCTTCGGTCCCGGGCTGACGATGGAAGGCGCGCTCTTTCTTCCGCCGCGATGACGCTCGTCGATTTCCGCCGGCGCAGCGGGGAGCGCGAACTGATGGACGCCGACGACGCGCCCGAGAAAGAGCTGCGCGCGACCTTCCGGGAGCTCGCCGTCATCAACCGACGCCTCGGCGGTCACGTCGCCACGCTTGGTGCCCTGAATGCCTTGACCCCGCCGGGAACGAAGCGCCTGCGGATTCTCGACGCGGGCTGCGGCGACGGCGAGGCGGCCTCCGTCATCCTGGGCTGGGCCGCGGCGCACGGCATCGCGGCTGAAGTACATGGCATCGACTTATCCGGAGCGTCGGTGCGGCTGGCCGGGGAGCGGCGTCGTCCAGGACTCACCTTCTCGCAAGACGATCTCTTCGCGCTCGGCGCGGGCGACGTCTACGACATCGTCCATGCGGGGCTCATGCTTCACCATTGCCCCGGCGATTCGGCGGCGCGGGCGCTCAAGGCGATGCACGCGCGTGCGCGCCTCGGCGTCGCCGTCAACGATCTCCACCGCCACCCACTGGCATATCTCGGCATTAAAGGGCTGACCGCCGTGCTCTCCGGCAACCGCCTCATCCGCCATGACGCGCCGCTCTCCGTCCTGCGCGGCTTCAGCCGGAGCGAGCTCGAGGACCTGTGCCGCCGGGCCCGACTGCCCGCGCCGGACATCCGCTGGCGCTGGGCCTTCCGCTGGCAGATGGCGGTGCCGCGTTGAACTTGCCCGATCGCTGTTCCGTGGCGATCGTCGGCGGCGGCCCCGCAGGAAGCGCGCTAGCCGCGCTTCTCGCCCGCGCCGGGAGACGCCCCGTCCTGCTCGAACGCGATCGCTTCCCACGCCAAAAGCTGTGCGGCGAGTTCCTGTCGATGGAGGCTCAGGCCCTCCTGGAGCGGATCGGATGTCTCGACGCGGTGCGCGCGCTATGTCCCGCCGCGATCACGGGCGCCCGCTTTTTCTCTCCCTCCGGCCGCAGCGTCGAGATCGACCTCGGAGCTGAGGCGCTGGGGCTCGGCCGTGTGGCGCTGGATGAGACATTGTTCCGCCACGCGGAAAAATCCGGAGCGCTCGCTTTCGAGGGCGCGGCCGTCACGCGCATGGACGAAGACGCGGACGGCGTCTTGCTGGAGATCGAGCGGAGTCTCCCCGATGGGACATGCGCTAAGCGCCATCTGCGCGCTGATCGAGTCGTCGCCGCCTATGGACGCCGCAGCGGGCTCGACCGTCCGCTCAACCGGGACTTCCTGCGCCGGCGCTCTCCATTCGTCGGCTATAAGCGTCGGCATGTTCTCCTCCCGGCGGCCGACCCCATCGCCGCGGAGCTGCACGGGAAGGTCGAAATTCACCTTTTTGACGGAGGGTACTGCGGGGTCAATGCGGTCGACGGAGGCGCCGTAAACGTCTGTTTCCTCGCGGAGGAGCATGTTTTGGCGACGGCGGGCATATCGCTTCGCCGCGATCCGGCTACGCTCTTAGCGCGACTCAGCCCGAGCCTGCGCGGCAGGATCGAAGCATTGCGGCCGGACGGTGAGCCGCTTGCCGCAGCGCAGCTCACATTCATGGCGAAGGAGACCAGTTCCGGCTCCATTATTTTCATTGGCGACGCCGCCGGCATGATCGCGCCGCTCTGCGGCGACGGACAGGCGATGGCCTTGGAGTCAGCCGTCCTCCTCGCCGAGCTCATGGCCCGCGGCGACGGCGATGATCTGCCAAGGCTTTGGGATGACCTTTGGCGCCTGCGCTTCGCCTCGAGGCTTCGCGTGGGGCTCTGGCTTCAGGCGCTGCTGATGCGGCCCGCTGCGTCGGAGGCCATCGTCCGCATCCTCAAGCTCTGGCCCGTCCTGGCCGTGCCGCTGCTGACCCGCACTCGAGGCGAGCCGGGCCTTCAGCCGTAAGTTCCGCGCCTTTAATGCTTAGAAGAAGCGGTCAATTTCGCCATTTATGCCGAAGGCCCGCCGGAGGTTTTGCCTCGCGAAGGCGTTGGGTTTGCTCTCGTCGGCTTCGTATCTTATTACCGTGAATGGCCGGACTTTTAGGGCGCGGGCGAGGTCAATTAGCTTCAGGCCCCGCCGCATGCGGAGGTTCTTGAGCCAGCCGCCGAACGTGGTCGGCGGAATGAGAAAGTCGTAGGGATCTCCCCCCGCTTCGGGAAAGGTTTCCTTGAACTGGGCGGCCAGATAAGGGAGTACGCGACCGAGCACCCAGGGGTGCACCTTCTTGGTGGCATTTCGCTCGAGACGCGAGATCGCATTACGACTAACGCCGCTCTTCGCGCTGAGGTCCTCGATTCGCAGCCCGAGGCGGCGGCGCATATAGCGCATCCGCGCGCCTACCGAGGTCTTCCGAGGCTCCGGAAGAACGAAATAATTTGGTTTAATGCGTCTGTTGACCTGAAGGGCGCTACCAGCTAGGTACCTTCGGGGACCCCAGATTTTGGCGCGTCAAGAGGCCGGGGTTGAATTGTCAAAGCCCCGGCCTCTGCTTTTCGCGGGGCTTAGACGATTCCCGCGCCCAGGGCGAGAGCGATCACGACAAGGCCGCCCGCG
>CAZURZ010000054.1:0-15540 GCA_964623465.1 uncultured Elusimicrobia bacterium
CAAACCCGCCGCCTGATAGATAGGGGGCCGTGGCCGTGGCGTCGATGCTGGGCACCTGCTCCAGGCGGAAGACCACGGCGCGGGTCGCCGTGTCGATGGCGCGCAGGGCCCCCATGGCCCGCTCGGCGGCGCCGAAGAAGAGGGGGCCCGTGATGTCGTAGAGCACCACGCCGGCGGGCAGGGGGCCGGGCAGGACGCCGGGATCGGCGGCCGCCACGTCGCCCTGGGTGGTGGAGGCCATGCGGCGCATGAAGAGCAGGGACGCGAACACCACGCCCACGCCCACGGCGATGACCATGTCGAAGACCACGGTGAGGAAGAAGCAGGTCAGGAGCACCGCCACGTCGCTCTTGGGCGCCACCCTCACCGTGTGGAGGAAGTGCTCGGCCTCGCTCATGTTCCAGGCCACCAGGAGCAGCAGGGCGGCGAGGCTCGCCATGGGCACGTAGGCGATGAGGGGGGCCAGGAGCAGGACGATGGCCAGCAGGGTGAGGGCGTGGATCATGCTCGCGAAGGGGCTCCGGCCCCCGGAGCGGAAGTTGGTGGCGGTGCGGGCGATGGCGCCGGTGGCGGGGATGCCGCCGAAGAAGGGCGCCACGAGGTTCGCCACCCCCAGGCCCATGAGCTCGGCGTCGGGATCGTGCTTGGTGCGGGCCATGCCGTCGGCCACCACCGCCGACAGCAGGGACTCGATGGCCCCCAGCATGGCCACGGCGAAGGCGCCGGGGAGGAGCTGGCGGACGAGGCCGAAGCTCAGCTCGAAGGGCGCGCCGCCGGGGCCCGGCTGGTGCCAGGGAAGGGCGAAGAGGGGCGGCAGGCGCGGCACGCCCGGCACCGCGACCCCGTCCACCAGGGTGTGGAAGCGGCTGCCGATGGTCTCCACCCGGAAGCCCGGCACGAAGGTCACCAGCAGGTAGGCCGCCAGGGCGGCGAAGGGCAGGGCGATGAGGGGGGCGGGCACGGGCCGCAGGTAGCGGGGCAGCACCCGGATGAGCCAGCGCTTGGGCAGGCGCGGCACCAGCAGGATGGCCAGGGTCAGGGCCGCCACCAGGGCCTCCCAGGCCGAGGCGCTGGGGAGGGCCCGCCCCATGGCCACCACCCGCTCCACGAAGTGCTCGGGCAGGCGCTCGATGCGCAGGCCCAGGACGTCCTTCACCTGGAGGGTGCCGATGACCACGGCGATGCCGGCGGTGAAGCCGGTGGTCACGGGGTGGGGGATGAACTCGATGAGGGAGCCGAGGCGGAGCAGGCCCAGGGCCAGGAGGATCCCGCCGGACATCAGGCCGGTGAGGAGCAGCCCGCCCAGGCCGAACTTCGCGTGGATGGGCGCCAGGAGCACGATGAAGGCCGCGGTGGGGCCCACCACCTGGACCCGGGAGCCCCCCAGCAGCGCGGCGATGAAGCCGGCGACGATGGCGGTGTAGAGGCCCTGCTGGGGCGGCGCGCCCACGGCGATGGACAGCGCCATGGCCAGGGGCAGGGCCACCACGCCCACCACGAAGCCCGCCATGGCGTCGCGCTTGAACTGGGCGGCGCTGTAGCCCTCCCGCCAGACCGCCCGCAGGGCCGCCGCCGGCAGCCGGGAGAGGGGGACGCCGTCGTTCAGGTCGCTGTCGGTGGTTCGGGCCATCGGGGATCTGCCTTCATCTTGTCGGGCCGGCGGGGTCCTGTCACCGGGAGCGGGGGCGGTCCTCAGGTCTCCGCGAAGAAGAACCGCGCCTCCAGGTCGTCGGCCTCCATGGCGTGCACCAGGATGTCCGTGGCCTCCCGGAGCCCGCCCACCCGGGTCGCGGACATGCCCTGGAGGGCGTGGAGGAGCGCGTCCAGAGCCGCCTGCTCTCCTACATGATCAAGGCCGTCGTCATCCAGCGCAGCGTCGGCGGCAACCTGACCAAGATCTTCGACCGCATCGTCGAGAACATCCGCGAGGAATCCAAGCTCGTCGAGAAGACCGCGGCGATGACCGCGCAGCAGCGCATCCAGGCGATCGTCGTGGGCGTGATGCCCTGGATCATGCTCATCATCATGTTCCTGTTCCAGCCCCAGCCGATGAGGGAGTACTACTTCAGCGGGATCGGCGTGGTCACCCTGCTCTTCTGCACCATCTGGATCGCCATCGGCATGAAGATCGTCAATAAACTCGGAGACATCAACGTCTAGGCCATGGGACCCATCGATCCCCTGATGCACTACGTGCTGCTCGCGGTCGGAGTCCTCGGCTCCGTCGCGTGCTACACCGCGGCCAGCCGCATGTTCGCGCCGCCGCCGGAAGACGGCGAAGGCGACCTCTCCAAGCTGGCGAAGAAGGACATCGGCACGAGCTCCGCGTTCTCGAGCCTCAATCCCAACGGCTCTCTGGTCGATAAGCTCGACTTGTTCCTGCTGAAGACCTTCAAGCTCGACGTCAAGCTCGAGGAGATGCACATGATGATGGGCCGCCCGCTCAAGCCCACTCCGCTCGAGATGCTTCACCTCAAGGAGATGCTCGCGGCGGGAGCCGTCGTGGGCCTGTTCCTCGCGTTGGAGTCGCCCGTCGTCGCTCTGTTCGGCCTCATCGGCTTCTTCGTGCCGGACTCGATGTTCCAGGGCAAGATCCGCCAGCGCCAGGCCGACATCATGCGCAACTTCCCGACCATGGTCGACCTGATGGCCCTCACCATCGAGGCCGGTCTCGACTACATGGCCGCGATCGAGCGCATCCTCAAGAACGTCAAGCAGAGCCAGCGCACCGAGCTCGAGAACGAGCTGCAGAAGATGATCAACGAGGTGCAGCTCGGCTACACGCGCCGCGACGCGCTCAAGCGCCTCGCCATGCGCACCGGCGTCGCCGAGATCCGCTCGTTCGTCGGCCTCATCATCCAGTCCGACGAGCTCGGCACCTCGCTCGTCGAGCTGCTGCGCAACTACGCGGCGGACATGCGCTTCCGCCGTCTCAATAAGGCCGAGAAGCTCGCGGCCCAGGCCGCGACGAAGATGCTGATCCCGTTGTTCATCTTCATCTTCCCGACCGTGTTCATCATGATGCTCGCTCCGATGATGAAGAGCCTCGTCCAGGGAGGGCTCGGCTTCTGATGCGGCGTTTCGGGCTCTCCTTCGTGCTCGCCGCCCCCGCTGTCGCCGGGCGCGCCGCCACGGCCAAGAACGAGACCGAGGGCCTCTTCCTCGACATGTCCAAGCTGAACCTGGGCACGATCTCTTCCGAGGACGACAAGAAGAAGTACATCTACACGATCCAGCTGGAAAAATCGCGCGTGACCCGCAAGACGCTCAAGAGCGTCTACGAGAACGCCTTCGACCTCTACAAGCACGGCCAGTACGAGGCCGCGAACGACCTGACCCGCAAGATCCTCTCCATCGACCCCGGCTACTCTGACGCCTCCATCCTCAACCGCGCCACCATCGATTTGAAGGGTTCCACGAAGCCGCGCGTCTCGGAGAAGCGGCTCATCGAGGAGCGCTTCGAGGAGGGCATGGCGTTGTATCGCCAGGGCCGTCTCGTCGAGGCGTCGCAGCGCTGGGAGGAATGCTCGAAGCTGTCGCCCTCGAATCTCAAGTCCCATTACTGGCTCAAGAAGGCGCGCGGCGAGCTGGCCGAGGAGCACTATCGCAAGGGGCGGCAGGCCTACCGCCAGCACCGCCTGCGCGAGACGCTCGATCAGTGGTACGCGGCGCTCGTCCTCAATCCGCGCTATCCGCGCCTGACCCAGGAGCTGGCGAAGGTCGAGGCGGAGTCGCGCGAGCAGGACGCCAACGAGAAGCTCCAGGCCGCGCTGAACCTCTACAGCCAGGGCCTGGTGCTCGAATCCCTCAAGATGCTCGACGCGGTCCTGGAGTCCGGGCCGGGCAACGTGAAGGCGCAGAAGCTCCAGGCCGAGATCCGCGCGGAGGTCGCCAACCAGCACGTCGCCGAGGGCCGCCGCTACTACGAGACGCGCCAGTACGACAAGGCGGTCGCCGAGTGGAAGCACGCGGTCGAGTATGGGTACGACCCCAAGGCCGCGGACCAGCTCGTGGCCCGCGCCAAGGAGCAGCAGCGCCGCGAGGCCGCCGCCCGCGCCCGCGCGGCCGAGGTCGCCAAGCAGCGCGAGGAGGACCGCAAGAAGCAGCAGGAGGAGGAGGCGAAGGCGGCCGAGGAGGCCAAGAAGAAGGAGGAGGAGGAGAAGGCCAAGGCGGCCGCCGACGCGAAGGCCAACCCCGGCGCCGCGCAGGCTCAGCCCGGCCAGCAGCCTCCCGCGAGCACCGAGAGCAACCGGCAGGCCTCGCAGCAGGCCTATCTCGAGGGCGTGATCTATTACCAGAAGGGGGACTACGAGAAGGCCCGCGACAAGTGGCTGCACGCCAAGCAGCTCGATCCGAGCAACGCGGACGCTTCCTCGGGCCTCGAGAAGATCGAGAAACTGTACGGCGCGGGGCAATAAGGCAGAATAGAGGGTATGAAGCTCTCCGCGAAGTGGTTCATGTGGTTCACCGGCATCGGCGTCTACGTCATGTGCCTGGGCGGGATCTTCTACTACAACCTCTTCAAGTGGACCTTCGACGAGAAGCTCAAGCAGGAGTCGATCGACATGGTCCGCCTGTACGCGCCGACCCTCATCGAGGGCCTCTCGCGCAACCAGGGCGTGATCTCGATGGCCGAGTTCGACACGATCTCGCGCTTCTCCAAGGACGACCGCATCGCCGCCCTTCTGTACCTCAACAAGTACGGCGAGGTCCGCTGGTTCAAGGACCCGTCGATGATGACCAAGACCTTCGACGACTTCGTGAAGCAGGTGTCCCTGCCGACCGACGCGATCGAGCAGGCTTGGCTCGCCAAGACGCCGATCGTGCGCGCCGTGCCAAACATGCCCCTCTACGACATCGCCATCCCGCTGGCGCTGCGCGGCGAGGTCCTCGGCATCCTCAACATGCAGATCAGCCGCGAAGGCGTGGTCAAGGTCATCAACAAGGCCATGCACAAGTACGCCATCGGCGCGGTCGGCGTACTCCTGCTCCTGGGCATCCCGCTCTACTTCTTCCTCCACCATTTCGTGCTCAATCCCATCCTCAACCTGCGCGACGCGATCGAGTCCATCTCGTTCAAGAACTTGGAGCTGAAGTTCCCCGCGCGCGGAGACGAGATCGGCGAGCTGGCCGGCGCCATCAACATCTTCCTGTCCAAGGTGAAGGCCGAGATCGCCAACTCCATGGTCAAGGAGAAGCAGCGCGGCCTGGCCGAGGCGCGGTGGTGGGAGTCGATCCTCAAGGCCGTCGTCTCGAAGAGCCATCGCGCGATCGTCGTGGACGAGGACAACAGCGTCCTCTACACCAACTTTCCGGTCACCGGCACCGTCACCACCGACGGCAAGCTCCACCTTCTCGACGTCATCGACAGCCAGCAGCAGGACGTGCTGCGCCTCGTCGGCGTCGCCCTCGACCGCCCCAACCAGGTCGTCGAGGCGGACACGATGTTCAAGTCCGAACCCTGCCACGTGAAGGCCGTCCATCTCGAGGAGGAGGGCGAGCTGCGCCGCACGCTGATCCTCTTCGAGACGAAGACGGTGGGCGCGCGCATCTAGTGCTCGTCTTCGCCCTGCTCCTCGCCCTGCCGGCCGCTGCCGCCGAGGCTCCGCGCGTCTACTGGAGCGGCGACCGGATCGCCGTGGTCTCGGAGCGCGCGATCGAGTGGTACAAGGCGCCCGCCGGCGCCGCCGTCTGGGTCGGGACGTCGACCGGGACCGCCAGGCCGTTGGAGAAGGTCCCGCTGCCGGAGGGGGGCGTCTTTTTCAAGAAGGGGGGCTCCTTCATCGAGGCCGCTGCGTCGCGAAAGCGTCCCTTCGCCTCCGATCTCCTGCCGCCGGGCCACCCGACGGGCAAGCGCTCCGCCTTCGTCGTCTGCGCGCGCGGCGCCGCCCACTTCTGCGGAGCGATGAACGTGGACGGCAAGGAAGTCTTCCGGCTGGCATCGCGCCCCGCGTCCGGGGAGATCCAGCCGGCCGGTCTGTCCGAGGACGGCGCCGAGGCCTTGTTCGCCGCGGTCAAGAACGAGCCGCGCCGCGAGATCTCCTCCTGGCTGATCCGCGCCAAGAACGGCTCCCAGCGCTGGGTCGGCATCGGCGATCCCGACGCCGACCGCCTGCTCAAGCGCTTCCAGGGCACGCTCGTCCTCCCGCCCGAGCCGCGCCTGTTCCGCTGAGCGCTCCGCGCTCTTCCCCTTGTCAAATCCTTTCGCTTCTGTTATTCTTGGCGGGCCGCGAAAGCTATTAAGGAGATTGGAATGAGCTATCGAGTGAAGAGAATCGATCCGTATTGGTTCAAGCACCCCGTCCTCCCGATCGCCGTTTTCCTCGGGGCCGCGATGGCTCTCGGCGCCGGCTTCGCCGGCAAAGGACCGGTCGCGATCGCCGGCGCGGTCATCGCCTCGGCCGCCATCCTGATCTCGACGCGGCCCGCGATCACCGGCACGGTGATGCTCCTGGGCTTCCTGGGCGGCCTGGTCACGTTCGTCATCTCCCCGAATTCGCAGAACGCGGCCCTGTCGGCCGCGCAGAAGGCCATGTCGGTCGGCTTCTACACCCTCTTCTACGCGGTGTTGACCGAAGGCGCGCTCCTGCTCATCTCCGTCGTGTACAACTTCTTCGCCGCGATCAGCTCCCTCGGCGGGCTCAGCATCGAGCTCGAGGACGAGGGCGGCGAGCAGGAATAGCCGGACGATGCGGACCAGCGTCGTCTACGGTTCGCGCGAGCCCAATCGCGCGGCCGTCATCCTCGAGGCGCTCCAGGCGGCGGGGATGACCGTCACCGTCGCGCAGAAGGCCAAGGAAGTCCACGGCCTTCTCGCCCACCGCGGCTGCGATCTGCTGCTGCTCGGGCAGCGTCTCGTCGACGAAGAGGGCGTGGAGCTGGTCAAGCAGCTGCGCGCCAAGGGGCCCTCGAAGCAGCTCCCCATCGTGGCTCTCGTGGAGCATGCCGACGCCCCGGCGGCCTCGGCGGCTCCTTCAAAGCACGCCTACGCCCTCTTCGGCCGCTCGGGTCCCGCGGCCCCCGCGGCCTCGTCCTCGACCAAGGACAAGGTCTCGCTGCGCCTGGCCTTCTTCCAGGCCGGCGCCGACGAGTGCCTGTCCCTGAACTGGGACGCGGCCGAGTGCCTGGCGCGCATCAAGGCCGTGCTGCGCCGCACCCAGGTCAACTCGTCGGAAGAGATCATCAACATGGGGGAGATCGAGCTCAACCTCACGAGCTACACCCTCCACATCAACAAGAAGCGCGTGCCGCTGACCTCGAAGGAGCTCGACTTGCTGTACGTCTTCCTGAGCTCGGCCAATCGCGTCCTCTCGCGCCCGTACCTGATCGAGCGCGTCTGGGGCTACAACTATTTCGGTTCGCCGCGCACGGTCGACGTGCACGTGCGGCGTCTGCGCGAGAAGCTCGGCGTGGCGGCGAAATACATCACGACGATCCCGTGCGTCGGCTACAAGCTGGTCCCGCCCGGCGGGGAGATGAGGAGATAACATGGCGAAGCTTCCGAAGCTGCTGATCATCGACGACGACGCCCATCTCCGCGAGAGCCTCGCCGAAGTCCTCGAGCTCGACGGCTTCGAGTGCCACCAGGCCGGCGCGGCCAAGGAAGGCATCGCCGCCGCCGCTAAGATCGACCCCGACGCGGTGATCATGGACATCCAGCTGCCCGATTCGTCGGGCTTCCAGATCTGCCAGGAGCTGCGCAAGCGCTCCAAGACCACGATCCTGATCATGATGACGGGCCGCTTCCTCTCCTCCGAGGAGAAGAAGCAGGGCTTCGAGCTCGGCGCGGACGAGTACATCACCAAGCCCTTCGACCTCGCGGAGCTCTCGGCCCGCATCAAGCAGCTGCTGTCGCGCAACTCCGCGAAAGGCTGACGCCGCCGCCGGGGCGTAACAAATTCGTGTTCCGGAAACGGCATAATTCCGGAACGGACTGTCATCATGCCCTCCACTAGGAACCGCGGCAAGCTCGCCTACAAGATTCTCTTCTGGTTCCTGCTCATTTCGCTGGCGCCGATGATCTTCGTCGGCTGGCACCTGGTCGGGATCACCCAGCAGTCGCTGCGCAAGGAGACGCTGGCGATGCAGGAGTCGCTGGCGGTGGGCTTCTCCGACACCGTCTACAAGTACGTCACCACCTTCCGCAACGTCCTCACCGAGACGGCCGGTCTCGAGGACTTCATCACGATGAACCCGGCCAAGCAGACGCAGTACCTCAACCGCATCCTCCAGATACACTTCGCGGTGCTGGAGCTGTCGGTGCTCAACGAAAAGGGCGTCGAGGCCCTGCGCGTCGGCCGCTTCCTCGGCCCCAACCCCGACCTGCGCGATTTCCGCGGCGAAGAGCTCTACGCCGGAGCGGTCGGTCCGCGCGGCCAGTTCATCGGCCGCCTCGAGCGCTTCCAGGGCCTTTACCCGACGGTCACGATCTCGGTGCCGATCCTCGACCAGCGCGTCACGCCCGCCAAGACGGTCGGCGTCATCGTGGCGCGCGTGAGCCTCAACGGCCTGTCCACGATGCTGGCCATGGAGTTCCCGGCGTCGGGCAAGAGCCAGGCCGCCGTGATGACCCGCGACGGCTTCCTGATCGCGCACTCCGATCCCCGCGAGATCTACCGCCCCGACGCGCGCATGCCGGCCGAGGTCGAGAAGGTCCTCACGACGCAGGACGACGCCAAGGGCGGCGGCGAGATCCCCATCGAGGGAGGCAAGCGCCTGCTGGGCGCGTTCGCGCTCATCGACAAGCTGGACTGGATCGTCTACGTCCAGCAGCCCGTCGAGGCCGCCTACCAGACCGCGGCCGAGATGAAGACGCAGATCTTCCGCGTGCTGATCTGGGTCGTCCTGTTCACGGTCCTGCTGTCGCTCGCCGTCGCCGGGCACATCACCCAGCCCATCCGCATCCTCAAGGAGGCGGCCGACCGGCTGGGGAAGGGGCAGTTCGAAGACCTGCCCGAGGTCGTCACCACCAACGACGAGATCGGCGACCTGGCGCAGACCTTCCTGGGCATGTCGGAGTCGCTCAAGGAGAAGACGGGAGAGCTGATCCACGCCAAGCAGGAGCTGGAGAAGTTCACCAAGTTCCTGGAGAAGCGCGTGGACTCGCGAACCCGCGAGCTGAAGGCGGCGCAGGACGAGCTGATCAAGAAGGAGCGGCTCGCGGCCATCGGACAGATGGCCTCCGTCGTCGGCCACGAGATCCGCAACCCGCTCGCCGTCATCAACAACTCGATCTACTTCATCAAGACCAAGCTCGGCACGGGCGGCGAGCCCGACCAGAAGATCACCAAGCACATCAAGATCATCGAGTCCGAGATCCAGCAGGCCAACGGCATCATCAACGAGATCCTGACCTACTCGCGCCAGCGCGAGCTGCAGCTCGAGCGCGTGAGGATCAACGACTGGCTCGAGGAGCTGCTGTCGGTGTACCCGTTCCCGCCTCACGTCCAGGTCGACAAGCGCTTCGATCCGGCCAACCCGGCGGTCGACCTCGACAAGACCGAGATGCAGCAGGCCGTGCGCAACCTGATCGGCAACGGCGTCGAGGTCATGCCGGCCCCCAAGGGCGGGCGCGTCACGGTCCGCACGACGATCCCCGAGGCGGGCTGGGTGCGCATCGACATCGGCGACTCGGGCTCGGGCATCCCGCAGGACGTGCTCGACAAGATCTTCGCCCCCTTCTTCACGACGAAGGCGCGCGGCACCGGCCTCGGCCTGGCCGTCGTGCGCAAGGTCGTCGACCACCACAAGGGCAAGGTCGACGTGGAGTCGACGGTCGGCGTCGGGACGACATTTAAATTGTATATTCCGACTGCGGCGTGAACCCCATGAAAGGCAAGATCCTGATCGTCGACGACGACGCGAACATGCGCGAGAGCGTCAACGACAACCTCGAGGTCGAGGGCTACGAGACCGCGCAGGCGTCGAGCGCGGCGGAAGCCGTCGCCCAGGTCAAGAAGACGCAGTTCGACGTCATCTTGATGGACTACAACCTCACCGACGGGACCGGCATCGACGCGATCCAGCAGATCCGCAAGCTGAACACCGAGAGCCAGATCCTCATGATCACCGCGCACGCGTCCCTCGACACGGCGCTCAAGGCGATCCAGGAGTCCGTCGACGACTTCCTCACCAAGCCGGTCAACTTCGACCACCTCAAGCGCGCGATCGCCAAGTCGCTCGAGAAGATGCGCCTCAAGCAGGACCTCAAGGCCGCCAACGACAAGAACCTCCGCCTCTCCGCGATGAAGTCGAAGTTCATGTCGATGGCTTCGCACGACCTCTCCAATTCCCTGATGACCCTCCAGGTCAGCTTCGAGATGCTCGCCCAGTCGATCAACCCCGACGGGGAGCAGCAGAAGAAGATGAAGTACATCTCGAACGGGATCGCCCAGATCTCGCGCCTGATCGAGGACCTGGTGGACTGGGCGTCGATCGAGCAGGGCAAGTTCCGCCTGGAGACCAACCTCTTCGACGCCGGCTCTCTGGTCGAAGAGACGATCGTCGGCCCGCAGGCGCGCGCCTCCGCCCGCGGCCTCACGCTTCAGGCCGCCCTGCAGCCCGGCCTGCCGACCATCGCGGCCGACAAGAAGCGCCTGTCCCAGGTCCTCAACAATCTCCTCGAGAACGCCATCCGCCACACCCCGAAGGGCGGGAGCGTGACCGTCTCGGCCGAGCGCGACGGAACCGGCGTGCGGTTCGCCGTGCGCGACACCGGGGACGGGATCGCGCCCGATGAGGTGGGCAAGCTGTTCCAGAGCTTCTATCAGGGCGAGTCCGCCTCCGGCGGCGGGCGCCTGGGTCTGGGCCTCTCCATCTCGCGGGAGATCGTCGCGAGCCACGGCGGCCGCATCTGGGTCGAGAGCGCGGGTCTGGGGAAAGGCGCCGCTTTCCTCTTTACGATACCGGCCGGCAAGGCTTGACGAGTCCGTGATTTACCTGCATAATTGGCCGGTCAATTTCTGCTAGACTAGCCCCGATTCCGAGGAGGAACGAATGGCTTCGACGAAGGCTGCCCCGAAAAGAAAGGTCAAAGTCCTGATCGCGGACGACCAGACTCTGTTCCGCGAGGGCATCAAGGATCTGCTCGAGAACGAGCGCATCGTCGAAGTCGTCGGCGAGGCCGCCGACGGCCAGGAGGCCGTCCGCCTGGCGCGCAAGCTCAAGCCCGACGTCATCCTCATGGACATCAAGCTCCCGCACCTGGACGGCGTGGCCGCCACCCGCCTCATCCGCAAGGAGTGCCCGGCGACCAACGTGCTCATCCTCTCCTCCTACGAGGACGAGGCCCACGTGATGGAGTCGATCCAGGCCGGAGCCAACGGCTACCTCTCCAAGATGCTTCCGGCCGCCGAGCTCGTCAACGCCCTGAAGGCCTTCGCCAACGACGGCGTGATGATCCCGCAGCAGGTCATGGGCAAGCTCCTCCAGGGCCTTCGCCAGATGGCGACCGGCGACGGCAACTCGCCCGTCGCGCTCACGAAGACCGAGATCCGCGTGCTCGTCTACCTCGGCACCGGCATGTCGAACAAGGAGATCGCGGCCAAGATGGAGTGCTCGGTCAAGACCATCAAGAACCACCTCAACGCGATCTTCCAGAAGCTCGAGGTCAGCAACCGGACCGAGGCCGTCGTGAAGGGCATCGAGATGGGTCTGATCTCGCCCGAAGACCCCAACTGAGCCCCGACCGCCGGTGACGAGAGAGGAATTCTCCGCCCAGCTCGAGCGCGGCGCCGCGCAGGCCGCGGCGCTTCCGGTCACCTCCGCCGTCCTGCGCTGGACGGCCGAGCAGCTCAAGCGCGGCGAGCCGCCGTGGTGGAAGATCATCGCCAAGGCCTGGGAGAAGCGGACCTTCGTCGCCTGGAGCGAGGCCTGGAGCCTCTATCTCGCCTGCCTCCACTACGAGGCGCTCAGCGACGCCGAGTCGCCGCTCGTGCCGTACTTCCCGTCCTGCGGAGGCACCGCCGAGGCCGATCCGTCCGTCGGCTTGGCCCGGTTCCTGGCCGCGCCCCCGGCCGCCTTCGCCGAGAACCTGAAGAGCGGCCAGCGACGCACCTTCATCCAGTCGCGCGCCGGCATGTGGACCGCGCCGGCGATGGCCTTCTTCCAGAGCCGCGACCTTCCTTTCTATCTCGTCGAGGTCAACTCCGGAGCGGGTCTCAACCTCGCGGGCGACCTGCTCGCGCCCACCCGGCCCTTCGACTCGGCGCTCGTCAGCGCCCGGGTCGGCCTCGAGCCGCGCCCGCTTCAGGCCGAGGACATCATGGACCGCCGCTGGCTGACCGCCGGCATCTTCCCCGACGATCTCCAGGCCGTCGCCGCGCTCGACGACGCGATCGACAAGATCGCCGCGCAGACCCGCTCCGACGCCGCCTTCATCCAGCTCGCGCCGTGCCCGGCCGAGAAGGCCGCGGCGTTCATCACGAAGAACATCCCGTCCGACGACGCGGACGTCGGCCTGCTCGTCTTCAACATGGGCGTCACCGTGCGCATGAGCGACCCCGAGTACGCGGCCTATTCCGCGTCGATGGCCGCGATGCTCAAGCACTGGGGCGAGCGCGCGCTTTGGGTCGAGTTCGAGAGCGTGCGCGGGGAGACCTACTCCACGACCTTCCAGCTGCGGGCCCACCGCCTGCTCGGCGGCCAGCTCCGCTCGCTCGTCGTCGCCAGCATCGACGCGCTCGGGGGCGGCCAGAAGGTCGATCCCGCCGTGAGCGCCTTCCTGGGCCCCTCCGTCCCGCCTTCCTCTAAGTAACCGTTTTTTAACCGTTTCGACCTTGAATTCGGCCCGTCCGGGGCTATAATTCGAGCATGAGGCGCATCGTCCGTTCCCGCGCCGGGCAGATCGTCATTCCGGCGATGATCCTGTTCCCGACCCTGTTCCTCTTCGTCTATCTCATCTACGAGACGGCGAAGCTCTCGCGCGAGAAGATCAAGCATCAGTTCGCGATGGACGCCGCCGCCTTCGTCGAGGCGACCAACTACTCCGACTTTCTCAACCGCACCGCCTACGTCAACGGCGCCTTCCCCATGCGCATCTTCGAGCAGGGCTACGACGACTTCCCCTTCGAGTGCGAGGGCAAGGGCGACTGCAGCATGTTCAACCCCAGGACGTACGCCGAAGTCCTCTATCAGAACGGCATCTTCCCGCGCTCCAAGAGCGGCCACAAGAACACCGACGAGGCGCATTGGAAGAACGCCGACGTCTGGGACATCGAGTACGACGGCTCCAAGGCTCCGGGCGCCGGGCGCAACTCCTCCAATCCCACCATCCCCGATCCCGTCGTCCTCTTCACGCACGAGAACGGCGACCAGTCCTACCACGGCTGGGACCTCGCGACCGAGGTGTACAAGCTGTGGTTCCAGGTCTTCTCCCTGCTCGGCTCGGTCGAGGACGCCCAGTGGCAGGTGCTCAAGCGCCTGACGATGGGCTCGCCGCGCCACAGCTTCCTCCAGAAATCCTACTGGCTCAACACGGGCGACCCCTACAGCTACGGCGAGGAGCTGGCCGCCAGCTTCGACGCGGCGTTGGGCGACTTCAAGACCGAGGCGCATTGCGCCCGCCGCCTCATCTATCACGGCGTCAAGTACACCGGCGGCCCCGGCCTGCAGAACTACTACACGGCCAACTCCGACATCATGACCCTGCCGAACTCGGCCGGCTGCAGCGGCGGCGGCGTCTTCCAGATGCAGACCGTCGACCAGACCACCTTGAACACGCTCAGCAAGCCCGGCAACTCCGAGTATCCCGGCCTCGGCCTGACGCTGCGCTGGCAGCTGCCCGGCAAGAACTACTTCAACGTCGACTTCGGCAACATGCCCCAGCACTTCAAGAACTCCGCCCCCGAGCTCCACACCACGGTCTCCGTCGGCGCCACCAATCCCAACGCCAAGGTCTGGCCCTACCCCACCCCGAAGTTCCAGGTGCGGCAGTTCCCGTGATCAAGATCGGCCGGCGCGGCCAAGCCACCACGGAAACGGTCCTCCTGTTTCCGATCTTCATGTTCTTCCTCTTCGCGTTCGCGAAGGTGTTCGCCCTGCTCATCCTGATGCAGAAGCTCGAGATCGCCTCGTTCTACGCGGCGCGCCGCTGGCAGCTGGAGTCGCACCGCAACGCGTCCTTCGAGGGGTGGGACGAGGGGACCCTGCGCCCGCACATCCAGGAGCGCGTGCTCACCTACCTCGGCTACGGCACCGGCGCCGAGAAGTTCCTCGACCTCACCCAATCCTGCCGCCAGACCGCGAACTGCCCGTCCCAGCCCGGCGTCACCGTCCAGCGCACCCAGGTCTGGAACGTCGTCACCGTCACCGCCTGCACGAAGCCGCTCCAGATGCCGTTCTACAAGACCACCGGCTTCGTCGTCTGCTCCACGAAGTACGTGCCCAACCGCGACCGGCCGATCGCCTTCGTCCTCCCCGGCGTCGCGCCCTGAGCCGTCCTCCGGAACAATTGCTATGATGGCCGGGTCGCAGGGGAAGCGTCAACAGGAGACATATGAACTGGGCTAAGTTCCGTTTGTGGTGGGAGTTCTACTGGGTCCAGGTCGTCCTGGCCATCATCCTGCTCGCCGCCGTCTTCCTCCCGCTCTGGTACCTCACCCGCCTCGAGGAGAGCGTCGCCCGCTACATCATCGGCTTCAACGTCATCTCCCTGCCCTCGTCGATCATCAATTCGCTGATCTTCGTTTTCTTCTTATACACCTTCCAGTACGGCGGCCTCTCCGACATCAGCAAGAAGAAGGTCGACCCGACCAAGGTCAACGTCAAGTTCAGCGACGTCGTCGGCCTCGTCGAGCCCAAGCGCGAGGCCTGGGAGATGGTCCAGCTCATCAAGGACCGCGCCCTCCTGCGCAAGGTCGGCGGCAAGATCATCCGCGGCATGGTGCTCGCGGGCCCTCCCGGCTGCGGCAAGACCTTGCTCGCCAAGGCCATCGCCACCGAGGCCGGCGTGCCCTTCCTGACCGCCTCGGCCTCCGAGTTCATCGAGGTCTTCGTCGGCACCGGCGCCGCCCGCGTGCGCAAGATGTTCCGCCGCGCCCGCCTGTACGCCCAGGCGCACGGCGTCTGCGTCCTCTTCATCGACGAGGTCGAGGTCATCGGCCAGAAGCGCCGCTTCGGCGGCCTGATGGACGGCGGCACCTCGGAGTCCAACTCCACGCTCAACCAGCTGCTCGTCGAGATGGACGGCCTCAACGAGAACGACGCCGACGTCGTCGTCATCGCGGCGACCAACGCCAATCTCGACATCCTGGACCCGGCGCTCGTGCGCCCCGGCCGCCTGGACCGCACGATCCGCGTCGACCTCCCGAACCTCAAGGAGCGCCTGGAGACCTTCGAGTACTACGCGAAGAAGCTCAAGACCGACCCTTCCATCGACCTCGCCCGCCTGGCGCGCAAGACCGTGCGCTACTCCCCGGCCGACATCGAGAACGTCCTCAAGGAAGCCGCGCTGATCGCCACCCGCGAGCGCCGCGAGCTGATCACCTACAAGGACTGCGTGGCCGCGCTCGACCGCATCGAGCTCGGCATCGCGCACCGCGT
>CAZURZ010000055.1:0-6037 GCA_964623465.1 uncultured Elusimicrobia bacterium
CCACCGCCGCGCCTACAAGATCGCGCACATCACGCGCGACGGCCTGCTGGTGCTCGACGTGAGCCGCGACGTGGTCCCGGTGCTCGGTCCCGAGCACGCCGAGATGCGCGTCGAGACGCAGTACGTGTCGCCCGCGCGGGGGTAACTGCGTCCGGACGCACCCGCGCACGCCGGTCTCGAAAACACTCAGCGACGGGCGGCCGCCCCGACCCCCTGGAAAGCGCGGAAAAAACCGCTATAATTCATGCCTCGTAGACGTCGAGGCACCTGGGGGCTATTCCTTAATGGCGACGAACCGGTACCGATCGGCCGCGAAGGCGACGAAGGGGACGAAGCGCAAGGACATCCTGCCGTCCGCGATCCGCTGGGTCGCGTTCTTCCTCGGCGCCGTTTATCTCGGATGGGCGCTCGCCCTGCCGTCGTACTCGGGCCGCTTCGGCCAGGCCATGGCGGAGTTCTTCTTCCGCCAGTTCGGCGCGGCCGCCTACCTCCTGCCGGTGTTCATGTTCAACGGCCTGCTGCAGCACGTCCTGCGCGGAAAGTCGTCGGGCTGGATGGTCACCTCGATCGCGTCGCTGTGCGGCCTGCTCGCGGGCGCCTCGCTCGCCGCGCAGATCGGCGGCTGGATGGGACTCGACGCGGCGCTGTCCGGCGGCTTCTGGGGCTCGGTGCTGGGCGGATGGCTCCAGAGCGGCATGGGCGGCGCCGGCGCGTTCCTGATGGGCCTGGGCGGCTTCTTGTTCGCGCTGCAGGTGTGCTTCGAGATCCGCTGGGCGGCGATCGCACAGATCATGGCCAAATTACTTGCCGAGGATTACGCCGAGTGGACCAAGGCGCGCCAGGAAATGAAGGCGCTCAAGGCCAAGGCGCCCTCGCAAGACGAGGCCGCCAAGAAAAAGGCCGTCGAGCCGCGCGCCGAGCTGCCCAAGACCAAGCCCGCGCCCGAGTCGATCCCGCTTCCCGCCAAGCCCGTCGACACGCGCGAGGTGAAGCCCTCGAACGGGGCCGCTCCCAAGCTCGTCGAGGACAAGAGCAAGCCCAAGCCCGTCGAAGGCGAGCGCCTCGCTCCGGCGGCGCCCAGCGCGGCGTACAAGGACTACAAGCTCCCTTCGCTCGAGCTGCTGAGCCTCCCGTCCGACGCCCGCAAGCGCGGCAAGCCCACCGAGGAGGAGATCGCGGCCGCCGTCGCCGACCTCGAGCGCACCCTCAGGAGCTTCGAGATCGACGCGCGCGTCACCGGCTACTCGCCGGGCCCCGTCATCACGCGCTACGAGGTCTCGCCCGCGCCCGGCGTGAAGGTGAGCTCGATCGTGGCCCTCGAGAACGACATCGCGCTCGCCATGCGCGCCAAGGGCATCCGCATCATCGCGCCGATCCCGGGCAAGGCCGCGGTCGGCATCGAGATCCCGAATCCCCGGCAGGCCGCCGTCGTCCTGCGCGAGATTCTCCAGAGCGAGGCCGTGCCCGCCAACGCGCCTCTGCTCTCCTTCGGCCTCGGCCTCTCGGCCTCCGGCGAGCCCGTCGCCGCCGACATCGCCAAGATGCCGCACGTGCTCGTCGCCGGCGCGACGGGCTCCGGCAAGTCCGTGCTCATCCACTCGATGGTCATGAGCATCCTCTTCCGCGCGCGCCCCGACGAAGTCAAATTCGTCATGATCGACCCGAAGCGCACCGAGCTGACCTTCTACGAAGGCATCCCGCACCTCTTCGACCCCATCGTCGAGCCCGCGCGCGTGTCCGTCATCACCTCCCCGAAGGACGCGGCGAAGGCTTTGAAGGCGCTGGTGTCCCTCATGGAGAAGCGCTACGAGAAGCTCCAGCTCCACGGCGTGCGCAACATCGAGGGCTACAACGCGCTGGCCGACAAGAAAGGCCTGCCGCGCGAGTTCTACTGCGTCGTCGTCATCGACGAGCTGGCCGACCTCATGCTCATCGCCGGCGACATCGTCGAGGACGCGATCCAGCGCCTCACCCAGATGGCGCGCGCGGTCGGCATCCACCTCGTGCTCGCCACCCAGCGCCCGTCCGTCGACGTGATCACGGGCGTGATCAAGGCCAACCTGCCGAGCCGCATCGCCCTGCAGGTGATCTCCAAGATCGACTCGAAAGTCATTCTCGACGGCTCGGGCGCCGAATCGCTCCAGGGCCGGGGCGACCTGCTGTATCTCTCGAGCGGCGCGCAGAAGCCCGAGCGCTGCCAGGGCGCCTTCGTGTCAGAGGACGAGACCCGCGCGGTCGTCGAGTACCTCAAGACCCAGGGCAAGCCCGACTACCCGATGCTCGAGACGATGGCCGCCAAGGGCGGGGCCGCCGCCGACCTGTCGCAGTTCGGCGTCGAGCCGCTCGAGTTCAGTCAAGCGCTCAAGCTCGTCTTAGAACGCCGCCGCGTCTCCCAGGACCTGCTCAAGTCCCAGTTCGGCTCGTCGGCCCGCGCGACGAACATCCTGTCCGCCCTCGAGGTGAAGGAGTTCATCCACAAGCCCGAGGGGACGAACCGCTGGGAGATCCGCTTCGACACCATCGAGGACTACATGCGCACGCACTTCCCGCAGGTGCCGCTGGACCGCAAGGACTGAGATGACCATCCGCGCCGCCGCCGTCCTGCTCCTGCTCGCCGCTCCCGCGTTCGCCGAGAAGAAGGCGAAGAATGACGCCGTCGCCAAGCCGGCCGTCTCGACCGCCGCCTCCGGAGCGGAGCTGACGTCCTACGCCCCGTCCACCGCGCCGCTCACCGTGGAGTACGTCGCCGCCCGCTTCGCGGAGTCCGACGCGCGCATCACGACGCTCAAGACCTCGTTCCGCCAGTTCGTGCGCCTGGAGGGCTCCGACACCGTGCAGTCGGTGGAGGGGGAGGTCTCGTTCAAGAAGCCCGACCTGCTGCGCCTCGTCCACAAGATCCCCGAGCCGCAGACCGTGGTCTCCGACGGGACCTATCTGTGGGTCCACCGCGACTCCACCAACCAGGTGATCCAGTCGCGCCTGGAGACCTGGCGCAAGTCCGAGCCTCTCGCCCAGGGCCTGATGGATTTCGGCGCCTCCGCCGACCTCCTCTCCCGCTACGACACCGTCGTCTCCACGGTCTCCGCGCCGGGCGCCGACGGCCACCGGACCTTCGAGCTGAGGCTGACGCCGAAGCGCAAGTCGGCCGAGGAGTTCGTCCTGATCTTGAAGAGCTCGACCAGGAACTTCTTCCCCGGCGAGGCGACGCTCAAGCTCGGCCGCGCCTCGATCCGCTCGCTCTTCGAGAACGTCCGCCTCAACCCGGAACTCCCGCCGCAGACGTTCCAGTTCACGCCGCCCGCCGACGCCGACCTTTTCAAATCCCCGGAGCCGAAATGAGCCTCGAACAAGAGCCCGATCCCCTCCGCCGCATCCCGACCAAGCACACCACGTCGTTGCGCGCCGAGATCGGCCCGATCCTTCGCGCGGCGCGCCTCAAGCGCGGCCAGTCTCTGGAGGCGGTGGCCCAGCAGACGCGCATCAGCAAGCGCTTCCTCGAAGCCCTCGAGAACGACCGCTTCGAGCAGTTCCCGGCCGTCGTCTACCTGCGCGGCTTCTTGAAAGGCTACTGTGAGCATCTCGACGTGAATTTCGACGAGATCTGGGCGAAGCTCAACGAGGCCCAGTCGGCCGAGGCGGAGGCGGCCGCGCCCGCCGACGGCGCGGCGCACGCGCCGCAGGCCAAGCCGGCCGCCCACAAGAAGGCCCCCGCCGCCCATCACGCCCCGGCGCCGCACGCGCCCGCGGCGCAGCACGCTCCGCAACACGCGCACGACGTCCCCGCCGCTGCGCACGCGGCGGGGCACGGCGCCTCCGGGGCGGCGCCCGCCATCGTGCTGGCCGCCGCCCTCGGGCTCGGCTTGGCCGTGTGGCTCTTGAAGGACAAGGGCCCGGCCGCGCCCGAGCCCGCGGCGCCCGCCGCGTTCCAGCCGGTCGCCCGCGCCGTCGAACCCAAGCTGACCATCCGCCTCAAAGAGGACGCCTGGATCCGCGTCGCCCTCGACGGCCAGGTCGTCTACGAAGGACGGGCGCCGCGCGACACCGCCCAGGACTGGAAGCCGCAGAAGTTCGTCGATCTGCGCACGACCGAGCCCTCCGCCATCGAGCTGAGCCTCAACGGACTGCCCGTCGCGCTGGGCGCCCCCGGCCCCGAGGGGCAGTACCGCGTCGACATCCCCTAGCGCGATGACCCTCCCGAACCGCCTGACGATGCTGCGCATCGTCCTGGCGGCCGCGGTGTTCGCGTGCCTGATGTCCGAAAATCCGGACTGGCATTTGGCCGCCTTCGTCATGTTCCTCGTCGCCATCGTCACCGACTGGCTCGACGGCTGGCTCGCCCGCCGGATGAAGACGGTCAGCCCCTTCGGCAAGATCGCCGACCCCATCGCCGACAAGATCCTCGTGCTCGGAACATTGATCGCCCTGATCCGCATCAAGGAGCTGGCCGTGCCGCTGTGGGCGGTGTTCCTGATCGTGATGCGCGAGCTCCTCATCGGCGGCGTGCGCGTGATCGCCGGCGCCCAGGGCAAGGTCCTGGCCGCCGACCGCTTCGGCAAGATCAAGACCGCCGTGCAGCTCGTCGCCATCGCCGGCATGATCTTGGTCGTTGTCCTTCAGGGCCGCGGCCGCGCCGAGCCCTGGATGCTGCGCTCCGTCTACCCGTTGACCGTGCTCTGCGCGGCCCTGGCGCTCTCCAGCCTGTGGTCCTACCTCGTGCAGTACCGCGCGATGCTGGAGAAGTCCTGGAGCTGATGGACCGGGCCTGCGCGTGGTTGGCCACCGGGCTCGGGATAAGCTATATTGCCCCGACGGGACGCGGCCGGAAATGGACCGGCGCGGGCTTCCTCGGAACGGTGGAGGGGGCCCTGCTCTGGCCCTTCCTCCCTGCGGCTCCCGGTCCGTACGCCGCGGCCGTCGCCGCGGCGATCGCCGCCTCGTGCTGGATCTGCGGGCGGGCCGAGCGCGCGCTCGGGTCTCACGACGATTCGCGCATCGTGTTGGACGAGATCGTGGGGTTCTGGGTCGCCGCCGCCTGGCTGCCCCGGACGTGGACGGCGGCGCTGGCGGCGTTCGTTCTGTTCCGCCTCTTCGATTCGACGAAGCCGTGGCCGTGCCGGTCCCTGGAGCGCCTGCCGGGGGGGATCGGAGTCGTGATGGACGACGTCGGCGCCGGCCTGCTGGCGAACGTCCTGGTGGGATTGGTTCTGGGGAGATCGACCTGAAGACCGCGACTTTCGCCGTCCTCGCCGTCTGGCTCGCGGCCGCCGCGCCGGCCGCCGCCCAGCCGACGCCGTGGCAACAGGCCGCCGTAGCGGCCTCGACCCCCGTCGCCGCGCCCGCCGCCTCCCTGGGCGAGCCCCTCTCCGTCTCAGGCGGCCCCTGGGTGCCCGCCGAAGTCCTGTTCTTCTCCCAGGGCCGCGTCGTGGCCGACTACGCCTGGCGCGACAGCGTCCGCGCCCGCCGCGGCGCGCTCTACACCGCCGCCGACCTGCAGAGCGACGTCCAGGACCTCATGACGCTCGGCCGCTTCACCGCCCTGACGCCGAACGTCTACGCGATCCCCGGCACCTCGGTCCCTTCGGACTTCGCGGCGGTCTCCGTCTCCACCAATCAGGTGCGCGTCGTCTTCGACGTGACCGAGAAGGTCGTCGAGGCGCCCAAGCCCGTCATCGTGACGCCGCCGACCGCCGTCGGCGGCGTCCTCCTCACGCCCACGGCCTGGCGCGGCGCGGGCCGCTTCAACAACCCCGGGATGGCGCTCGACATCAACGCGGCCTATTTCATCGGCCGCTTGTACGGGAAGAACTCCTACCCGGACGCGCCGCGCAAGACCAACTACATCGACCGCATCGGCCTGTGGACCCTGACCGCCGACGGCAAGATGCAGATCCAGTCGGAGACCGACCTGCGCCCCGCCGCCGCCGTCGGCGGCCAGGCCATGCTCGTCTTCCGCGACTCGCCCCAGCCGACGGTCACGACTCCCGGCGTCTCGGTCAAGATCGACGCCAAGACGACCAAGATCCTCACCGACGGCTAC
>CAZURZ010000055.1:6047-15302 GCA_964623465.1 uncultured Elusimicrobia bacterium
TGCTCTCCAAGAAGCTCGGGCCCATGCGCACGAGCGCCGGCGTCATGCAGGGCACGATCGGCAATCTCGCCGCGAACATGTCCGAGTTCCTGACCCCCGAGGCCATCAAGTTCTACGCGCGCGACAACACCGGCACCCAGGTGGTGTCGCGCACCGTGCCGTTCGTGAGCACGTTCTACCTTCTGAAGCCCGACTACCCGATCGGCGTCGAGATCATGAAGTTCAACGGCGCGGCGCGCAAGCCGGTGCTCATCAACTTCAAGATCGGCCGCTTCCTGAAGATGAACTTCGACCTCGCCCTGCTGAAGTATCAGGGCGGCTACGACCTGCTGGGCTTCTTCCAGTTCCGCTACAATCATTTCCCCAAGAAGTAGCCTGATGAGCTACGCCGCGCTTCAAGCCCGCCTCCCGTCCGCCCCGCCCGCTCCCGCGGCGCCCGGGACCGTGGAGACCTCGGTGACCGTGATCCTCGCGCCCGGAGCGAGCGGCCCCGACGTGCTCTTCATCCGCCGCGCCGAGCGCGAGGGAGATCCCTGGTCGGGACATATCGGCCTGCCCGGCGGGCGCCGCGAACCCGGCGACGCCGACCTGCTCGCCACGGCCCTGCGCGAGACGCGCGAGGAGATCGGCGTGGACCTGCCCGCCGCGTCCCTGCTCGGCGCGCTCGAGGATCTCAACCCGAGCATGCCGGTGAGGCCCGCGCTCCTGATCCGTCCGTACGTGTTCGGCCTCGACGCCAAGCCCGCCGCCCGGGCGAGCGAGGAGGTCGTCGAGTCCTACTGGGTGCCGCTCGCCTCTCTGGCCCCGTGCGAGGGGGATGCGATCGTCTCCATCAAGGGCCAGCGCATCCAGGTGCCCTGCTTCCGCGTCGCGGGACTGCCGCCGGGGCTCGTGGTCTGGGGGCTGACCTACCGCATTCTGCGCGGCCTGCTGCCCCTGCTGGGCTAGTTTAGCGGCGCCGGGCCCTCAGCCGCTCCAGAAGTCGGACGGCCTCCGCGTGCCCCGGATCGAGGCGCAGCGCTTCCTCCAGGTGCTCCTGGGCCGACGCGGGCTCGTCCTGCCAGGCCAGCACCGCGAGGTTCACGCGCGTCTGGGCGAGCGGGCTCAGCGCCAGGGCGCGCCGGTAGGCCGCCTCGGCGCCCGCGCGGTCCCCGAGGCGGTCGAGAACCGCCCCGCGTCCGGTGGCGGCGTCCGCGGCCTGGGCGCGGATGGCCGCGACGAGCTTGGGCAGGGAACGCCAACGGGCGGCGAGTTCCAGCTTCTCGGCGAAGAGCCTCTCCGCCAGGGCGTAGCTGGCCTCGGCCTCGGCCGGGCGCCCGGAGGCCGCCTGCAGGTAGCCGAGCATGACCGGGGCCTCGGGGAAGTTCCAGCTCGCCGCCCAGGCCGCGTTCGCCGCGGTCTCGGCCTCGGCGAGGCGGCCGGCGCGAGCCAGCGCGCCCGACTCGCGGTAGAAGGCGACCGACTCGCCCTCGATGAGGTCGCGGTGGAAGAAGTCCGGCGCGTCCGAGGTCCGGCGCGGGCCGCGGCGCACCAGGAACTCCGCTCCAGGCGCCGCGAACACCGGCGTGACGCCGGGCGGAGGCTCGGCGTCGTGCGTGGCGCGCACCGCGCGTCCGCCCGCGCCCAGGGCCGCCCAGCCCGCCGGCGCCGAGAGCGAGTCGACGAGCAGGCCGGGATCGCGGCGGCGCCAGCCCGCGCGGTACCAGGGCGAGCCCGCCAGGCCCTGGGCGATCAGCCGCACGTCCGGCCGCCGCCCGGCCGCGTCGGTCTCGTGCCACAGAGCGTAGAGCTGGACGTCCTTCTTGGCGACCAAGACCGCCCCCGGAGGCGTCGCGCGCAGGACGCCGCGCGCGAAGTCGCCGGCCGCGTGATCGGCGCGGCGGTCGAGGCGCTCCGGGACCGCGCGCGCCGCCGGCCAGGCCAGGGCGCAGGCCAGGGCGACGACGGGCTTCCACGCGGGCGCCGACTCGTCCGACAGGGCGGAGACTCCGCGCGCCAGCCAGAACAGCAGGACCGCGTCGGAGAGCAGGTAATGCGGCTCCACGATCGCCGCGGCGTGCGCGTTGGGCGGCATGTTGGCCAGGAAGAGGAACACGGGACCGGCCCACCACCAGGCCGCAAAGCGGCCGTGGAAGCGCGCGCGCTCGGCGCGGAACTCGGCCGCCGCGCCCAGGCCGGCGAGCGCCAGCAGGGGCCCGAAGGCGTCCCACAGGTGAGCGCCCCACAGGCGCAGGTTGTCGGCGAACAGTTCGCCGGCCGCGTAGTCGCGCGAGACGAGGTCGAGCGTGCCGCCGTAGCGCGTGCGCAGGATCGAATCGAGGAAGGAGGCGAACGTCGCCGGGTGGTTCCAGTCCAGCAGGGGTCCGGTGGACGAACGCACCGGCAGGTACAGGTACACCGACAGGCCCGCGAGGCCGGCCGCGAGCGCGGTCCCGACGCGGCGGATCCCTCCCTCGCCGCGGGCGCGCAGGAGAAACGTCGCCGCGATCAGCGCCGCCGCGGGCCAGTTCGAGCCGGAGATGACGGCCGCGGCGGGAGCGAGGAGGAGCGCCGCGGCGAGCCAGGCGCCGTCCTCGCCGCGCGCGAGAGGGCGCGCCGACAGCGCCAGCCACAGCAGGCCGGGGGCGAGCAGGATCAGGTCCAGCCGGTTGCCGAGCAGGACGCCGCACAGGAAGCAGAAGCCCGCCCACAGCCGCGCGTCGCCGGCCGCGCGCTCCGCCGCGGCGATCACGGCGACCGCGGAGAGGACCCACAGCGAATACATCTCGGAGACCTGGGACGCCGCCCAGAACGCGGGATTGAGGGCCAAGGCCGCGGCCGCCGTCCCGGCGGGGAGAGCGCCGCGGCGCGGGCGCAGGACCGCGAAGAGCAGGGCGCAGGCCGCCGCGCCCGCGACGGCGGAGAGGAGATTGAGCCGGTAGGCCGGATTGCCCAGGGGAACGAGCCAGGCCGCGCGCCCGAGCAGGACGTAGAGCGGGTAGCTCGTCGGGTGCGCCACGCCCAAGGTGGCCGCCGCCACCGACATCTCCCCGGCGTCGCGCCACGGCGCCAAGGCGGGGGGGAGCTTGGCGAGGTAGAGGGACAGGACGGCGAAGAAGACTCCGAGGCTCATCGCGCCGCCCGCCGCCGCGCCTCGCTCGCGAAGCCCGGGGCGCGCGCGTCCCCGAGCGCGGCGGCCGAGTCGAACGCGTCGGCCGCGTCGGCCCAGCGGGCCGCGGCCCACAGGCGCGCGCCGAGCGCCGACCAGGCGGCGGGCGCGCGCGGCTCGCGGCGAATCGCCTCGCGGAAGGCGTCCTCGGCCTCGGCGACGCGGCCCTGTTTCTCCAGGGCCACGCCGAGATTGGTCATCGGCTCCGCCTTCGCGGGTTCGATGGCGGCCGCCTCGCGGTACACGACGGCCGCGCCGACGTAGTCCTTGCGCGCCACGGCCTCGTAGCCCGCGACGCCGAGGGCGTACGCGCACGTCGGGACCGTCCACGAGCCGTCGGGCGCGGCCTCGGCCGCGAGGCCGAGCCAGGACGCGCCCGCGGCCAGGTCGCCGCGCGCGAGCGCCGCGACGCCGCGCTGGTACGGGATGAAGGCGCCGAGCGCGCGGTCGCGGTGGCGCAGGGCCTCGCCGGCGCGGTCGCGGCGCACGGCGGTCGTCTCCTCGAGCGCGGCGCAGGACGGGCAGGCGCCGGGACGGCGCAGAAGGCCGGCGGGAGTGAGGGCCGCTCCGGGAAGAAGACGCGCGTTGAGGGTCGAGTACCACAGGCGTCCGGAATCCGCCAGCGGACGCTCCACGGACAAGCGGCGGAGTTCCTTTTCCTCGCGTCCCAGTCGGCGGAAGTCGCGGCCGTACAAGCCCGGGAAAACGACGCCTCCGCGATCGTGGATGACGACGTCGGAGCGGATGCCCGAGGCGTGGATCAAGGACGCCAGCGAATAGAAGGTGTCGTCGCCGCCGTCCATCACGAGCACGGCGTCCTTCGGCAGCGAGCGAAGGATCGAGCGCCCGTAGTCGCGGGCGAGGAAGTCGCCGCGCCGCGACGCCGCCGCGGCCCCGGGCAGGAGCGAGAGCGCGGCCAGCGCGGCGATCGCCGCCGCCGAGCGCGGCGCGCGCGCCTGCGCGTAGGACAGGCCCGCGGCGACGAACAGGGCCAGCCCCAGGAAAGGCAGCACGGCGAACCGCTCGAGCGCCGCGCTCGTCAGCGGATCGAAGCCGGGCCGGCCGAGCAGGAGGAACCCCGGGCCGGCGAGCAGGAGCCACGCCGCGGCGGCCGCGCGCGGCAGGCGCAGGCCCGCGCCCGTCCAGCCCGCCGCGCCGGTCAGCCCCAAGACGAGCCCCGCCGGTCCGAAGCCGCGGACGCAGGCGTGCCAGAAACGCGCCAGCTGGCCGAACGCGGAGCCGCGCTCGCCGTCCGCGGTGAGGGAGAACGTCCCGTAGTCGCGGCGCAGGAGCAGGCGCAGGAAGGCGTCCAGGTCGCGCGCGTCCCCGATGTTCAGCGGCGGCCCCTTCGCGGCCCGCAGCGGGATCGCCGCGTGCACGGCGAAGCCGGCCACGGTCCCCGCCGCCGCCCAGGCCGCCGCCGCGAGCAGGCGCCTCGCCGGCGCGCGCCCCGCGCAGAGCAGCAGGGCGGGCGCGATCAGAACGAGGGTCTGGTGCAGGCCCAGGCCGAACCCGAAGGCGAGGCCGAGACACGCCGCCGGCCCCGGCTCGAGCAGGCGCTCGCCGGCGGCCGCGGCGAGCCACAGCAGGAGCGCGCCCGCCAAGGCCAGCGGAGCGAAGGCCTCGGCCACGGCCGCCTGCTCGCGCCACAGCGGCGTCAACCCCAGGATCGCCGCCGCGCCGAGACGCGCCGCGCGGCCGGCGCCCCAGCGCCTCAGGGCGTCGGAGAGCAGGGCCAGCGCCGCCGCGGCGCACAGCGCGGAGAGCAGGTTGGCCCGGTGCGCCCAGTCCCCGAGGGGGAGCGCGGTCCCCAGCGCCTTGGCCAGCAGCGTCCACGACGCGTAGCCGGGCGCGTGGGGCACGCCCCACGTCGCGGCCGCGGCCGCGAACTCGCCCGCGTCGCCCGTGGTCGTCGAGGGCGCCGCCTGCCAGATGCCGAGCGCGGAGAAGCCCAGAAAGACGAGGACGGCCTCACGCATGACCCGCGCGCCTCCTCAGCGCCCACTCCAGCGCGAGCAGGGCGGCGGCGAGCGCCAGCCAGACCGGCGACGCGAACGGGCGCCGGCGGCGCACGGTCTCGTCGCGCGGGCGAGGCGCCGGCAGGTCCGCCAGCGCCTCGTCCGCAGTCGCCGTCGCCAGGTCCAGGAAACGTCCGCCGCCCGCCGCCGCGGCCTTGCTCAGCCAGCCGCGGTCCATGGGCTCCTCCTGGGCGGGCTCCCAGGCGAAGCGCACCTCGTCTTCGCCCCAGACGCGCCCGCGCAGGCGCGCGCTCGCGCGCACCGTCTGCGCGCCGGGCGAGAGGCCCACGAGCTCCACGGCGTAGGCCCCGGGCTCGGTCTCGCGCGCGGCGACCTCGCGCGGCTTCCCGTCAGGCCCCGTCCAGGTCACTCTCACGCGCGTGTCGGCCGCCGGCGCGGGCCCGAAGCCCTCGTCGAAGACGCGCAGGGACAGCCGCGCCGGCTCGCGCGGCGGCACGCGGTCGGGCAGGGGGGCGAACTTCACCTTGGACAGATCCAGCGAGCCGGTCAGGTACTGCACGGCGCGCGTCCAGAAGCGCGCGTAGAAGCCCGCCGCGTCGGGATCGGCCGCCGCGCCGAGCTTCCAGCGCCACGAGGAGTCCGTCGAGATGAGCATCACCTTGCCGCGCCCGTACGGGCGCACCGCGGCCACGGGCAGCGGCTTCCCGTCCTCGGACGTCTCGCGCGGATGCGCGGCGAGCACGGTGGCGCCCGGACGCGTCGCGGCGAAGCGGCCCCAGCCGTCGAGCGGAGGCAGGGCCGACCAGGCGCGCGCCGAGGCCTCCGGCGTCTCGTACAGGCGCACGAGCGGATGCTCCGCCGGGCCCGGACGCGGCCCGAACAGTCCGGGAACGAAGTCCGGCGTGCGCGCGGAGAGCACCACGGGCAGGACTTCCTCGAGAGGCGAGTTCTTGTAGCCGCCGGCGGAGAAGGCGCTCTCGCCGCCCTTCACGAGCAGGGCGCCGCCTCCGGCCACGAAGCGGCGCAGCGCGTCGAGGTGCTGGGGCGGCAGGCGGAAGCGCGCGGCCGAGAAGTTCTCCAGGATGAAGAGATCGAACTGGGGCAGGGCGCGGCCGAATATCTCATCGACCGGGAAGGGGATCAAAGACAGCTCGCGGTCGGGGGCGGGGGAGGGATTCTCCGGGTTGCGCAGGATCACGAAGGAGACCAGCTCGTGGTTCGGATCCGCCTTCAGGAACTCGCGCAGGGCCGAGTACTCCGCGCTCGGCCGCCCCGCCAGGTACATGATGCGGTACTTCTGGCGCACGATCTCGACGCGGAACTCCCGCGCGCGCTCGCGCCCGCCGCCGGAGGCGGTCAGGCGCAGGCGCGCCGCGCCGAGAGCGTCGGCGGGCGCCGTGAAGGAGACCGGGAAGGTCTCCAAGTCGCCCGCGATCCGCCGCTTCGCCCGGGCCGCCTCGCGCCAGCCGCCGGGCGCCGCCTCGTCCGCGCGCCACAGGACGACGGTCGCCTCGCGTCCCGAGAGCCCGGTGGCCTCCACCGTCGCCTCGACCGGGATGACGCCGTGCAGGAAGGCGAAGTCGGGAGCCTTGAGATCCAGGAACGCCGCGCCCGTCTCGCGCCGCGAGGGCCCCGCGCCGAGCGCGTCGAGCGGGGCCCCGAGCGAGGCGATCGCGCGGCCGATGTCGCCGGCGCCCTCGGCCACGCCGTCGGAGAGCAGCCACACGCGCGCCGGCGCCGCGCCGCTCGCCGCGTCGGGCAGGGCCGAATCGGGACGGAAGGCGGTGCCCTCGGGCTCCGCGCCGTCCAGCGCGCCGAGGCCGCCCAGCGGGCGCGCGCGGTCGGAGACCAGGGCCACCGACACGTCGGCGCGCCGCTCGATGGCCGCCCTGTTCTTCTTCAGCCAGCTCAGCGCCTGCGCGAAGCGCGTGGGCGCGCCCGGCCCCTTCCCTTTCATCGAGTGGCCCGCGTCCACCAGGACGAGCAGGCGCGGCTTGCTCACGCGCCCCTCGCGCGAGAGCACGACCGGGCGCAGGACGGCCAGGACGAGCGCCGCCGCCGCGGCGCCGCGCAGCAGCAGGAGGACGCGCGAAGCCGGCGAGCGCGCGGCGTGGAACCAGAACGCCCCGAGGGCCGCCGCGGCGAGCGCCCAGCCCCACGGCCCCGAGCCCGCCTCCAGGCCCCAGCTCACGGCGCGCTCCGGAGCTTCTCCAAGATGGCCGTCTGATGCACCGCGTCCGCCTTGTACGAGCCGGTGAGCGAGTACATGATCACGTTCAGCGTCAGTCGCTTGGCCAGCTCGCGCTGGGCCTCGCCGCCCGGGACGCAGGAGCGCAGGGGGCGGCCGAGCGCGTCCTTGGCCCACGCGCCGAGCGCGTCGTCGCGCGTGTAGAGCACCGCCACGCGTCCGCCCCACTCCACGCCCTCCACGGCGCCGTGCACCCGCGCGCGCCCGGCGGGACCCTTCAGCAGGAAAAAGGTCCGGTAGAGCACGTGGTCGGCTGGAAGCGGCTTGAGCTCGGCGTCGGGGAGCACGCGCGGGAGCTCGCGCCGCACCCACCGGTCGAACGAGCCGGGCGGGCCGCCGCCGTTGTCTTCGATCCACAGGAAGCCGCCGCCCGACACGAACTGGCGCAGGCGGCGCAGTTCGTCGTCGCGCAGGGCCGGCGGCCCCGCGGTTCCACCGAGATAGAGGAAGGGGGAGGAGAACAGAGCCGCGTCGCCGAGCCCGATGACGCGCCGGTCCGCGCCCGCGCGCACGCTGGTGACCTCGCCCAGCCACGACGCGACCCAGCCCGGCGCGTCGGGATAAGGATCCCAGGTCTCGCCGAGCTGCAGCTGCGTCCAAACGAAGCGGTCGCCTTGTTGAGCATGCAGCGGAGCGCCGGACAACAAGGCGATCCCCAATATGACCGAGAAGCGCGCCTTCGAGCCGAGGGCCGCGGGGGAGGGAAGCGACAACAGCATCTCCGCGAGCAGGGCCAGGGCGGCGAGGGCCAGGAACCAGGCGCCGAGGTCCTTCCCGTACACCGCGTCGAGAAAGGCCTGCTCGAGCCCGTCGGGCGGCGCCGCGCGCCACGGGGGGGAGGCGGCCTGCGTGAGGTCGCTCTCCCCGCGCGAGCGGTCGAGGTCCACGGCGAACACGGTGGCGCGCCCGCCCGGCTCCTCGAACGCGTACAGCCCGGGCAAGGACGCCTCGGACAGGACCGCGCGCCGCGCGCTCACCGCCAAGGTCGCGCGCCGCCCGTCGGGCCCGGCCACGACCACGCGATCGGGCGCGGGCTCGCCCTTGGACCAGACGCGCTCGAGCGGCGCGCCCACCAGCGCGCGCCGCGCCGCGTCGGACGCGCTTTCCGAGACGGTCAGCGCCAGGCACGCGCGCGCCCAGGGCACGAACAGCGGCTTCAGCCCCAGGTTGCTCCACGACGCGTCGAGAGGGGCGCCCCACACCACCGCGCGCCCTCGGCCCACCGGCCCCGCGACCAGGAGGGGAGCGCCGTCGCCGTCGAGCGCCCACACCTCGGCGCCGGGCTCCGGCTCGAGCGCGTAGCGCCTCGCCACGCTCACGCGCGAGAGATCCAGCTCGTCCCACCCCGCCGTGGCCTCGCCCGCGCGCGCGGCCTTCACGCCGCGCGGCGACGCGGGCTCGCCCGCCCGTCCGAAGCGCGCGGGCAGCCACGGATAGGCCCCCAGCTCCGACTCGCCGGCCCTGGGCCCGGGCAGGAACCACACGCCGCCGCCCTTCGCCGCGAACGCCTCGAGCGCCGCGGAGAGCCCGGGCTGGGCGCGCCCGGCGTCGGCCACGATCACCGCGCCGTAGCGCCCCAGATCCGCTTCGTTCCAACGAGCCGCTTCCAGAAAATCCGCGTCGCGCCCGGCCAGGCTCTCTCGCGCGCCGCCGAACAGCTCCCTCAAGAACCACCCCGCCTTGCCGGCCCGGTAGAACGCCGGATCCGAATGAAGGATCAGCACGCGCGGCGAGGGCCGGTGCGTGATCGAGTAGTACGCCGCGTCGTCCTCGGCCAGCGCGTCCGCGCGCGCGGCCACGCGCCCGGCCCAGGCCGGCGCGTCGGGCGCCTCGGGGGCGGGCAGGGCCAGGCTCGCGCGCGTCTCGCCGCCGGCCGCCGC
>CAZURZ010000056.1:0-15204 GCA_964623465.1 uncultured Elusimicrobia bacterium
AAATCTCGACGCGCTTGATGGAGTCGATGCCGAGGTCGGCCTCGAGGTCCATGTCCGGGTTGATGGTCTCGGCGGGGTAGCCGGTCTTGTCCGAGACGATCGTCAGGAGGACGGGGAGAACGTCCCCCTTCGCAGCCGCGGCGACGGGAGCGGGAGCCGCCGCGGGAGCGGAGGGCATGCCCTCGCTCAGGTAGTTCGCGATGGACTTGAGCGTGCGCAAGGTCCCGAGGTGCTCGGGCTTGACCTTCGGCGCGCCCGGGAGCTTCTCGGACACGGCCGAGAGGATTTCCACGCGCTTGATGGAGTCGATGCCGAGGTCGGCCTCGAGGTCCATGTCGGGATTGATGGTCTCGGCGGGGTAGCCGGTCTTCTCGGAGACGATGCCGAGCAGGACGGGCAGCACGCCGGACTTCGGGGCCGCGCCGACGACGGCGGCGGGCGCGGCCGCGGGAGCCGACGCCGCCATGCCTTCGGACAGATAGTTCGCGATCGTCTTCAGCGTGCGCAGGGTGCCGAGGTGCTCGGGCTTCACCTTGGGAGCGCCCGGGAGCTTCTCGGAGACGGCCGAGAGGATTTCGACGCGCTTGATGGAGTCGATGCCGAGATCGGCCTCGAGGTCCATGTCGGCGTTGATGGTCTCCGCCGGATAGCCGGTCTTCTCGGAGACGATCTTGAGCAGGACGCCGGCGACGTCGACGGACGGACGCGCCTCGGGAGCGTGCGTCGCTGCGTCCGGACGCACCGACGCACGGGCCGCCGGGGCGGCCGTCGCCGCGGGCGGCGCGGGAGGAACGAAGGCGGGCGCCGGGACGTAGGCGGCCGGAGCCGGAATCGCGCCGCCGCTGAGGCGGGCGTAGAGGGCCTGCTGCTGCTCGACCAAGGCCTGAACCGACTGCTGGGCGGCGGCCTGGCCGGAGAGGAACTGCAGGTGGAGCGCGGCGGTCTGCTCCTGGAGCTTGGTCATGGCGTCGATGCTGGCCTGAGCCGCGCTGAGAGCTTGCGAGAGCAGCGCGCCGTCGCCGCCTTCGGCGGCGAGCCTCGGCGCCTGGGGCGCCGAGGTCGGCTGAGACGACGCCATGGGAACGGCGGGCGGGAAGTTCTTCTTGGGAGTGGAGCGGTACGTGGCGCCGTTGAGCTTGACGGCCATCTTGGGAGTGGGGCGGGCATCGTAAAGCCCCTTCTCTCCCCCCTGCCAATCCTTGAGGTCGACGGCGTGGCCGAGCGCCGCGAGCTGGGCGAGAACCTTCGCGAGATCGCCGATGCCGTTCTTCTTGCCGTTCGACGCGTCCACGGAGATCGCGGCCGCGTCTTTGGAAATCAGGCCGACGAGCCCGGTGAGACGGTTGCCGGCGCCGCACTCGACGAAGGTCGTCACGCCGTCGCGGACCATGGCCTCGACGGACTTCACGAACTCGACGGGCTTGCCGAGCTGGCCGGCGAGCAGCGCGCGCGCGTCCTTGGCGGACTCGGGGTACGCCTCGCCGGTGGAGTTGGCGTACACGGGGAGAGAGGGCTTCGCGAAAGAGACCTTCTCCAGGGCCGCGCCGAAGGGCTTGAGCGCCGGAGCGACGAGCGCGCTGTGGAACGCGGCGGCGACGGGCAGGCGCACGGCCTTGAGGCCGCGAGCCGTGAAGACTTTCTCGGCCTTCTCGATCTCGGAGGTGGCGCCGGAGAGCACGTTCTGCGCGGGGGCATTACGATTGGCTATGACGAGATCGATCTTTTCTTCCGCGAGGATCTTCGCCGTTTCATCAAAGGTCGCGATGACGGCGAGCATCGAGCCCTTGTCGGAGCCGTCGCCCTTCATGAGCTTGCCGCGAAGCGCGGAAATCTCGTGGAGGGTCTCCGCGTCATAACGCCCCGCGACATGCAAAGCGACCAATTCACCGTAACTGTGCCCGGCGGCGGCGTCGGCCTTCACGCCGAAGCGGGTGAGGACGCGCCACGCCGACAGCGCGGCGGAGCCGAGGGCGGGCTGGGCGACGGACGTGTCGCGCAGGGCCTTCTCCTGCGCCTCTTTCTGCTCGGCTTTCCAGGCGGGCTGCGGGAACATCAACGCGCCGAGGCCGCCGAAGGACGCGTCGGCTTCGGACAGCGCGCCGAACGCCTCGGGGAACGCGCAGACGAGATCGCGCGACATGCCCACGTATTGGGAGCCCTGGCCGGGGAACAGGACCGCGAGCTTGCCGGGCTTGCCGGCGCCGTAGTAAATGCCCTCGGCGGGAGACGACTTCAGCGCCTTGGCCTTGACGGCGAGGGTCTTCCAATCGGAGCCGCGCTCGAGAACGAGCGCCAAGCGCCCCGAAGCCGCCGAGTCGAACGACTTGCGCGACGACGCGCAAGCGGAACGGACCTCGTCCCACGTCTTGCAGGCGGCGAGAACGTCGAGTTGAGCGGCGATATCGCCGGAAACGGCGAAGATCTCGTGCTCGGCGTCCCAATCCGTTTCGGTCTTCTCGGGCGACGACTCTTCCAGAATGGCGTGGAAGTTCGTGCCGCCGAAGCCGAGCGCGGACAGCGCGGCGCGGCGCGGGTGCTCCTTGGTAGACAGCCACGGGCGCTTCTCGAGCGAGAGGTAGAAGGGCGTGTCGCCGCCGGCGAGAATGGGAAGGGGCTCCGTCACCTTCAAGGTCGGCGGGAAGGTCTTGTGGCGCAGGGCCATCGTCGCCTTCACGAAGGAGGCGGCGCCGGCGGCGGCCTTGGTGTGGCCGACCATCGACTTGACCGAGCCGAGCGCGACCCAGGCGCCCTTGCGCTTGGTGTTCTTCTTGTAGACGCCGGAGATCGCCTCGACCTCGATGCCGTCGCCGACGGCGGTGCCGGTGCCGTGGGCCTCGACGAGCTCGATGGTGTCGGGCGAGATGCCGGAGAGGCGGTAGGCCTCTTCGAGCGCGCGCGTCTGGCCGCCGGCCGAGGGCGCGTAGATGGACTTGCCGCGGCCGTCGGAGGACGTCCCGAGCCCGCGCAGGATGGCGTGGATCTTGTCGCCGTCCTTCAGCGCGTCCTCATAGCGCTTGAGGACGATCATGCCCACGCCTTCGCCGAGAGTGGTGCCGTCGGCCTTGGAGTCGAAGGGCTTCGAGTGCCCGGACGGAGACAGCGCCGGCGTCTTCGTGAAGCACGTGTACATGAAGATGTCGTTGAAGGTGTCCACGCCGCCGGTGACGACCATCTTGGCGCGGCCGGCCTGGAGCTCCATGGCGGCCATGTGCACGGCGGAGAGCGAGGAGCCGCACGCGGCGTCCACGACGCAGTTCGTGCCGCCGAGGTTGAAGCGGTTGGCGATGCGGCCCGCGATCACGTTGCCGAGCAGGCCCGGGAAGGAGGCTTCCTGCCACGGGACGAACTCGTCGGCCATGCGCGCGAGCGCGTCGTCGACGCGCTCCTTCGGGATGCCGGCCCCCTCCATCGCGTTCTTCCACTTCGGGTGCATGAGGCGCGCGCCGAGCGGGATGACGATCTCGAGGGCGCCGGTGACGCCGAGAATCGTGGACACGCGCGTCTTGTCCCACGTCTCCTTGGTCACGTCGTAGCCGGCGTCGGCCAGCGCCATCTTCGCGGCGACGAGGCCGAAGAGCTGGGCCGGGTCGGTGGCCTCGAGCGTGTTCGGAGACAGGCCGAACTCGGAGGGATCGAAGTCGTAGGTCTCGAGGAAGCCGCCTTTGTAGGAGTAGACCTTGTCCTGCTTCTTCTGGTCCGCGTCGAAGTAGTCTTCCTTCGTCCAGTGGCTGGCGGGCACGTCCTGGATGCAGTCGACCTTGTTCTTGATGTTCGCCCAGTACTGGCGCAGGGACTTCGCTTTCGGGAACACGCCTCCGAGGCCGACGACGGCGAGCGGAGCGAATTCGGGATTGGTCGATTTGGCCATGATCTGTTCTCTAGTCCAGGCGGCGGGCAAGTTCGTCGGCCGGCAAAGGCTCGACGCGCGTCGTCTCAGGGTCCAGGGCGACTCCCTGACATCTCAGGAAATGGGCGCGGGTCAGCACCGCGGCACCGTACAAAATGTTGCGGGCGACGAGCGCCACGCCGCGGTTCTCCGGCGCCTGCAGGAAGGAGCCCTGCGCCCACTCGTTGAACGCGCCCATCGCGGGACCGCACCAGACCTGGTAGTCGAGCACGCGGTCGGCGACGCCGGCGTTGGCCCAGCGCGAGGCCTGGCCGAGGTAGGAGCGGAAGACGAGGGCGAGCTTGTGCTTGGGCTCGCGCTCGGCCCTCTCGATCTGGGAGGGGTCCCGCTTCAGGAAAAATTCCCGCGTGGAGGCCCACGCCGCCTCGAGCGTGCCCTTGAACAGATCGCGCTCGAGCTGAGCCTTGAGCGGCGCGGGGATCGACTCGATGGAGTCGTGCGCCTTCCAGACTTCGTAGAGCTTCGCGCCGCGCTGGGCGAACATCGTGCCGCGCTTGAGCACCTGGACCTTCACGCCCATCTCGAACATGTCGGCGGCGGGCGCCATGATGCAGTCGGCCTGGCCGGCGGCGGCGAGCATCTTGCGCACGGCGTCCGAGGAGCCGGACTCGACGCAGCTCTGGTTCACCGAGCCGGTGAGCACGTAGGCCGCGCCCATCATGTAGGCCGCGGCGGCCGCGTCGGGAGTCGCGATGCCGCCGGCGGCGCCGACGCGCGCGGGGTTCTTGAACGCGTACTGGGCCTGCAGGCGGTCGCGCAGCGCGATCATCGCCGGGAACATGGCGACGAGCGGGCGGTTGTCGGTGTGGCCGCCGGAGTCGGCCTCGACGGTGAGGTCCTGCGCCATCGGGATCTCGGCGCCGAGGGCGGCCTCCTCCTGCGTGAGCTTGCCGGCGGCCGCCAGCTCGCGGCGCAGGGACTCGGAGGCGGGCGCGAGGAACTTGGCGGCGACCTCGACGCGGGAGACCTTGGCGACGACCTTGTTCGGGACGTCGATCGTCCCATCGCCGCGGCGCTTCGCGCCCTTCAAGCGGTAGCGCACGATGGCGGGCGTCAAATCCATGAAGGCCGAGGCCTCGACGAGCTTCACGCCCTTGCGCAGGTACAGGTCGCAGACGGCCTCCTCGAGGGAAGACTCGCTCGGCGAGTGGATCAGGTTGTAGCCGTGCGGCGTCCTGCCCAGCGCCGCCTGCAGGCGGTCGATGGCCTGCTCGACGCGCTCGGGCGCGAGACCGGCGGCGCCGAAGAAGGAGAGCAGTCCCGCCTTCGCGCCGGCCTCGACGAGGCGCTCGGAGGCGATGCCGTTGGCCATCGCTCCGGTCGCGTAAGCGTAGCGCACGCCGTGTTCGGCGAGGAAGGCGGGGTCGCCCAACTGCTCGGGCATGAGCGCCGGGGCGGAGGCTTTGCCGAAAGAGACGGGGGCGCGCAGGTCGCGAAGCTGGTCGCGGAGGCCGGCGGCAGACGTTTCGAGGGTGCGGGAGCTCGGGGTCACGTTCAGTACGCGCGCGTATTGGGAACGGCGGCCCAGATTATACCGTTTTATGCCGTATTTTCGGCGGCAATTCGGGTCCGGGCCGGAGGGTCCCGGGCGGCCTAGGACCTACGCCTCAGGCGTGCGCGGAGGGACCGGCTACACTGTTCCCATGTCCGTCCGCGCCCGCCTGAGAACGTTGCTGGTTTTGGCCCTGTCCCTGGCCGCCTCCGCGGCCCCGGCCGGGGTCGTGCTCGTCGCGGGGGCGAGGACCGTCTCCACGCCCGTCCCGCTCGTCGCCCCGGCCATCGTCCTGCCCTCCGCGTGGACCCCGGGAGCCGGGGCCGCGCCGCTCTCGCCCTCGCTCGCTCCCGCCGAGGGCGCGCCGGCCGTCGCCCCGCTCGCCGCGGCCGTCCTCGACGCGGTCCGGATCCAGGCGCGCGAGCTGCCGAGCGCGGCGCCGCTGGCCGCCTACGCCGAGCGCGCCGGCCTCGCCCTCGACATCCGCCCGTTCTCGACCGGCAAAAGCCTCGGCCTCGATTCCGACAACCTGGCTCAATACGACGTCGGCGCCCGGCGCGTCTTCGTCAACTGGGACTACGTCGGCGGGGACCGGCGCGCCGCCGAGGACGCCGGCCTCTCGCCCCGCGACGCGGCCGCGCTGACCGGCCTGCTCGCCGCCCCGGTCGCCGCCCATGAGTGGCGCCACGCCGAGCTGCGCGACGCCTACGGCTCCGACTTCCCCGGCCTCGCCGAGGAGGAGATCCTCACCCACCTCGACCAGGCCGCCGCGATGGAAGAGGCCCTCCCCCGCCCGGAGCTGGCCGGACGCGAGCGCCTCGCCGAACGGATGTATCTGTTCCCCCACTCCCGCCGCCTCGTCGACCTGCGCCGCCGCGGCTTCGGACCGCTCGCCGACTTCGTGCTGCGCCGCTACCGGGACGTGAACCCGACGTTGGACGATCCGGCGCGCGCGTCGGCCGAGGCCCGCGCCCTCCTCGCGCGCCTGGACGCCGCGCCCGCCGAGGCGCCGCGCGGCTGGCGCGAGAAGGCCCGCGCCAACGCGGACTTCTGGGAAAGCCCGGAGAAGATCAAGCGCCTGACCGCGTTCCTGCAGGATCGCATCAACGCCGCCTACGCCGCCCTCGGGCGCTGACGCGCGGCATTTGCTATCGTAGCCGCGTGCAAGAGCTCCTCGACCTCCTCAAGAAGATCCATGACGTGAAGGCCATCGTCCAGTGGGGCGGCCTGTCGATGATCTCGGCCATCGTCTTCGTCGAGACCGGACTGTTCGTGGGCTTCTTCCTGCCGGGCGACTCCCTGCTCGTGACCGCCGGAATCTTCGCGCGCACCGGCCATCTCTCGCTTCCCGCCCTGCTGACCATCGTCCCGATCTGCGCGATCGTGGGCGACCAGGTCGGCTACGTCATCGGCCGCAAGGCCGGCGACGCCCTCTACGACCGGCCCGACTCGCTCCTCTTCAAGAAGGCGCACCTCCAGCGCGCGCACGACTTCTATGAGAAGTACGGCGCCAAGACCATCGTGCTCGCCCGCTTCGTGCCGATCGTGCGCACCTTCGCCCCGGCCGTCGCCGGAGCCGCCCGCATGGACTACAAGACCTTCGTGACCTACAACGTGGTCGGCGGCCTGGTCTGGGTGTTCTCCACGGTCCTCGGCGGCTACTTCCTGGCCTCCCTCGTCCCGAACATCGAGAGCAAGATCCACCAGGTGATCGTCGTCGTCGTGATCCTCTCGATCCTGCCCGCCGTGTACGAGTGGTGGGCCCACAAGAAGGCCGCCCGGGCCTAAAAAGGCGCGGGCGCCGCCGACGCGGCTGCGACCGCGCGGCGGTATCTCTCGAGGACCAGGTCGATCGCGGCGGTGCGCGCCTCCGCGGTGACGGGATGCGCGACGTCGAACCAGCGGTCGGACATCGCCCCCTTCCCCTTCTCGGCCGGGAACACGACGAACGGGCCGTCGCCTCCCTCGGCCTTCTCCAGCACGCGGATGTTCTTGATCACGAACGAGTCCGCGATCACGAGGTCCGCGAACGCCAGCAGCTTCGTCGCCTTCCCCGACCCGTCCTGATACGGCCGCACGCGAGCGTCCAGTTTCGGCAGATGTTCCATGTTCGTCCTCCCGGGCCGACGGCCCGTTATCAGACGATTGAGACCCACGAAAGGATCCCTCGCTATTCGCGGGAGGTCTTGTCGGCGAGCTCGCGCAGGACGGCCGCGTCGACGAAGGCGGCGCCGCCCTCCGCCTCGCGCAGGACGCCGCGGCGGCGCAGGAAGCGCACGGCCTCGACGACGCGCGCCGAGTCGAGCGGGACGGTGGGGAAGTACGAGCGCGTCGCCCCCCAGAGCGCCGAGAGGCTCGGAACGTAGAGGCCGCCCTCGCTCAGGCCCGCGTGCGCGAGGACGTGCCGGAGCACGGCTTCCTCGTCGACGCGCAGGCCGGCCTTCCCGACGAGGACGGCCAGCCCCGCGACGAGGGCCTCGCGATCCTCGTGCTTGAGCTTGGAGGGATCCTTCTTAGGCTCCGATCCACTCATAGGCGGAGCGGTGGCTGTCGAGCGCGTCGGCGCGCGCGACGAAGCGCGCGTAGGTCGGGTGACGGCCGATCGTGGCCGAGTCGCCGACGACGATCAGGCAGCGGCGCGCGCGCGTGATCGCGACGTTGAGGCGGCGCAGGTCGGACAGGAAGCCGATCTGGCCGGCCTCGCTGGAGCGCACGAGGCTCAGGATGACGGCCTCCTTCTCGCGGCCCTGGAAGCCGTCGACGGAGCCGATCTCGACGGCGCGCTCGGACACGAGGGTCTTGAGCAGCTTGGCCTGCGCGACGTAGGGCGTCAGGATGGCCACGTCCTTCGGCCTGAGGCCCGAGCCGAGGAGTTCGTAGAGCAGCTTCACGGCCAGCTCGGCCTCGCCTTTGTTCTCGCGGCTCTCCAGCAGCTCGTTCCAGGTCTCGTCGAAGCCCGCGCCGGCCGTGTCGACGTAGGTGACCGGACGGCTCGTCAGGTCCGAGGGCGCGGCGCCGGGCAGCTCGGCCGCGACGTGCCTGGCGACGCTCTCGTCGGCGATCAGCTTGCCCTCGTAGAACTCGTCGGACGGGAAGCGCATGATGTCCTCGTGCATGCGGTACTGCACGCGCAGGAGGGTCTGGGACGTCGCCGGGAGGATTTCCTTCAGACGATCGAACAGCGTCACGGCCAAGCCGCCTTCGGCGGCTTCCTTGGAATAAATCGTGGGCGGCAGCTGATTGGCGTCCCCGGCGAAGACGGACTTCTTGGCGATCGTGAGCGGCACCCACGACAGCGGCTCGCTGGCCTGGCTGGCCTCGTCGAGCACGACGAGGTCGAAGTCGCCCTTCACGTAGCGCTTGGACATGCCGGCGTGCGTGGCGAGCACGACGTTGGCGCCCGAGACGATCGAGCGCGCGATGTCGGCCTCGAGGTCCCGGGCCTGACGCCAGAGCTTGCCCACCTCGCGCTCGCGCAGCTGCCGCTCGTCGTAGCCGAGCTGGTCGCGGCCGCGCCCGAAGCGCGACTTGCGGTGGATGAGGCGCTCGCGGAACGCGTCGAGCTCCTTGACCTCCTCGTACGCGGGATCGGCCTCGACCTGGGCGGTCAGGTTGCCGTGGCGCAGGGATTCCAAGGTGCGGGCCGGATGCCCCAGACGCACGACGCGCAGCCCCGTGCCGAGCAGCTTCTCGAGGATGTTGTCGACGGCGATGTTGGACGGGGCGGTGGCGAGCACGCGCTCGCCGCGCGCGACGTGCTGGCGGATGATTTCGACCAAGACCGTGGTCTTGCCCGTGCCCGGAGGACCGTGCACGAGCGCGACGTCCTGGGCGGCGAGCGAGCGCTTCACCGCGTCCTGCTGCCACTCGTTGAGGCCCCGGTTGAACCAGATCATCTTCGGGACCTTGACCCTCTCCGGAGCCTGCTCGCCGAGGAAGATCTCGCGCAGGGTCGACAGGCGCGAGCGCCGCGACTCGGCGGCGGTCGTCAGCGCCTTGCGCATGCGCTGGTACGTCGCGTCGGAGCCGAGCAGGTCGATCTGGCAGGCGCCGCGGATCTCCTCGGGGTCCTCGGGCGCGGGGCCGTTGAGCGCGACGGTGACGCGCTGCTCGTCGACCTTGAAGAGCGTGCCCTCGAGGCTGCCGGGATCGGTGCCGCCGGGGAAGGTCACGAGCACGTTGTCGCCCGCGTTCATCGCGTGGAAGGGCGTGAGCTCCTCGCCCGAGCGCGGCGCGCGGGACAGAGTGACCATCGTCTGGCCGCCCATGCCGCCCTCGAAGCCGTCGACGGTGAGGCCGGTCACGGTCTTGCCCCGGGCCTCGCGCTGCGAGACCGGGAACTTGCGCAGCTCGCGCAGGTTCTCCGCCTTCTCGGCCTCGCGCTCGAGGTCGATCAGCGCCTGCAGCTTCTCGAAATGCTCTTTGCCCGCCATCGAGGGATATCCTACCAGTTTGATACCATCGGGGCATGGAGCTGCCCCGGCTTCCCCCCGTCCGCAAGTTTCTGCGGCGTCCCGCGCCCGGCTCGGGGGATTTCAGCTGGGACGCCGACGAGTACGTCCCCAGCAACAAGCTCACCTTGTTCGTACGCGGCTCGAGCCTCTACGCCGCGATGCTCGCCGGGATCGACGAGGCCAAGGCCTCGGTGAGCCTCGAGACCTACCGGCTGGGCGGCGACGCGACGGGCCGCGCCTTCGCCGAGCGGCTGGCCGCCGCGGCGCGGCGCGGCGCGCGCGTGCGCGTGATCTACGACTCCGTCGGCTCGATCGAGCTGCCCCCCGAAACCGTGACGATGATGCGCAACGCGGGCGTCCAGCTGCTGGAGTACCACCCGGTCGCCCCGTGGCGCCCGCGCTGGGCCTGGAACAAGCGCGATCACCGCAAGATCCTCGTCTGCGACGGCCGCGTCGGCTTCGTCGGGGGCATGAATCTCAGCGACGAGCACGCGCCCGCCGCCTCGGGCGGCCTGGATTGGCCCGACGCCCACGCGCGCGTCGAGGGGCCGGCCGCGCACGAGCTCGAGCGCCTGTTCCGCCAGGTCTGGCACAAGGAGACCGGCCGCTGGTTCGAGGCGGCGGCGCCCGAGGGGCCGCCGCCCGGCCGGACCGCCGCGCGCGTCGTCGGCAACCACGAGCTCCTCAAGCGCTTCGCGATCCGCGAGGCCTACGTCAACGCCCTGCGCGCCGCCAAGTCCGAGGTGGCCATCGCGAATTCCTACTTCATCCCGGACTGGCGCATCCGCCGCGCGCTCGCGCAGGCGGTCAAGCGCGGCGTCACGGTGCGGGTGCTCGTGCCGGGCCGCTCGGACATCGCCTCCGCCTGGTACGCGATGCGCGCGACGTACACCTCCCTGCTCACGCGCGGGGTTCGCATCTTCGAGTGGCAGGGCGAGATGATGCACGCGAAGGCGGTCGTCGTGGACGGACGGTGGTGCGCCGTCGGCTCCTACAACCTGGACCACCGCTCCCTGCGCCACAACCTGGAGGCGAACCTCCACGCGATCGACGACGCCTTCGCCGCGGAGCTGCTGGCCGCGTTCCGGCGCGGCTTGGACGGAGCGCACGAGATAACCCCCGCCGAGTGGGCCCGCCGTCCCGCGCTCGACCGCGCCTTGGAGCGCTTCTTCTCGTCGTTCGACTACTTTTTTTGATAGCGTCTCGGCTCCCGTGAAGCGGCTTTACCTGATGCGCCATGGCCATTCCCCCACGACCGCGGAGGCGCGCGTCGCCAGGGACGCCCTGCGCCCGCTCTCCGACAAGGGCCGAGCCGACGCGCGCGCCGCGGCCGCCGAGATCGCCCGCCGCGGCGGCAAGCCGGCCCTGATCCTCCACTCCCCCCTCCTGCGCGCCGTCCAGACCGCGGCCGAGGCCGCGGCCGTGCTCAAGCCCGCCGGCGGCGCCGTGGTTTTCGACCCGCTCGACAACACCCGTCCCGCCGAGGAGGTCGCTTCGGAGCTCGCCGCGCGCGCCGGAGCGGCCGAGGAAGTCCTCGCGATCGGCCACCAGCCGCAGATCGGAGAGCTCGCCGCCCTGCTCGGCCGGAAGCTCTTCGAGATGAGCCCCGCGACCGTCGTCGCCCTCGAGCTCGAGCCCGCCCCCCGGGCGCTCTGGGACTCGAGCCCGGGAGTCCGATGAGCCGCGAGCGCCGCCGCCACGGCGACCGCGAAGAGCGCGGCGGCTGGCGCTCGATCCCGCACCAGTATCTCTATCCGGCCGCCGGCTGCGTGCTCGGCCTCGGCTCCCCGACCGGCGCCTTCGTCCTGCGCTACTGGCTGGCCGATCCGCTCCTCAAGGCGGCGTGGGTGCGCCACGAGCTCGACTACAACTTCCTCTTCTACGCGTACATGGGCATGGGCACCGTGGTGGCGTTCATGATCTTCGGCTACGTGATCGGCCTGCGCTCCGAACGCCAGCGCCTCAGCAACCGCCAGCTCTCGGCGCGCGTCGACGAACTGCACCTGAAGTCGGTCACCGACGGCCTCACCGGGGCCTACACCCACGGCTATCTGCAGGAGATCCTCGAGATCGAGATCCAGCGCGCGCTGACCGAGAAGACCCCGCTGTCCGTGATGGTCATCGACATCGACGACTTCAAGCGCATCAACGACTCGCACGGCCATCTCTTCGGCGACCGGGTCATCAAGGAGACGGCGGAGACGATCTCGGCCAACGTCCGCTCCGACGACATATTGGGCCGCTACGGCGGCGACGAGTTCGTCGTGATCATGCCCGGAGCCGACGCCCAGACCGCCGTCCACGTCGCCGGCCGGGCGCGCTCGGGGATCGCCAAGAACGGCTACCTCGCCACGATCAGCGTCGGGGTGGCGACCTTCGACGGCGCCTCCAACGAGGAGCCCGCCGCCCTGCTGCACCGCGCGGACATGAACCTCTACCAGGCCAAGCACGACGGCAAGAACTGCGTGCGCGACCACTGCGCGCTGCGCGACGTGCCGCGGCGCCGCCAGGACGACCCGAAGAAGAAGTAGGCGCGCTCAGCGCCGGTCCGCCGAGTAGGCGCAGTCCCTGCGGAAGTCGCAACGGTGGCAGAAGCTGGTCTTCGGCTCGAAAACCCCCGCCTCGATCCCCGAGGCCGCCGCCCGGATGTCGGCCTCCAGCGCGGCCTCGCCCGACGGGTCGTAGGGCGCGCTGACGCGCTCGCCGGCCGCGACGCAGTCGACGGTCAAGGTCTCCGGGCGCAGGTGCAGGCCGCGGTCCGCGCCGAGCGCGTAGAAGCGCATCTGGAGGTCCGCCGCGACCTCCTCGGGCTTGGGCGCGCCGGGGCCGGTCTTGTAGTCGATGAGCTCGTAGGCGCCGTCCGGGCCCTGGTCGATGCGGTCGATCATGCCGCGCACGCGGTGGGAGCCGGACGCCCAGAAGAACTCCTTCTCCACGCCCACGGTACGGGCCCGGCGGCTCTCTTCTTCCCGATGAAAGCGGCCGAGGATCCGCTCCCCCTTCCCTTTGAACCGGCTTTCCTCGGACTCGTCGGCGTAGCCGGCGGACAGCCATTGGGAGTCGTAGGCGGCCAGAAGCGCGTCCAGCGACAGGTCGTTGGCGCGGAACCAGGCCTCGAGCGCGCGGTGCAGGGAGAGGCCGAAGGAGGACTTGGCGTTGAGCGGGATCTTGCGCCCGTCCACGAAGTGGAGCTTGTACTTCCAAGGGCACTCGCGGTAGACGCGGTAACGCGTGAACGAAATTTCCAAGAAACGGACCTAGGGGGCCGGCGCCGCGCGGCGGATGAACTCGACGTCGGTGTCCCCGTACCTCTCCTCGCGGTACTTCTCGTACCCGGCGGGCAGCTCCACCTTCTCCTTCTTGTAGCGCTGGAGGATGATGATGCCGCCCGAAGCCAGCAGATTGGCCTCCGCGACCCGCGCGACGGCCGGGGTCGAGTAGGCGAGCATCGTGTTGTCTTCCGTCCGGTACGGCGGCCCCAGGAAGACGATGTCGAACTCGGAGGTGCCGGAGCGGTAGCCGATCCAAGACAGGTCCTGCAGGATGTCGCCGAAGCTGGCCTTGCCCCTGGCCGCGAACCCGAGGCGCCGGAGGTTCTCTTCGATGACCGTCACGCAGCGCTTGTCGGCGTCGACGAAGAAGCAGGACGCGGCGCCGCGCGAGAGCGCCTCGATGCCGCAGGCCCCGGTGCCGGCGAACAGGTCCAGGAAGCGCGCGCCGTCCAGGCGCGGGCGCAGGATGTCGAACAGCGACTTCTTGATGCGCGCGGAGATGGGCTTGACCATCATCTCCTTGGGCACGCTCTTGAGGGGGCGGCCGCGGCCGGCGCCTGCGATGATGCGCATGTTCGTGATTATTATAGAATAACCGCCCTCATGGCGACCCAGATCATCATCGTGGACGATGACCCCCTCGTGGGCGGCCTCACCCTCGAGCTTCTGAACGACGCCGGCTACTCTTCGATCCTCATCCAGGACAGCCTCAAGGCCCAGGACGCCATCAAGGCGGAGAAGCCCGCCCTCGTCGTCCTCGACATCCTGATGCCCGGCCTCGACGGGCTGACGCTGCTCCACCGCCTGAAGTCCGACCCGGAAACCGCGGGCATCCGCGCCATCGTCGTGTCCGGCAAGTCCTTCGAGGCCGAGAAGCAGCGCGCCGCGCAGTACGGCGCCGAGGCCTTCATCGAGAAGCCCTACGACGTCGACGTCTTCGCCGTGAAGGTGAAGGAGATCATGGACAAGCAGGGCGCGGCTCCGGCCAAGGCCGCGCGCGCGGCCTCGTCCGAGCCCGCGCCCGTCGCCCGGGCCGAGGTCAAGGCCGCGGTCTGGGGCAGCCGCGCGACCGCCACCGCCACCTCCCCGGTCGTCGCCAAGTACGGCAAGCACACCTCCTGCGTCTCGGTCGAGACGCCCCAGCACATGTTCGTCTTCGACGCCGGCTCCGGCATCAGCCTGCTCGGCAACGAACTGCTGAAGAGCGGCAAGCACAAGGAGCTCTGGATCTTCCTGACCCACTTCCACCTCGACCACGTCGAGGGCCTGGCGGGCTTCCCGTGCGCGCGGGACGGCGGCTACACGCTGCACATCAGCGCCGCCTCCGATCCCGACAAGCCGCTCGAGCAGGCGGTCAAGGCCGCCTTCGAGCCCGGGTTCGGCGACGCCGTGCCGCCGGCCAAGGTGGAGCTCTACGAGCTGATGGAGCAGACTTACGAGATCCTGCCCGGCGTGCGCCTGACCGCGTTCTACGCGAACCACCCGGGCACGACCCTCGCCTACATCCTGCAGACCGAGGGCCGCAAGATCGTGTACTGCCCCGACAGCGAACTCTACGGAGAGTACGCGACGGCGCTCCAGGACTACGACGAGAAGATCGGCGCGGTGTGCCGCGGGGCGGACCTGATGTTCCACGACGGCCGCTTCACGCCCGACGACTACAAGAAGAACCGCAATCAGGGGCACTCGAGCTTCATCGCCGCGGTCGACTTCGCGGGCAAGAACCTGGTGAAGACCCTGGTGCTCGTGCACCAGGACGCCTCGTACGCCGACGGCGTGCTCGACCAGATGGGCAAGGACGCGAACGCCCGGATCGAGGAGCGCGGCTACAAGAACCTGAAGGTCTTGGTCGGCCGCGAGGGCCTGCGGCTCTCGGCCTAGGCGAGCTTCGCCGCGAAGGCCAGGTTCGCGCGGTCGGACTCCGGTCCGTCCTTGGGCGTCTCCAGGATGGCCGGCGTTTCGGCGAATTCCGCGCGAGTCAACAGGGCCTTGAGCCCCTCTGAGCCGAGGCGGCCCTTGCCCCAATGCTCGTGGTTCTCCCGATTCGAACCGAGCAAGGCGCGGGTGTCGTTGAGGTGG
>CAZURZ010000057.1:0-12389 GCA_964623465.1 uncultured Elusimicrobia bacterium
CGGCTGACTTCCTCTTCCTTGGCCTGGACCTGGGCCTGCACGGCCTCCATGTCCTCGCCGACCTTGGTGACGCGCGCGAAGTCCTCGTAGAGCTTCGGGTCGGACATCTCCGCGGCCAGGCGCTCGAGCTCGGCGTGCAGGCGCTCGAGCTCGGCCTTCGCCTTCTCCAGCGCCTTCGCCTTGCGGCGGGCGTCCTTCGACGCCTCGTAGGCGTTGTCGACGGGAGCGCTCTCGGGGCGCGCGTCGGTGGGAGCGGCTTTCGCGGGGCCGCCGTTCTCGGCCTCCTGCTGGGCCATGCGGTGCTGGAAGTACTCGAAGTTGCCGGGGTAGACCGTGATCTTGCCCTGCACGACGTGGACGACGTGGTCGGCCACGGCGTTGAGGAAGTACACGTCGTGGGAGATCGCGCAGATCGTGCCCTCGAACTTCTTGAGCGCCTCGACGAGGGCCTCGACGCTGGAGAGGTCCAAGTGCGTGGTGGGCTCGTCGAGGAGCAGGACGTTGGGCGGATCGAGCAGGAGCTTGGCGAGCTGCAGGCGGGATTTCTCGCCGCCGGAGAGCACCTCGACTTTCTTGTGGACCGCGTCGCCCGGGAACAGGAAGGTGCCGAGCACGGTGCGCGTGAACAGGTCGCCGTTGAGGCGGCCGACGCTCATGGCCTCCTGCAGGACGGTGCGGCGCGGGTCGAGCTGGCCCTCGCGGTGCTGGGAGAAGTAGCCGACCTTCACGTTGTGGCCGAGAACGCGCTCGCCGGAGTCGATCGGGATGATGTCGCCCAAGACCTTGAGGAGCGTGGACTTGCCGGCGCCGTTGGGGCCGACGAAGGCCATCTTCTGGCCGCGCTCGAGCTCGAAGTCGAGGCCGTCGTAGACCACGTTGGCGCCGTAGGCCTTGTGGACGTTCTTGAGGCGCAGGACCGAGGTGCCCGTGCGTCCGGGCTGCGGGAAGGTGATGGCGACGGACTTGATCGGCGGGGGCAGTTCGATGCGCTCGATCTTGTCGAGCTTCTTCATGACGCTCTGCACGCGCGACGCGGTGGAGACGCGCGCGCGGTTGCGCATGATGAACTCCTCCATGTCGTGGATCTCGTCTTGCTGCTGCTTCCACGCGGAGACGATGCGCTCGCGGGCGGCCTCGCGCTCGGCCAGGAAGCCCTCGTAATTCGTGTTGTACTTCTTGAGCTTCTTGTCCTCGACCGAGACGATGGCCGAGCAGACCTCGTCGATGAAGCCGCGGTCGTGCGAGATCATGAGGATCGCGCCCGGGTAGCTCTGCAGGTACTCCTGGAACCAGACCAGGGTGAGGAGGTCGAGGTGGTTGGTGGGCTCGTCGAGGAGAAGGAGCTGCGGCTCCTCGACGAGCAGGCGGGCCAGCGCGGCGCGCATCGCCCAGCCGCCGGAGAGCTCGGAGACGGCCTTGTCGAAATCGGCGACTTTAAAGCCGAGGCCCATGAGAATCTTCTTGGCCTTGGCGGTCTCGCGCCCGTCGGGGTCGGCGCGGTGCGCGAGGGCGGTCTCGAGGACGGTCTCCTCGCCGATCGGAGGATTCTCCTGGGGCAGGTAGCCGGCCTTGGCGCCGCGCTTCCACTCGATGGAGCCGCCGTCCGGCTCTTCCTCGCCGAGCAGCATCTTGAAGAGCGTCGATTTCCCCGCGCCGTTGGGGCCCACCAGGGCGAAGCGGTCCCCCGAGTTGAGCTGCAGGTCGGCGCCGTCGTAGAGGATCTGGTCGCCGAAGGACTTCTTCACGCCGCGCACGGATATCACGCTGAAGATTCTACCAAGTCGAGGCGGGGCTCCGCCCTCAGTCGCCGCTCAGGAGCTTTCTGAGCTTGTCCTTGGCCTCGGGAGAGAGGCCGGGGCAGGCGTCCTCGCTGCGGCAGGCCGCCTTCCTCAGGAGCGCGAAGTGCTCGGCGAGCCGGCGGCAGACCTTGCACAGGCGCATGTGCAGGCGCGTGTGCGCGCCGAGGGGGCGGCCCGAGTCCATCGACTCGGAGACGAGCCTGGAGACGTCCTTGCAGGAGGGAAGCAGGCTCATGCCGCGGACTCCGGCGCGAAGTGGTTTCTCTCCAGGCAGCGGCGCAGGCGCAGGCGCGCCCGGTAGAGCAGCACCGCGAGATGGCCCGGGGGCACGCCGAGCGTCTCCGCCGCGCTCCTGGCGTCGAGGCCCTCCATCTCGCGCAGGACGAAGGCGCGCGCCACCGGCGCGGTCAGCCCCTCGAGGCAGCGGCGCAGGACGGCGCCGAGCTCGGCCGACTCGGCCTTGGCCTGGGGCCATTCCCGCGGGGCCTCGGCCGGCGTCCAGTGGCGCCCGTCGAAGAGGGCGTCCTCGCGGGAGTCGTCTGCGGGATCGAGAGGGACCTCCCGCGACTGCTTCCGGTAATGCTCGAAGATCTTGTTGCGCAGGATCCCGGTCAGCCAGGTCAGCTCGGAGGACTCCCCCTTGAAGGCCGCGCGCGCCTTGAGCGCGGTGAGGAAGGTCTCCTGGACGAGGTCCTCGGCGGCGGCCTGGTCGCGCACGCGCGGCAAGACGTAGCGGAACAAGCGGTCGCCGTAGGCGTCGACCCAGGTCTTCGGATCGCTCACCGGACCTCCGCGACGAGGCCCGAGACGGCCAGGAACTCGAAGAGCCCGCGCGTCGCCGGCTCGTCGAGGCCGCGGGCGCCGGCCAGGGCCTTGCCCAGGGGCTTTCCGCGGGCGAGCGCGGCCAGGGCCGCCGCCTCCGGAGCCGTCAGCGTCCGGGAGCCGCCTTTGTGGAGGAGGACGCGCTCCGCGCCCGTCCAGTCGGCCTTCTTGAGCGGCGTCTCGTCGGCGCGATCGCGCCGCCAGATCGCGTGGACGCGGTGCCCGAAGGACAGCAGGCGGTGCGGGCCGAGGACGAACGCCGACGCGTCCTTCGCCGCCGCCGCCAAAGCGGACGGCGACAGGCCTTCCCGCGGGGCCTCGTGGAACAGATTCTTGAACTCCCACTCCAGCGCCGCGAGATCCGCGATGAACGGAGCGTGCGCGCGATGGCGCCTGAGCAGGAAGGCGGGGAAGGCGCGTCCGTAGTCGGAGAGGTTGTGCGAGACCGACGGGACGGCGCGCGCGAACGCCGCGCAGTCCCGCAGGAAGTCCTCGTCGCCGAGCACGCGCCAGCAGGCCTCGAAGGTCTCGCCCAGCGCCTCGCTCAGGCGCGCGGGGTAGCCGCGCCGGTACACGTCGACCGCCTCGCGCGCGCTCAAGCGGCCCCCGCCGCGGACGGCGGCCGCGAAGCGCGGATCGATCGCGCCGTAGGCGGAGCCGACGAAGCCGCGCTGGAGCGTCTTAAGCGAGGGCAAGGGCTTCCTCCGCGAGCCGCATCGCCTTCTTCGCCTCGTTCTCGAGAACCGCCCACTCCGGGACGTCCTCGTCCCACTCGATGAGGACGGGGACTTCGGGCGCGCGCCGGATGACGCGGCGGTACAGCTCCCAGACCGGGTCGGTCGGGGCGCGGGAGTGGGTGTCGAAGAGGAACTTGCCCATGTCGGAGTAGCCGCCCAGATGCAATTGGGCTATGAGTCCGGCCGGGATCGCGTCGACGTATTCCTCCGCGGGAAAGCCGTGGTTCGCGGCGCTCACGTAGACGTTGTTCACATCGAGCAGAATCTTGCACCCGGCCCTCTTCGCGATCTCGACCAGGAAGGCCTGCTCGCTCATCTCCGAGTCCTTGTACGTCAGATAGCTCGACACGTTCTCCAGGCCTATCTGCCTTCCCAAATAATCCTGCACCCGCCCTGCGTTTCGGACGACGGTCTTGATCGCTTCCTCCGTGTAGGGCAAGGGGAGCAGATCATGGATGTTTTTCTTGTGCGCGCCGGTGAAGCAGAGGTGATCCGTGACCAGGAGCGGCTCGATCTCGTCGACAAGGGCCTTCAAAGACTTCAAGTAGCCCGGACGAGGCCCCTCGACGCCGCCGACGGACAAGGAAACCCCGTGGAGCGCGACCGGGTAGTCGCGCCGCATGAAGCGCAGGATCTCCCGCGGCCGCCCTCCCGAGTCCATGTAGTTCTCGCTGATCGCCTCGAACCACCGGACCGGCGTGCGCGGACGCTCGAGCAGGCGCGGGTAATGCGCCGGCCTCAGCCCGACGCCGACGTTCAACCGGGCTTGAACTTCCCGTCGCGTTCCTTGCATTGCGCCTCGGTGAGGCCGAGCCAGCCCTTGCCCTTGCAGGCGTTGTTGCCGGCGCACTCGTAGCCGGCGCCGCCGCAGTCGCCCTTGCCCTTGCAGGCGTTCACGCCGTGGCACTCGCCCTTCTTCGCGGCGTCGGCCGCGGGCGCGGCGCCGGCGGTCTCCTTGCCGTGATGCGCGCAGGCGCCCAGCGCCAAGGCGGCCAAGGCCGCCGCCGTCAAGCTCGTCTTTCGATCCATGTTCCCTCCAAGTCCGTCCCGGTGAGTGCCGCGGACGGCCCGTTCATGTCAGGGGCGCCTCAGGTCGTCGGAACGGTCCGAGGGCACGCCGTAGCGCGCGAGGATGACGGGCAGGACCTTGGCCGCCGCGTCCGCGTCCATCACGATCTTGCTGCCCTTGTTCTCGGCGTAGCCCGAGTAGTGCTCGAGCTCCAGCTCGTGGCGGCCGTCCCGGGGGGCGGCGAAAGCGGCGACCAGATCCTTCAGGCCGCCGATCGCCCGGCCGTTGACGCGCGTGACCGGCGCCATCGACATCCCGTGGTAGCCGCGATTGAAATCGTGGGCCAGGACGTGCGAGAGCACCACCACCTCCGTCCGTTCCGGGGTCGGCATGCCGTCGGCCGACAGCGAGCGCACGCGGTAGCTCGCCCCGCGCGCGCCGATGAGCTCGTCGGAGAGCGGCATGAACACCAGGCCTCCGGCGATGAAGTACGAGGGCCGCGCGTCGTAGCGGGGGCCGGGCACGAGGTCGGCGGAGCCGCGCAGCGGCAGCTTCACCGCGGTCTCCTTGCCGCCGCGCATCACCACGGCGTCGAGCGTCTCGCCGACCTGCCGGCGGCTGATCAGGTCCGAGAAGTCGATGCGCTCGTCGTCGCGGAACGGGATCGTGCCGTCCTGGCCGATCTTCACGCCGTCGACGCGGAGCAGGACGTCCCCCTCCTTCAGCGCGTCCCAACCCGTGGTGCCGAAGCCGATCTTGGTGATCAGGACGCCGGAATTGTCCGCGGGCAGGGACAGGGCCTTGCGCAGGCCGTCGTTCTCCGTGCTCTGCCACCACGCGCCGAGCTCCGGGATGCCGCCGTAGCGGCCGTCGTCGACGTCGCGCAGGAAGCGCTTGATGACCGGCATCGGCACCACGTAGCCGATGTTCTGCGCCGTCGAGCTGTGCTGGAAGGCGATGCCGACGAGCTTGCCGTCCTGGAACACCGGTCCGCCCGAGTTGCCCGGGTTGATCGCGGCGTCGGTCTGGATCGCGAGCAGGGCGCGCGAGGAGTGGGTGTAGACCGTGACCCCGACGCGCGAGACGATGCCTTCGGTCACCGACAGGTCGGTGCCGCCGATCGGATAGCCGTACACGGCCACCTTGTCGCGCTGGAAGGGGACGCCGCCGAATGCCGCGGGCTTGGTCCCCCCGAAGAAGGCGGGATCGTCGACGGTGATGATCGCCGTCTCGCCGTCGTGCCCGGCGTAGGCGACGCGCGCCGGGTACTTCTTCACGTCTCCCGACTTGCGCACGGACAGATAGGCCGCGTTGGCCACGACGTGCCCGTTGGTCAGGATGCGGTTGCCCTCGATGATCACGCCCGAGCCGGTGCCGCTCCCCTGGCGTCCCGGCTGCCAGGGCTGCAGGTAATCGGGGTTGCTCGCGGTGAAATGGATCTGCACGGTGGCGCGGCGCAGCTCGCGGTCGTTGGCGGCCGCCGCGGCCGGAACGGCGGACAGGAGGGCCAGGAGGAGAAGTCGGGGCATGGGCCGATCGTAACATTTTTGATCTTGCGGACCCGGGAAACGCCTGTTATATCCTGCCGCGATGGCCACGGTCTCGACCGCCCTCTTCGCCGCCATGAACTTCGTGCACGCCTTGATCTTCGGCGGGCCCATCGACGGCACCGCCTGGGACGTGAAGGTCAAGCAGGACGGCTTCTTCCACTGGGGCAGCGAGCGCGACACCTTGGTCTTCCACAAAGGAAAGCTCGTCGTCGCCGGAGCCGTGGGCAAGGGCTACTCGCCGGTCCTCTACGAGGCCCGCGACGAGGAGCGCGGCACCGTCTTCGAGGCGGTGCTCGACGACCCTTCGCGCGACGCGATCGAGTGGTCCGGACGCGTCGAGGGGGACCGCATCTCCGGCGTCGTGATCGTGCGCGCCCGAGACGGCCGCGCCGTGCGCTACGCCTTTTCCGGCGCCAAGAAGGCCGGCTGAAGTAGAATAGGCGGGCATGGCCAAGACCCGCATCGTCGCGCTGCACAAGCCCTACGGCTACCTGACCCAGTTCACGGATAAGGACGGCCGGCCGACCCTCTCCAAATTCAGCCTGCCGCACGGGGTCTACCCCGCCGGCCGCCTGGACTTCGACAGCGAGGGCCTGCTCATGCTCACCGACGACGGCGGCCTGGCACACCGTCTCACCGACCCCTCCCACGGCCATCCCCGCGTCTACTGGGCCCAGGTCGAGCGCGTCCCCGACGAAGCCGCGCTGAAGGCCCTGCGCTCGGGCGTCCAGCTCAGCGACGGCAAGACGCGCACGTGCAAGGCGCGCCTGCTCGAGGCGGAGCCCGAGCTCCCCCCGCGCAATCCGCCGATCCGCTTCCGCCTCAACGTCCCCACGGCCTGGATCGAGCTGACGATGACCGAAGGCCGCAACCGGCAGGTCCGGCGCATGTGCGCGGCGATCGGGCATCCGTGCCTGCGCCTGGTGCGCGCCGCGGTCGGCCGGATCACCTTGGCCGGACTCGAGCCGGGGAAGTGGCGCTGGGTGGACCGGCGCGAGCTCAGCGCGGCTAGCGCCGCGGAATAGAGCGCCGGCGCACGCGGAAGGACGACATCAGCGACGGCCGGTACGTCTTCATGCGCGGCGGCACGCGGTAGGGGAAGCCGGGAACGGCCCGCCGCTCGATCTCCTGGCCGATGAAGGCCTCGATGACGGGCACGAGCTTCTCTTCCTCGAGCGCGACGAGGGTCGCCGCGTCGCCCGTGGTCATCGCGCGGCCGGTGCGGCCGATGCGGTGGACGTAATCCTCCGGGTGCTGCGGCACGTCGTAGTTGATGACGTGCGAGACCTCGGGGACGTCCAGGCCGCGGGCGGCCAGGTCGGTGGCGACGAGCACGGTGTGCTTGCCCTCGCGGAAGGCGGCCATCGCGCGGTCGCGCTCGTTCTGCGAGAGATCCGAGTGGAGCACCACGCAGCCGACGGCCTTGCGCTGCAGCCAGCCCGCGACGCGGTCGGCGCGGATCTTGGTGCGCGTGAAGATGATGACCGAATCGACGCCGTCTTCCTTCAGCAGCGCCTCGAGAAGCGCCGCCTTCTGGTCTTCGGTGATCGGCAGCAGCCACTGCTTGACCGTCGTCGCGGTGGAGCGCGGCTTGTCGACGGCCACGCGCACGGGAGAGCGCATGAACTCGTTGACGACGCGCTCGACCTCGACCGGGATGGTCGCCGAGAACATCAAGGTCTGGCGCTCGGCCGGGAGCATCTTCATGATGCGGCGCACGTCGGGCATGAAGCCCATATCCAACATCCGATCCGCTTCGTCCAATACGGCGACGCGCACGTTCTGCAGGTTGAAGGTCCCGGAGCGGATGTGGTCGAGCAGGCGTCCGGGCGTCGCCACCACGACCTCGGCGCCCTTGCGCAGGTCCTGAGTCTGGTTGTGGAAGGAAGCCCCGCCGATGACGGTGACGCAGCGGACCGGGGAGAACTTGGCCAGCTCGGAGATCGCGCGTTCGACCTGGGTGGCCAGCTCGCGCGTGGGCGTGAGCACGAGGGCGCGCACGCGCAGGCCCGCCTTGACGCCGCCCTCGGCCTCGCGGTCGGCGAGGAGGCGGGAGAGAAGCGGGAGGGTGAACGCGACCGTCTTGCCGGAGCCCGTCTGCGCGGAGCCGATCACGTCCTTGCCCTGGAGGGCCTCGGGAATGGCGGCGGCCTGGACGGGGGTCGGATTCTCGTACCCGAGGGCGTGGATGCCCTGGAGCAGTTCGGGACGCAGGCTGAGGTCGTTGAAGCCCATGACGGGAAGACGATTGTATCAAAAGGCGGCCGTGCTATCATGTAGGCCCAATGACCCAGGCGGCGAGCCGACGCCCCCGGAATAATAAGGAGGACATGCGCCTCCCGCTGATCCTGGCGTCGTTGCTGGCCCTCCCGGCCGCAGCCCAGAACGTGCGCGTCTCGCCCACGCTGGGAACGGCGGCCGGAGTTCCCGCGATCGGCCTGAACGGCTCGGTCTCCCTGGCCCCCCTCTCGCCCTCGCTGAGCCTGACGCCCGCGGCGCTGAGCCTGACGCCCGCGCTCGCGGCGCCGGGCGCGGCTCCCGCGCCCGCGCTCGCGCCGCCCATCGAGCTGCGCACGCTGACGGTGAGCCTGCCCGCCGCCTCGAAATCCCACTTCCCCGGCGTCGCCCCGGATTTCGCCAAGAGCCCGCTGCGGGCCGCCACGCCGGCCGACGGCTGGGCGAGCCGCTTCAATTTCACCCCCGACGGGACGTTCTTCGACCAGAGCCGCGGCATCAAGGACCAGGTCGGCGGACGCTACGCCGCCGTCCCCAAGGATCACGGCAAGGTCCGCGTCCACATCCTGGAGCGGGCGCCGGCAGCCCCGACCAAGGCCGTCCCCGGAACCGAAGGCAAGCGCGGCGCCGAGCTCCTCCAGGCGCTCAACGAGATCACCGGCCGCGGCTACAAGGTCAAGGAATACGCCGACGCCTCGGACTTCATGTTCTCGCAGGCCGACCAAGTGATCGTCAACGGCCAGCGCGGCGTCATCGACGCGTACTCGGGCATCTTCGTGCCGGGCACGGGCAAGGACGGCGACGACTACCCCGAACCCGGCGACCAGAACGGGGACGGCCACAGCGACCGCCAGGGCATGAACGTCGAGCACACCTGGCCGCAGAGCCTGTTCAACAAGGCCCTGCCGATGCGCTCCGACCTCCATCACCTGATGGCGACCTTCATGCACCCGAACTCGGTGCGCGGGCATCTCCCCTTCGGCGTGGTGACCGGAACGCCCGACTATCAGAACAAGGCCGGCGCCAAGCGCGGGAACGGCGTGTTCGAGCCGCCGGACGCGGTGAAGGGCCGCGTCGCGCGCGGCATGCTGTACTTCTACTCGCGCTACAAGGATTCCCGCACGTTCGGCCGAAATTCCCAGACGTTCTGGAACCAGCAGATCGAGCTGTTCCTCGAATGGAACCGCCGCTTCCCGCCGGACGCCTTCGAGGCGCGGCGCAACGACTTGGTCCAATCCTTCCAGGGCAACCGCAACCCCTTCATCGACGACCACACCTTGGCCGACCGCGTCGGCAAGGACGCCTTCCGGGCGGGAACGCCCCAGCGCGGCGGACCGGGCTTCCGGGCCGCCGCCGGCGCGCGCGGCGGCCGCCGCCCCCGCTAGCCGCCGCGAGACGCCGCGCCGGCCTGACGCCCGACGGCGCCCTGTGCTATCATAGCCCCGATTTCACAGGAGACCACCTCATGAAGCTTTCCCTGCTCGTCCTGCTGCTCGCCGCGCCCGCGTTCGCCGCCGACGCGCCCAAGCCGGCCGCGAAAGCCGAGGCCGCGAAGACGAAAGACTCCTTCAAGAACGACGACGAGCGCCGCGCCTACACCGTCGGCTTCCTGATGGGGCGCAACATCGCCCCCTTCAGCTTCACCGCCTCCGAGATCAAGGCCGCCCAGCAGGGCCTGTCCGACGCGGCCGGGGCCAAGGCGCCCGGCGTCGACGTCCGCTTCTACCAGCCCTCGATCAACGAGATGCTCGCCAAGCGCATGGGCTCCGCCGCCGAGGCCGAAAAGACCAAGGGCAAGGCCTACTCCGACAAGTGGGTCAAGGAGAACAAGCCCAAGGAGATCCCGGGCGGCGGCTGGTACCTCGAGACCGCGCCCGGAACCGGCCCCATCCCCGGCAAGACCGAGACGATCAAGGCCCACTACCGCGGCACGACCGTCGACGGCGTCGAGTTCGACTCGTCCTACGCGCGCGGCGAGCCGACGCAGTTCGCGCTCAACGGCGTGATCGCCTGCTGGACCAACGGCATCTCGATGATGAAGGTCGGCGGCAAGGCCAAGCTGGTCTGCCCGTCCGACGTGGCCTACGGGGACGCGGGACGCGCGGGCATCAAGCCCGGCGCGACCCTGCTCTTCGACGTCGAGCTCGTCGAGATCGTGAAGGCCGACGCGCCCGCCGCGCCCGAGAAGAAAAAGAAATAGGGCGCTACCGGCTTCGCGACAGCCGGCGCATCAGGCAGTCGTTGGACACGACGAGCAGGCCCGCTTCGCGCGCCATGCGCTCGCCCTCGTCGTGCCAAACCCCGTCCTGAAGCCAGACCGCCTTGGCCTTCTTGGCGATCGCCTGCAGGATCGGCGTGAGCGCCTCCTCGGGGCGGCGGAACACGACGACGCAGTCGACGGGGCCGGGGATGTCGCTCACGCTCGGGTAGCACGTCAGCCCCAGGATCTCGCGCTGGCCCGGGTTCACCGGAATCACCGTGTAGCCCGCCTCGATCACGTACTCGGAGACGTAGTGCGAGGGCCGCTCGGGCTTGGGAGACAGCCCGACCACGGCGAAGGTCTTCAGGCGGAGGATGGCGTCGACGGCCGCGGAGGAATTCGGCTCGGGGAGGCGGCAGGCCTCGCCCTCAGGCGGCTTCGGTGCCGACATGGACCTCGCCCTCGTCGATCTCGACGTGGGCGACGTAGGAGCGGGCGCACACGGCGCAGTCTTGATCGACGGTCTGCCCGTCCATGTCCGCGATGACGTGCAATTCGGTGCCTTCGCCGCAGTGCGGGCACTCGATCGTGACCCACTGATCGAGGCGCTCGGTGGAGGCCTCCGCGTGCTGCTCCTTGAGCACCGTCTCCATCACGCGCTCGGCGGTGCGGTGCTCGGGAGCGTCGTGATGATGGTCGCCGGCGGCGGCCTTCTTGGGCTTCTTCGATTTCGCGGCGGCCTTGGTCTTCGGCATGTTCTCAGTATAGAGGCCACCTCTAATCCCGTCAAGGGGGTTTCCGGAATTTCTACTTCGCGGGCGCGATCTCGATCACGATCCGCCGGTTCGCGGCGCGGTTCTGCGGACCGTCGTTGGGCTTCGCGGGGCGGAACTCTCCGTAACCCGCGGCCGACAGGCGAGCCGGATCGAGGCCGGCGTGCTCGTGCAGCCAGCGCGCGACGGAGGTGGCGCGCGCCGCGGTCAGCTCCCAGTGCCCGGCGTAGCCGCCGAGCAGGCCCTTCTTGAACGGCGCGTTGTCGGAGTGCGCCTCGACGCGGTAGAGCTTGCCCGGGAGCGTCTTGAGCGCCGCGCCCGCGCGCGAAAGGAGCTCCTGGCCCTTCTCGGTGAGCTTGGCGTCGCCCTCGTCGAACAGCGCCGAGTCGGAGAGCGTCAGGGTGAAGCTCTCGCCGGCCTGCTCGAGGCGGGCCGCGCCGCTCTGCAGCTCCTTGAGCAGCGCGTCGGCGGCCGCGCCCATCTCCTCGCGCGCCGTGAGGACGGCGGCGGCTTTCGCCTCGGCCGCCGCCTTCGCGGCGTCGCCGCTCCGGGCGACGGCGCTCTCGGCCTTGCCGAGCTTGGCCAGCAGTCCTTCGCGCTCTTCGCGCAGCTTGGCGAGGTCCCGGGCGGTCTTCTCGCGGGCGGATTGGAGGATCGCCTTGAGGCGCTCGAGCGCGAGCTTCTCCTTCAAGACGTCCGAGAGCTTTTTCGCCAGCTCGTCCTTCTCGGCGACCATGGCGTTGAGGCGGCCGCCGAGCTCGTCCTTGCTCGCGCCGATGGCGTCGGACAGCGACTTGTTCGAGCTGGCCATGGCCGCCAGGCGATTCTCGGAGGCGGCGAGCTTCCCCTCGGCCTCGGCCAGCTTGGCCTCGAGCTCCGCGTTCTTCGTCTTGGCGGCCTCGAGGGCGTCGGCGTGCTCGCGCAGCTGGCTATATAAGGAGCCGGCCTTGGTCTGCAGGTCCTCGATCTCCTTCTTCTGCTTCTCGAGCTGGGCGCCCGCGCAGGCGGAGAGGGTCAGGACGGCGAGGAGGGGCAGGAATCGGTTCATGGTGAAATGATAAAATACTTTCATCGATTTCCGGAGGCTCCTCTCACCATGAACGTCCCCTCGCTCGACAGCTTCAAGACGCGCAAGTCCCTCTCCGCCGGCGGCGCGAAGTACGATTACTTCAGCCTGGCCGCGCTTCCCTTCGACCTCTCGAAGATGCCGCTGTCGATGAAGGTCTTCCTCGAGAACCTGCTGCGCCACGAGGACGGCGCCGTC
>CAZURZ010000057.1:12399-14361 GCA_964623465.1 uncultured Elusimicrobia bacterium
TGGCCAAGACCATCGGCGTCAAGCCCGCCGAGCGCGAGGTGTTCTTCATGCCCGCGCGCGTCGTCCTGCAGGATTACACCGGCGTGCCCGCCGTGGTCGACCTGGCCGCGATGCGCGACGCCATCAAGAAGCTCGGCGGCGACCCCAACAAGATCAACCCCTTCCAGCCCGTCGACCTCGTCGTCGACCACTCCGTCCAGGTCGACAACTTCGGCACGGCCGACGCGTTCCAGAAGAACTCCGACATCGAGTTCTCCCGCAACGCCGAGCGCTACGCGTTCCTGAAGTGGGGCCAGAAGGCGTTCGCGAACTTCCGCGCCGTCCCGCCCGAGACCGGCATCGTCCACCAGGTCAACCTCGAGTACCTGGCGAAGGTCGTCTGGAGCAAGGATGGGGTGGCTTACCCCGACACCGTCATCGGCACCGACAGCCACACCACCATGATCAACGGCCTCGGCGTCGTGGGCTGGGGCGTCGGCGGCATCGAGGCCGAGGCCGCGATGCTCGGCCAGGCCATGCCCCTGCTGATCCCCGAGGTCGTCGGCTTCCGCATGACCGGCAAGCTCCCCGAGGGCGCGACGGCCACCGACTGCGTGCTCACCTGCACCGAGATGCTCCGCAAGAAGGGCGTCGTCGGCAAGTTCGTCGAGTTCTACGGCCCCGGCGTCGCCGAGCTCTCGCTCGCCGACCGCGCGACGATCGCCAACATGGCGCCCGAGTACGGCGCCACCATCGGCTTCTTCCCCGTCGACGCGCGCACGACGGATTACCTCAAGCTCTCCGGCCGCCCGGAGAACGAGATCGCCCTCGTCGAGGCGTACTGCAAGGCGCAGGGCCTGTGGCGCGACGAAAAGGCCGAGCCGTCCTTCGCGGAGTCGCTCTCGCTCGATCTCTCCACGGTCCAGCCCTCGCTGGCGGGTCCCAAGCGCCCGCAGGACCGCCTCGTGCTGGGCAAGGTGAAGGCTCAGTGGAACGACGCGCTCCCCGCCTTCCTCAAAGAGAAGGACAAGAAGGGCAACGTCCCCGCTCCCGCGGGCACCAAGGCGAAGGTCAACGGAGGAGACATCACGCACGGCGCCGTCACCATCGCCGCGATCACGTCCTGCACGAACACCTCGAACCCCTCCGTGCTCGTCGCCGCCGGCCTCGTCGCCCAGAAGGCGATCGCCAAGGGCCTCGCGGTCAAGCCGTGGGTGAAGACCTCGCTCGCTCCGGGCAGCAAGGTGGTCATGGATTATCTTCAGAGCGCGGGCCTCGTCGAGCCGCTCGAGAAGGCCAAGTTCCACCTCGTGGGCTACGGCTGCACCACGTGCATCGGGAACTCCGGCCCCCTCCCCGAGGACGTGACCAAGGCCGTCGTCGAGACCAACCTCGTCGTCTCCGCCGTCCTCTCCGGCAACCGCAACTTCGAGGGCCGCGTGAACCCGCTCGTGAAGGCGAACTATCTCGCCTCCCCGCCGCTCGTCGTCGCCTACGCGTTCGCCGGCACGGTCGATCTCGACTTGACGAGCGAGCCGATCGGCACGGGCAAAGACGGCAAGCCCGTCTATCTGAAGGACATCTGGCCGACGAACAAGGAAGTCAGCGAAGCCGTTGAGAAGCACGTCACGCGGGAAACGTTCGTTTCCCGCTACAAGGACGTGTTCGCCGGCGACGCCGCGTGGCAGGCCATCAAGGTCTCCCCCTCCGAGCTCTACGCCTGGGACCCCAAGTCCACCTACTGCCGCCTGCCCCCGTACTTCGAGGACCTGAACTTGAAGCCGCGGACGCTCTCCGACATCAAGGGCGCCCGCGCGCTCGCCGTGTTCGGCGACTCGGTGACCACCGACCACATCTCCCCCGCCGGCAACATCGCCAAGGATTCCCCCGCGGCGAAGTACCTCGAGGCGCAGGGCGTGAAGCCCGCCGACTTCAATTCCTACGGCGCGCGCCGCGGCAACCACGAGGTCATGATGCGCGGCA
>CAZURZ010000058.1:0-13869 GCA_964623465.1 uncultured Elusimicrobia bacterium
TGGTGCTCGGCAAGACGCACAAGTGGCTGTACCGCGGCCAGTACACGCCGGTGAATAAGGACGTCGAGGTCCAGTGCTGGATCACGAGCGTCGACGAGGCGACCAAGACGCTCACTGCCGACGGCTACCTCCTCCGCGACGGTCTCACGGTTTATGAGATGCGCGATTTTACACTGCGGATTATATGAGCAATCACGTTCGTGGGAAAACAATTTATGTGTTGGGGGCCGGAGCCTCTGTTCATTCAGGAGCACCTTTGCTACGTGATTTTCTATTGCGTTCTCAGGAACTTCATTGGGCTCCTAAGCCGTTTTACACGCATGCACACTTGGGAATTCGTCACAATGATTCATTCGAGCGTCTATTTAAGTGGTTGGGCGAAGCCAATCTCGGTCTCGAAGTACTCGATAGCGACAATCTGGAAGACGTTTTCTCGATTATCGAACTCGGTTATGAGGCATCCGTTGATGGGTATGCAGATTTAAGGAAAGCAGTTTCGCGTGTTTTATTTGAAACGCTGGCTGTAACTATAAATTTTCGTCTCGATAGAAACGCGGGATATTTCGATCCCAACTATAGAACGTTGCTTAATCATTTGATTCAGTCGGAGGAGCAGAGGAGAAAGTTGGTTGCTTCAGAACGGTTCCAGCGCGACTCGCTTATTACTTTTAATTACGACCTTCTGCTCGATTTGAGCATGGCCGCTAGCCGTATGAAGATTAACTATGGCATGGGTGAACCGGGGGTGGATTCCTGGAATCTCTTCAAGTTGCACGGGTCGATGAATTGGATGTTCCATCCGGAGTGTCAAACTCCATCCGATGACCGTATAAATGTCATCCCTACTGCAGAGGTTCAAAAATGGTTCTTCCCCATAGATGAGGAGAACTTCCACTTAAATAACGTACAACTCCAAGCCAATAATTTTATGTGTAAGGTGTGCAGTTCCGGTGGCACTGTCGACGCCGCCTTTGTTCCGCCCACCTGGTCGAAGAGCCCGTTGCGTGGCAATATCTCGAGAGTCTGGTCCTCGGCGATTGCAAGCATGCGGGATGCTGAGCAAATCGTTGTTATCGGTTATTCCCTCCCAGAGACGGACACGTTTTTCAAATATATGCTGACACTCGGGTTGGGAGATGCCCGCTCCCTGAGACGAGTGCTCATTGTTAATACAGATGAGAATGTTTTGCAGAAGTATAAGACCGTATTTAACCGAAAGAAAATTGCGGTCGAGCTTATTCATTCCACCTTCGGGAAATTTGTTTCTACGCGTGATTTGATCGGTCGAACGTCGACATATTCAAATTTGTCGTTGAAGCCTGCGCCATCATTTCGAGTTATAAATTAGGCATGAAATATACCAAGGTCAACCTGACGGGCCTCGCCTACGAGTTGGCTCCGAACGTCGTTACCTCCGAGGAGCTCGAGAAGCGCGTCGAGCCCGTCTACCAGGCCCTGCGCCTGCCCCTCGGCCAGCTCGAGGCCCTGACCGGCATCCGCGAGCGCCGCTGGTGGGACCCCGGCTTCAAACTCTCCGACGGCGCCGCCCGCGCCGGCAAGAAGGCCCTCGAGAAGGCCGGCGTGAAGCCCCAAGATCTCGGCGTGGTCCTCTACGCCGGCGTCTGCAAGGAGTCCTCCGAGCCCGCCACCGCCTGCGCCGTGGCCTCCAAGATCGGCGTCGGCAGCGACTGCGTCGTCCAGGACATCTCCAACGCCTGCCTCGGCGTCATGTCCGGCATGATCGACATCGCCAACCGCATCGAGCTCGGCCAGATTAAAGCCGGACTCGTCGTCTCCTGCGAGTCGGCCCGCGAGATCAACGAGAGCATGATCCAGTCCATGCTGGCCAAGCCCACGATGGAGCACTTCAAACTCTCGATCGCCACGCTCACCGGCGGCTCCGGCGCCGTGGGCGTGGTGCTCACCGACGGCTCCTTCGGCAAGGTCGGCCCCAAGCTCCTCGGCGGCGCCACGCAGGCCGCGCCCCAGCACTGGGACCTGTGCCAGTGGGACCGCGACTTCATGCGCACCGACGCCCCGGCCGTGCTCAAGAACGGGATGGAGCTGGCGAAAATCACCTGGCAGGCCTTCTCGAAGAAGCTGGGCTGGACCAGCGCCGACATGAACAAGACGATCACCCACCAGGTCGGCGGGCCCCAGACGACGGCGCTCCTGCAGGCCTGCGGCGTCGGCCACGACAAGGACTTCCCGACCTACGAGTACCTGGGCAACATCGGCACGGTCAGCCTGCCGCTGACGGCGGCGCTGGCGGACGAGCGCGGCTTTCTCGAGAAGGGCGACCGCGTCGGCTTCATCGGCATCGGCTCGGGCCTCAACTGCATGATGCTGGGCCTGGAATGGTGAAGGCCGCGCTCGCGGTCTTCCTCGCGCTCTGGACGCCGGTCCAGGCCGCGGAGCCCGCGTTCGACGCGCTCGCCCACCTGCTCCACGAGTACGCCGGCCCGGTCGACGCGGCCGCCGCCCAGGCAGTCGAGGCTGAGGCACCCGCCGGCGAGCGTCTGGCCCAGGTCTCGGCCGACCTGGCCCTCATGGCCGAGGGCTTCGAGTTGTTCCGCGCCGCGGAGCATTCCGAGGCCGCGCTGGCTCATCTGCCCGATCACGTTGTCCCGGAGCTACGCCCCTTCTTCAAGGACCGGGACGCGTCCCTGCGCACGATCTACCGCACGCTGGCGGTGACGGACTACACGTGGGCCTCGCGCTTCCCCGAGCCTCCCTGCGGTCCGCGCGAGCGCCGTGCGTCCTTGCTCGCCGCAGGCGACCGCCTCTTCGCCGGCGAGAACGGCGAGCTCTCGCCCTGGCTGGCGCGCCTGCTCGGACCGGCGGCGGTGGGCAAGTCCGCGGCCGACGCCCTCGACCGCGCGTCCGCGAAGTCCGATCTTTCGCCCCGCGACTACGAACTCCTGCGCGCCAAGGCCGCCAAGATCACGGCGGCCTTGCGCTCGGAGAAGGCCGCGGGAAGCGAGCGCGCCAGGCTGTACTGCCTGCGCGCCGAGGTCCATGAGGCGCTGGCGGCCGCGCACGCGGTCTCCGCGGCGCCGATCACGGCTTCCGCGGCTTCCGGCTCCGCCGCCGACTCGGTCGTACTGCTGGCCTGGATCGCCGACGGCTACGCCCCGCGCGCGGTCGGCGCGGGCGTGATGGTCGAGACCGCGATGGGCCCGCGCCTGCTCACCGACGAGCGCCTGCGCGCCGGCGGCCAGGGCCGCCTGATCGCGATCGCGCGCGGCAAGGACGGCGGCCCCGGACCGACCTATCCGGTCGCCATCGAGCCCGCCTCCGGCTTGGTGATGGTCGGCACGATTCCGGACGCGCCGATCCCAGCGCTGCGTCTGGCCTCGGACAAGGCGGCACAAGGTGACCTGGTTCGGGCGCTGGGGCACATGAGGCAGACCGGCCTGTGGACCTTGAGCCAGGGCCTGGTTACGGACGCGCGCGACTTTAGCTTCGCGTCCGACGCGATCATCGGCACCGACATGCTGGGCAGCCCGCTCCTGAACGCCTCCGGCGAGGTCGTCGGCCTCGTGGTTCTCGGAGACGGGGCGCCTGTCGCGCTCCATCTCGCCACCCTGCGCGCCGCCTTGGCCAGGACGGCCCCCGCGCCGGTCGAGTACGCGGTTCCCGCGCCGGGCGGGACCTCGTCGGTGCTCACGACCGCGCGCCCGATCGTCGGCGACCTGCACGGCGCCGACGGCATGGCGATCGAGGCCGGCCTGCCGAGCACGCTCGGCGGAGTGAACTGGGAAGGAGGGGGTGGCGTCGGCAACTGGCGCCCGTCCATGTCCGGCGGCCGGCCGCGCTCCTACTCGGGCTACTCGTCCCGGTCTTCTTCCTACTCGAGCTCCGACTCCGGCGGCGCCGAGATCGGCCGCGCGCTGGGCGAGGCGCTGGCGCCGCTCATCGAGGCGCTGATCTTCCGCGGCATCCCGGCCTTGTTCCGCAAGATCGGCTCACTGTTCAAGTCGAAGCCCAAGTCCGGCGGCTCCAGCGGCTCGTCGACGGTCAAGGCGCGGGCACCCGAGAAGCCGAAGGAGGCTGAAAAACCCAATCCGAAGGAGCCGTTGAAAGTCTCCGGGATCAAGCTGACCATCGATCGTGCCGAGGCGCTGCAGAATGAAACTGTTCTTTTGATCGCGGAACTGACGTTCACCGGCGAAGAGGGAAGCAAGGCGGGACATCTCGTCGATTTTTCCCGCGGTTTGCCCACGAATGCCGTTTTCCTGGAAGGTCCCTCCGCACGCTCGAACGCCAGCGGAACGGCGTTCGCCCGTTTCGTGATCAAGCATGATGGAAAGACCGAGAGCTTCTCTGATTTGGAGGATGAAGAGCGCCGGATGAGCGGTGAAGACGTCGTCGCGCCGCTGCATGCCGAGCCCGCGCCCGGCGCGAAGGGCGCCGACGCGGCCAAGGGTCATGCCCGGCGGGCGTTCAGCTCACTGAGCGAGGAGGCCGAGCCGGAGATAGGGGACTCGTCTGACACGGATAGCCAGGCGGTCAATGCGTCAGTTTCGGCCGGGGTGCCGACTCCGGGAGTGCTTTGGAGCGGAAAAATCGGCGCGAGCGCCGGCGGATTGAACGATGACGGTGATTTCAAACTGCTGAGCGGACGTTGCCCGTCCGGTGCGGCCATGCAGGCGTACGACCCCGAAAACGTGGCTCCCGGGGAGCCGGCCAAGGGCGATATGGTCGATTCCCTCAACGAGGAGTCCTGTCGCGAAATCGAATTCAAGGCGCTGCACCATTGCGCCGGAAAGAATTCCGCGTGCCTCGAGGCGAAGAGAAAGGAGCTCGGCTACCTGACCTTGGGGTGCGATATTCTTCAAGCGGCTCCTCCGACGTTGGATTTCGGCTCCTCGCCGCAGTGGATGCCGAAACCGAAGCGGCCGCTGAAGTATCGTTGCGTCCGTCCGCAAGGCAAGTCGCGGGGCGGGGATGGGCGCTCGGGAGCGTATTTCAGCGCTCCGGGCGGAGCCGGCGAAGGCGCCTCCGCCAAGCCTTCGTTCACGCCGGATGAGGTGGGGCTTCTGCGCAAGTTCTTCGGAGCCGATATGAAAGGCGCGTTGGAGCGCCTTAAGAATTTCCTGATCCCCGACAAGCTGAGCGAGCAGACCCTAGCCAAATATCAGAGGGTCGCGGAGTCCCAGATCGAAAGAGGTATGGACAAGAACGGAGTGCAGAAAATGCGCCTTGAGCTGGTTCGCCGGGCCATCACGGCAATGAGAAATGGAAAATAATCGCAAAGAGGCGCTTTTCGTCCGTTTGGACGCCATCTTGCCGATGCTCCAGTTGGCGACCGACGGCAGGACCGAGCCTTCGGGCTATATGAAGCTGACTTCATCCGGAATCGATGCCTTCTACGATTGGCTGCGAGATCCCGGTGGCCGGATCATTGGCGTCCGTTACAGCCCCAGCAGCGAAGACGCGGATAAGGCGGTGTCCTTTCTCCCAAAGAGACCTTATATCGAGCGTTCGCGCGGCGCGTTGGAGATATTTTTCCGTGACACGAGGGCCTATTCTCCGGAGAAATCGTCGGATCAGGCGTTCGGCGGCTGCGATATCTACCGCAACAGCAAGCATGAATGGCTGTTTTCCTTCGACCTCTATTCCCTGAACGCCCCCGAACTGGCGAGTCTGCGTAAGCTGCTCAAATAGAGTTATGAGCGACTGGAAACCGCTGTACCCCTTCAAAGGCCGCCGCCTCGACGTCGGCGGCTGCTCGATGCACTACCTCGACGAGGGCAAGGGCGAGACCGTGCTCATGGTGCACGGCAACCCGACCTGGTCTTTTTACTTCCGGGACGTCGTCAAAGCCCTCTCGCCGGACTTCCGCTGCATCGTGCCCGACCACATGGGCATGGGCCTCTCGGATCGCCCCGCCGACAAGGACTACGCCTACACGCTCAAGTCGCGCGTCGACGACCTCGACAAGCTGATGGCCCACGCCGCGCCGACCGGTCCCGTGACCCTCATCGTGCACGACTGGGGCGGCATGATCGGAACGTCGTGGGCGGTGCGGCACCCGGAGCGCATCAAGGCCATCGTGGCGCTCAACACGGGCTGCTTCCGCCTGCCCGCGGAGAAGCCTTTCCCGCCGGGGCTGACCGTCATGCGCGGCGCGCTGACCGGCATCCCGCTGCGCCTGAGTTCCTTCGTCCGGCGCACCGTCCTGCGCTCCTGCACCAACAAGGTGACGCTGGATGAGGCGACCATGGCGGGCTACCACGATCCCTACGACGGCTGGAGCGAGAGCCGCGCCGTGCACCGCTTCGTGCAGGACATCCCGCTCGCGCCCTCCGACCCCGCCTGGGACGTCGTGGTGGATACCGAGAGCCGGCTCCATAAGCTCAAGGACGTTCCCATGTTCCTGCCGTGGGGGCTCAAGGACTGGGTGTTCGACGAGGCCTTCCTGAACGGCTGGATCAAACGCTTCCCGAAGGCCAAGGTGCGGCGCTTCGAGGACTGCGGCCACTTCCTGCTGGAAGACGCGAAGGGCGCGGTCGTGCCGCTGATCCGCGACTTCGTGGCCGGCAAGGTGCCGGCGTGACGGCGGCCGCGGCGAGCGACATCGGCTCGCGGCTGCTCGACGCCGCGAAGCGCCTGGGCGAGAAGCCCGCGCTGATCCAGGGCGACAAGGTCACGACGTACGCGGCGCTCGGCAAGGATGTGGAGGCGCTCGCGCAGGGCTTCCTGCGCCTGGGCCTGCAGAAGAACGCGCGCGTCGCGGTTCTGATCCCGCCGTCGCCGGACTTCTTCGCGGTCGCTTTCGCCCTGTTCCGCTCCGGGCTGACACCGGTGCTGATCGATCCGGGCATCGGGTTCTCCAGTCTCGGGCGCTGCCTTGAGGAGGCCGATCCCGAGGCCTTCGTGGGCTCGGCCAAGGCGCACATCGCCAAGGCCGTGGGCGGCTGGGCGCCGAAGGCGCGGCTCAAGATCGTGGCGGGCGGGCCGTCGCTCGGCTGCACGACCTTGGACGACGTGCGCGCCTTGGCCCCGGGGCGCACGCTCGACCTGCCGGCGCTGACCCCCGACACGCGGGCGGCGATTCTCTTCACGTCCGGCTCCACCGGCGCTCCCAAGGGCGCGGTGTACGAGCACTCGATGTTCGCCGCCCAGGTCGACCAGCTGCGCGACCTGTTCAAGATACAGGAAGGCGACGTCTCGCTGGCCACCTTCCCGCTGTTCGCCGTGTTCGACCTGGCGCTGGGGCAGACCGTGATTTTGCCGGACATGGACTTCACGCGGCCGGGACTGGTCGACCCGATGGCGATCGTGGCGCCCGCGCAGAGGCACCGGGCGGTCCAGCTGTTCGGCTCGCCGGCGTTGCTCGACCGGGTGGGGCGCTTCGGCGCCAAGCACGGGATCGCTTTGCCGAACCTGCGCCGCGTGATGAGCGCCGGGGCGCCGGTGCCGGCCAAGGTGCTGGAGACGTTCGGGAAGCTGCTTCAGCCGGAGACGCCGATCTACACGCCCTACGGAGCGACGGAAGCGTTGCCCGTGGCGCTGACCGACTCGAACGAGATATTGAGGGAGACCTCGCGGGAAACGGCGAAAGGCAAGGGAATATGCGTGGGGCGACCCGTGCCGGGAATCAGCGTCGAGATCATCGGGATCGAAGACGGCCCCATCAAGACTTGGAGCGAATCTCTTCGGCTCCCCGCGGGGCAGGTGGGGGAGATCATCGTTAAGGGGCCCGTGGTCACCGGGGAATACTTCCGTCGAGTGGACGATATGGCCAAGGCCAAGATCGGCGACGAGAAGTCCTACTGGCACCGTATGGGCGACCTCGGCTATTTCGACGCCCTCGGCCGGATCTGGTTCTGCGGGCGCAAGGCGCACCGCGTGAAGACGGAGAAGGGGACGCTGTACACGATCTGCGTCGAGCAGGTCTACAACGTCCACCCGACCGTGAAGCGCACCGCGCTCGTGGGCGCGGGCCTCGTTCCCGTGCTGTGCGTGGAGCTCGAGCCGGGGACCCTGCCGAGCGAGGAGCTCAAGCGCGAGATTCTTTCCCTGCCGAACGCCGTCGCCGAGGTCAAGGACCTGCTCTTCCACCCCGGCTTCCCCGTGGACACGCGCCACAACGCGAAGATCAACCGCGAGGCGCTGGCGGTCTGGGCGGCGAAGGAGCTCGGCGCGTGAGGGCGCTCGTCACCGGCGGCGGCGGCTTCATGGGGGCGGCCTTGGCCCGCAAGCTGCGCGAGCGCGGCGACGAGGTGCGCGTGTTCGGGCGCGGCTATTACGCGGAGCTCGAAGCGATCGGCATCGACTGCTTCCAGGGCGACATCACGGACTACGCGGCCGTGAGCGCGGCCTGCGAGGGGCGCGACGTCGTCTTCCACGCGGCCGCGAAGATCGGCCTGTGGGGGAAGCTCGAGGACTTCCGCGCGGTGAACGTGGAGGGGACCAAGAACGTGATCCGGGCCTGCTTGGAGAACGGGGTGGCCAAGCTGGTCTTCACCGGCTCGCCGTCCGTGGTCTTCCACGGCGGGGACGTGGAAGGGGTGGACGAGAGCGCGCCGTACCCCGCCTCGTTCGACTCGCTGTACTCTCAGACCAAGGCGGAATCCGAGCGCATCGTGCTGGCCTCCAACCACGACAAGCTGGCGACGGTGTCCCTGCGCCCGCACTTCATCTGGGGCCCGGGCGACCGCAACCTGCTGCCGCGCGTGGTGGCCAAGCATCGGGCGGGGCGGCTGTTCCGCATCGGGGAGGAGAACAAGCTCGTCGACGCCATCTACATCGACGACTGCGTGGAGGCCCACGTCCTGGCCGCCGTCCAGCTCTCGCCCATCGCGGAGATCGCGGGCAAAGCCTATTTTCTGTCGGGAGACGACCCTCGCCCGTTTTGGGAGATCGTGGAGCGCATGCTCGGCGCCGCCGGCCTGCCGCCGGTGAGGAAGCGCATCCCGAAGGGGCTGGCGTACGCCCTGGCGGGGGTCTGCGAGGGGGTGTGGAAGGCGCTGGGCCTGTCCTCCGAGCCGCCTCTGACCAAGTTCCTGGTCAGCACCTTCACCACGGCCCATTGGTTCGACGTCTCGGCGGCCAAGCGCGAGCTGGGCTGGAAACCGAGGGTCAAAATCGAGGACGGAATGGCCCGGGTGGCCCACTGGATCAAGGCCGGTGGAATTAATGCTTAACGCCTAAAGCCTGGCACCGCGCATTTTTCGAGGGGAATCAGGCTTGGAAACGGCGAAGCATTAACGACTTAAGCCTGGCACCTGCTAGGCCGGTCCGGCCCGCGTGCTATAGGCCTAAAGACCTATAGCCAAGCCGGAAAAATCCTATACACTCCGGGCATGAGACGCCCCATCGCCCTCGCCCTGGTCCTGGTCCTGCCCCTCGCCGTGGGCTGCGACCCGGACAAGAACGCGGCCTCTTCCTCCTCCCGCCCCGACGCCGCCTCCCGCCGCGCCGCGGCCTCGTCTCGCCGCGCGGCCGCCGCGGGACGCGAGCTGGTCGCCTACGCGCCCGCCACGGACTTCACGGGCGCGGCCCCGGAGGACGGGGTCGCGCGCGCGGGCGCCCTCTTCGACGGTTCCCGCTCCCGTTCCGCCGGCGGGACCGGCGTCGGCGCCGGGGACTGGACGGTTCCCGGCCGCTCGGGCAAGCGCATCGTCTACACGCGGGCGCAAAGCGAGCGCATCAGCGATCTGGGCGGGGCCGAGCCGCCGCTTCCGGACGACTACGACTACTCGCGCAGCGGAGCGACCCCGGGCACGGCGACGGGGGCGGGGCAGACCCTGCTCGAATTCGCCCGTTTCCAGATCGAGCAGAGGTTCCCGTCCGTGGCCCCGATCATGAGCCGGGCGGGCTGGGGCGCGTCCGCGCGCCGGGGCGGGAACGTCGCCCAGACGCCGTACCGCGTGACGGTGCACCACACCCAGGGCCACCGCGCGATGAGCGAGGCCGAGGCCAAGAGCGACGTGAAGAACACGCAGTGGTATCACATGGTCGGCCGGGCCCGGGAGGGCAAGGAGGCCTTCTCCGACATCGGCTATCACTTCCTGATCGCGGGCGACGGCCGCGTCGTCGAGGGGCGCCGCGCCGAGTACCTGGGGGCCCATGCCGGCGGCGCCAACGGCGGCAACGTCGGCGTCGCGATGATGGGCGACTTCAACAAAATCCGGCCGACCGACGCCCAGATCGAGAGCCTCACCCGCCTGGTGACCTTCCTGTCGATCAAGTATAAGAAGGATCCCGCCGCGAAGGGCTTCCTGGAGCCGCACCAGCACTACACCAGCACCGACTGCCCGGGCGTCCACATGATGGAGATCCTGGACGCCCTGCGCCGCAAGATCGACCGCGAGAACGAGCAGATCATGGCGGGCGGCCGGGCCGGCGAGTTCACGCCGATGGTCGTCACCAGCGCGTGAGGCCCGCGGCGCTCGCCGCCGCGTTCCTGATCGCGGCCTGTTCCCGCCCGTCCGTCGGCCCCGCATCGCGCGTCGCCTTGGATTACGAGCTCTCCTCCGCGGGCTCCTTGATCGAGGCCAGCCCGGCGGGGGAGCCTTTGGTGATCACGATGGGAACGGAGGCCGTGCCCGCCGCGGTCGAATCGGCGCTCCGGGGGCTTCGCGCCGGAGACGAGAAGACCGTCGACCTCTCGCCCGAGCAGGGCTTCGGCGCCTATGACGCCGCCAAGGTGAAGAGCGTGCCGCTGGCGAAGTTCGGCTCCATGGCCGAGAAGCTCAAGACCGGAGCCTCGGTCGACGGAGTGGAGGACGGGCGCCCGGCGCGGGGGCGGGTGGTGAAGGTGGAGGGCGGGGCCGCGACGCTCGATTTCAACCACCCGCTGGCGGGCAAGCCGCTGCGCTACCGGATCAGGATCGTCGCGGTCGAGTGACCGCCGGACGTCAGGCGCGCTTGCGGGCGGCCAGCGACGCGCCGATGGAGAGCGCGAGCACGCCGGCGATGACGAGCAGGGAGTGGCCGGTGGAGACGTGGTACCAGTCCTTGGCGATCATCTTGAGGCCGACGAACACGAGGACCGCGGACACGCCCGTCTTCAGGTACTTGAACTCCGACATGGATCCGGCCAGCAGGAAGTACATCGAGCGCAGGCCCATCACCGCGAAGATGTTCGAGGTGTAGACGACGAACAAATCGGAGCTGACGCCGAGCGCCGCCGGGATCGAGTCGACCGCGAAGATCAAGTCGGTGCCCTCGATGACGATGAGCGCGGCGAACAGCGGGGTCGCGTGCAGGACGCCGTCGATGCGCGTGAAGAACTTGTGGCCGTGCAGGCCCTGGGTCACGGGCAGGAACTTGTGCAGGAGCTTCAGCGCCGGGTTCTTCGCGGGGTCCATCTGCTCGTCGCCGGAGAAGAGCATCTTGCCGCCGGTGAAGACCAGGATCGCGCCGAACACGTAGAACATCAGGTGCGAGGCTTCCAGGAGGGAGAGCCCGGCGAAGATGAAGATGAAGCGCATCGCGATGGCGCCCAGGATGCCCCAGTGCAGGACGCGCGGCTGCTCCTCGGGGCCGATGCCGAAGAACGAGAAGACCAGGATGAAGACGAAGAGGTTGTCGACCGAGAGCGACTGCTCCAGGATGTAGGCGGAGACGAACTGGAAGGCCTTGTCGTGGCCGTAGACGAAGTAGACGGCCAGCGCGAACGCGGCGGCCAGCGCCCACCAGATGCCGACCATCACGCCGGCCTCGCGCACGCTCATCACGTGCGCCTTCTTGTTGAAGATGCCCAGGTCGAGCACCATCATGACGCTCATGACGGCGACGAATCCGGCCCACAGCCAGGTGATCGGGGTGACGCTCATTGTGCGGAAATTCTACCATTTGAGGGATGATCCTCATCTTCACCGACGGCGCCTGCTCGGGCAATCCCGGCCCCGGAGGCTGGGCCTGCGTGATCGCGACCGCGGACGGCAAGGTCGTGGAGCGCGCCGGCCGCGACGAGCCCACGACCAACAACAAGATGGAGCTCGGGGCCGTCATCGCCGGCCTGCGCGCCGTCGAGGGAATGCCGGGCCCGGTGCTGGTGCACACCGACTCCACCTACGTCATCGAGGGCATCACGAAGTGGATCTCGGGCTGGAAGCGGCGCGGCTGGACGACGGCCGCGGGCGAGCCGGTCAAGAACGAGGCCCTGTGGCGCGCGCTCGAGGCCCTGGTGGCCGCGCGCGGACGCGGCGGCGTGGACTGGCGCTGGGTGAAGGGGCACGCCGGGCACGACGCCAACGAGCGCTGCGACGAGCTCGCCGTGGCGGCCGCCAAGCGCAAGCCTTACGACCTCTACGAGGGCCCGCTGCTCGGCTACCCCTACGGGTCCCTGCTGCCCTCCGAGAAGAAGGCCTTGCCGGCGCGGCCTAAGGCGGGGGAGAAGAAGGACGACCGCCCGGGCTGGTACCTGAGCTGGCTCGACGGCAGGCTCGAGCGTCATGAGACGTGGGCGCAGTGCGAGGCCCGCGTGAAAGGCCGGCCCGCCAAGTTCAAGAAAGTCCGCTCGCAGGAAGAAGCGGACGCCGCGCTCAAGTCCTGGGGCGCGGCCTGACGGCTTCGCTCATCCGGTTTTCATTCTCTCGACGAGGGTTTTGAGCCGGCAACGGCGCAAAACCCTCGAGGGAGAAACGCAGACGGGAAAAGAAAGGGGCCGGGGAGGATTTCTCCCCGGCCCCTTCTTGTTTCTAAGGCTTAGTAGGCGACTTCGCTTCCCTTGCCGTGGCGGACGGCCGCGCCGGTGCTGATGCGGCTGTTCACGCGGGTGAACTCCCAGGACTCGACGAACACGCTCTGGCTCACGAAGTTCGCCGGCTTGGGCCCGTTGGCCGCGCCGGAGAGATCCGTGATAGTCTGCGGATTCGCCGCGTCGACGAGGATGTCGATGGGCGCGTTGTGGATGACGGTGTCGGTGCGGCGCTCGTTCCAGCCCCACAGACGGCCCTTCTCCTTCCAGATCACGCGGCGCACGACCTTCGCCGCGACCCGCAGGGTCTCGCCCTGGTAGAACTGGGCGCGGTCGTCGTTGATCACGAGTTCGACCTTGCCCGCGTTCAGGCGCACGAAGGCCTGCACCTTGTTCGGCTCCGGCGCGCGCAGGAGCTTGTTGCCGGCGATGAAGGTGAGGCTCTCGCTCTGGGCGCGCTGGTTGTCGGTTCGGATCGAGTAGTTGTAGGACGCGCCCGAGAAGTCGTAGCGGGGCTGGCCCTGGCCGTCGTACTTCACGCGGATCACGTCGGACTCCCACGGCAGGTCCTGGCCCTGAGCCTGGCTCATGTCGAAGGAGATCGCGACGGTGTAGGTGCGCGGCGCGCCGTACTCGCGGGGGAGGCGGATGCAGCTCGCCTTGTAGCGGTCGAAGCTTTCCTCCCAGTGCGAGCCGTAGAACCCGCCCTGCACCCAGTCGTAGCGGTACACGGCCTGGTACCAGCACTCCTTGGCCTCGCGGTGCGTCTCGCTGGTCAGGGCGCGCGTGTGGACCTGGTTCTGGTTGGAGGCGTCGCGCTTGATCGTCGCCGTGTCCTCGGTCCGGACCCAGCCGGTGACGAACACGTCGCGCCAGCGGTACCAGCCGCTGTAGTAGTAGAACGTGTCCGGATTGCTGGTGTCCCGGTACGGGCGGTCATAGCCCGGGGGCAGGGCGTTCCACCAGTTGTAGTGGTTGAAGTCGGTGTTCCACCAGTTCGGAGCGGGCGGCGGGAACGAGGAGCGCCAGACGGGGGCCGGGCGCGACGGGGGCGTCGTGCTCGGCGGGTTGCCGCCGCCGGGAGGGGTGCCGCCGGGAGGGTTGCCGCCGGAGCCGGGCGGGCCCTGGCGGGGAGGCTGCTGTCCGCCGGAACCGGGGGGGCCGCCCGCGCCGCCGCGGGGATCCTGGCGGTCGCCGCCGGAGCCGGGCGG
>CAZURZ010000059.1:0-13125 GCA_964623465.1 uncultured Elusimicrobia bacterium
TGCCGGTGCCGGTCTGCGCGAGCCCCAGCACGTCCTTGCCGGCGAGCGCGTGCGGGATCGTCTTCTGCTGGATCGGGGTCGGGGCGGCGAAGCCGCGCGCCTTGACGGCGGCGGCCACGGCGGGATGCAGGGAAAAGGCGTCGAAGCTCATTATTAAAGGGAGAGGACCGTCCCCGGTCTGAGGACGGTCCTCTTCGCGTTTGTCTCGAAATCTGGCGGGGCCAACGGGATTTGAACCCGCGATCTCCGCCTTGACAGGGCGGCGTGTTAGGCCAGCTACACCATGGCCCCGTGAGACGCCAAGTATAGCAAATCTTCCGGCTTGACGAAAACCGAAAGGGCCGTTATTCTCCATACCGCCTTCACTTAATATGGATCCTCTCGACCCGTTGAACCCGCCCCCGCCCGGGGACTTCTCGATCGAGCTCCCCGCGGAGCCCGCGCCCGCGGCCTCGTCGCCGGAGCCGGGGGCGTCCGCGGCTCCGGCGGCTCCGTCGGAGTTCGACGCGCAATGCCTCGAGGCGCTCGCCGCCTTGAGCAAGACCGTCACCCAGCTCGGCCTGTACGGCCCCGAGCATCCGTCGGTCATGGAGACGATGAAGGGCGCGGAGTCCTTGATCGGCTCCGCGCTCGCCGCGGCGCCGCAGAAGGCCCTGATCTACGTGAAGGACCGGGACAAATGGGTCGTCAACGGCCGCATCATCGGCAATACCCGCCAGGTCGGCGGTCCCGTCTCGACGCTGATCGACCGCTACAAGCTCAGCAGCGTGACCCTGCGCGCGGGACTGGAGACCCGGGAGCTCATCGTCATCTGCCAGCTCGCCGCCCTGCCGTTCGACCAGAAGGTCGACGCGCGGCAGTTCCTCGCCGAGAACAACGTCGCGAACATCCTGCTCAACGAGGCCGTCTACGCCGAGGTCGGCCCCGACGGCAAGCCGGCCGGCAAGGGCGCGGGCGAGGGCGGCGCGGACGATCCCGCGCAGCCGGGCCAGGCCGCGGGCGAGCCGATCCAGAAGCAGATCGAGGGTCAGAGCCTCGAGGCCTCGATCCAGCTCCTGGTCAAGAAGGTCGCGCGCACTCCCGACGAGGAGTTCCTCCTCTTCAAGCTGATCATGGAGAAGCTGCGCAAGGACATCGAGAAGAACGTCGAGCAGGCGACCATCATCGTGCGCAAGGAGAAGGGCGTCGTCGAGTTCGAGCGCGCGCGCACGGAGAACATCCTCAGCAACGTCGGCGCCGGCGCGATCGTCGTCGACGAGCAGGGCAAGATCCTCATGATGAATCCGGCCGCCGAGGAGATCTACGGCGCGAAGCTCGCCGAGGTCGCCGGCAAGCCGGTCAACGAGCGCAGCGACGCGCAGCGCGTCGTCGCGCTCGCCGCCGAGATCGAGGCCGCGATCGACAAGCCGCTCAACAAGGACATCGAGGTCCGCGGCTCCGACAAGACCAAGATGCTGATCCGCTCGTCCTGGGCCGTCGTGAAGAACGAAGGCGGGCGGGTCGTCGGCATGGTGCTGGCCCTGACCGACCTCGCGGCGCACAAGAAGGTCGAGGCGATGCAGAACGAATTCGTCGCCCACATGACCCACGAGCTGCGCTCGCCCCTGGCCTCGATCCAGGCCGGCCTCGAGCTGCTCATGCGCGCCTTCAAGAACAAGCTCGACGAGCAGCAGACCTCGCTCTTCACCGCGTGCCTGGCCAACACCGCCCGCCTCTCCACTCTCGTCACCAACATCCTCGACTTCTCCAAGCTCGAGTCCGGGCAGATGAACGTCTACCCGAAGGTCTGCGATCCCAACAAGATCTGCTCCCAGGCCGTCGACGGCCTGCGCCCGTGGGCGACGAAGAAGCAGATCAACCTGACCTTCTCGCCGGACCCGAACATCTCCGACGTGCTGGCCGACGAGGGCAAGATCGTGCAGGTGCTCGTGAACCTCATCTCCAACTCCCTGAAGTTCACGCCCAAGCAGGGGACCGTCGCGGTGGGCGCGGCGGTGCTGCCTTCCGAGCCCGGCTTCGTGACCTTCGCCGTGCGCGACAACGGCTGCGGCATCCCGCCGGCGGACCGCCAGCGCGTGTTCGAGAAGTTCCAGCAGGTGGCCTCCCCGCAGAACGTGGGCGGCACGGGCCTCGGCCTGCCCATCGCCAAGTCGATGGTGGAGCTGCACGAGGGGCGCATGTGGCTGGAGAGCGAGGTCGGGCGCGGCACCGCGTTCTACTTCACGATCCCGGTCAAGCCCGCCGCCAAGGGCCCCGCGACGCCGCCGCCCGCGCCCAAGCCGTGGTGGAAGCGCCTGCTCGGCCTGGATTGAAGCGGTATAATCCCCCGACGGGCCGTTAGCTCAGCGGTAGAGCGACCCCTTTACACGGGGAAGGTCGGGGGTTCGATCCCCTCACGGCCCACATTTTAGATCGAACCCCCGACCGATATGAAAGAGGGAAGGCCGACGCGCCGTTCAGCGTCGGACTTCCGGGGTTCGATCCCCTCACGCCCGCATTTTCAGGAAAGGTCGACCCAGACCGTCTTGCACGCCGTGCAGGCGGCGCCGCCCTTGGTGTCGCGCAGGATGACGTGCTCGCCCGCGGGGCACAGGCGGTCGGCGGCTTCGAGGGGCTCGAGTTCCTCCGCGCAGTCCGCGCACTTCCCCGACGCGAAGGTGGACGGGTAGCGGCAGCCGGGGCAGAACGTCTTGGCGTCCGCGACCCGGGCGAGCTCCGTCTTCAGAGTCTTCGCCGCGAAGCCGCAGCCCGCGCACGGGCGGCGCGGATCGAGGCCGGGCTTCTCGCAGTTCGGGCAGAACACGCCTCCGTCGTCGTCGGAGGCGGGCGCGGAGTAGCCGGGCGTCGGCTCGGAGCCGATCGCGGCCATGTGTCCTTCGATGAGCGCGACGGCCTCGGCCTCGCGCGCGGCCTGGACGACGACGCGGACCTCGAAGGGGATGCCGGCGTCGAGAAGGCGTCCGGCGACGAGCGGGGCCTCGTCGGGCTGGGAGGTGCGGAAGACGACGGCCTCGTCCGCGCTCACTCGCCCTCGGGGCGTTTGACGGCGGGGAGCTTGCCGCGCAGGTCGTCGAGGCGCTTGCGCGTCGCGGCCGCCTGCTCCTCGACGGAAGCGAGGAACTTCTTGGCGTAATGGCCCTGGATGTCGTCGGCCTTGTAGTAGGGGATCTCGAACTTCAGGCTTTCGGCCGTCTGGTTGAGGCCGGCGAGGAGGCGCTCCAGGTACTCGGCGAGCTTGAGGGGGTCGGTCGGCTCCATGGAGGAGATACTACTACTTCGAGCCGAGCTTGTACGCGATGGCGCGCATGTCGTAGCGGGCGCCGAGGTTGGCCAGCCGCTCGGCCTTGCGCAGCGTCCGGGCCAGGTGGCCGACTTTCAGCGTCCGGTCGAGGCGCACGGAGATCGTCGCCTCGGCCCTGTCGAAGTTGACCGAGGCGGACTCGACCTCGGGGAGCTTCGCCCACTCGGCGGCGATCGCGCGGCCGCACACCGTGCTGATCATGCCGGAGAGCTGGATCGTGTAGCGGCCGGGCGGGAGCTCGGTGAAGTCGCGCGCGGTGGGCGGCGCGGAGGCGGCGGACGCGGCGAAGGCGGCCAGCAGGAGCGCGATCCTCATTCCTAATAAGCATAACAGCCGAGGCGCGATCTGTCCATATTTTGTTACGATGGGCGCGCGTGGATCTCTTCGGACGGGCGTCCTGGATCATGTTCGCCGCGGGCGCCATCCCGACCGGCTTGGCGGGGTGGTGGATCGGCACGCACGTCAACGAGCCGCTGACGGCGGTCGCCTACGTGATCGCGGGCGTCGCGGTGGCCGCGTCGCTCGCGGCGGCCTACCTCGCGTGGCGCTGGTTCGTCGCGCCGCTGCGCGAGCTCGAGAAGGGCCTCGAGCGCTGGACGCGCGGGGATCTCTCGACGCCCCTCGACGCGGGCCGCCTGCCGGGCTGGACCGCGCTGGCCGCGCAGTTCGAGCGCGCGCAGGACGACATGCGCCGCGCGCTCGACGAGGCGAACGCGGGCCTCGCGCGCGAGCGCGCCCGCCTGGAGACGCTCGTCGAGCGCATCCCCGACGCGCTGGTGATCACCAACCTGCGCGGCGAGGTCACCTTCCTGAACGCGGCGGCGCTGCCGCTGTTCTCCGCCGGCCGCGACGACGTGATGGGGGGCGGGCGGGGCCTGCTGCAGCCGCGCGATCCCTCGAAGTGGCGCCTGCGGGTGCAGGACGTGCTCAAGGCGCACACGTCCGGCGGCGTGATGGAGATCCCCTCGCCGTCGGGCGGCGCGCCCTCCTCCTTCCGCACGACGGTGACGATGTTCACCGATCCCGCGACGGGCGATTTCGGCGTGCTGATCATGCTGCGCGACCAGACCACGGAGAAGCGGATCGAGGCGCTGAAGGAAGAGTTCTTCCAGGCGGCCGCGCACGATTTGAGAGCTCCCCTGTTCGCCGTTCAGGGGTACCTGCGTTTGTTGAAGAAGTCGATCGAGCCCGACGCCCGCCAGGCCGGCTGGCTCGAGGCGATCGACCAGTCCTGCGAGCGCCTGACCGCGCTGGTCAAGGACGCGCTCGACTCCGCGCGCATCGAGAGCGGCAACCTCAAGCTGCTTCCCGGGACCGTCGAGCCCGCCGCCCTGCTGCGCCGCGCCGAGCGTCTGTTCCGCCCCATGGCCGACGAGAAGGGCGTCGTCCTGGAGACGCGGCTCGATTCCGGAGCGCCCGCGTCGTTCGAGGCCGACGAGCGTCTCGTCGAGCGGCTCCTGCACAATCTCGTCGCCAACGCGCTGAAGTTCACGCCCAAGGGCGGCCGCGTGCAGCTCGAGGCCGAGGCCGCCGGCGCCGACCGCATCGAGTTCGTCGTCACCGACACCGGTCCCGGCATTCCCGAGGCGCAGCGCGCCGCCGTGTTCGAGAAGTTCCGCCAGCTCGACGCCGCCCCGAAGTCCGGCTTCGGCCTCGGCCTGTCCATCTGCGCCAAGATCGTGAAGCTGCACAAGGGCGAGATCTGGGTCCAGCCGTCCAAGACCGGCGGAGCCCAGTTCGTCGTGCGCCTGCCGCTCGTCCAGATACCCAAGGAGAAGATAAAGTCATGACCACCCGCGCCGCCGCTTACCCCGTGTTCGCCGATCGCGTCCTTCCCTCGACGGGCCTGGCCCACGACGCCGCCTGCGTCGTCGTCGCCAGCCTCTTCGTCGCGGTGTGCGCGCAGCTGGAGATCCGCCTGCCGTTCACGCCGGTCCCGCTCTCGGGCCAGACGCTCGGCGTGCTCTACGCCGGCGTGCTGCTGGGCTCGCGCCGCGGCGCCGCGGCGGTCGCGCTGTACCTGCTGGAGGGAGCGTCGGGCCTCCCGGTCTTCTCCGGGGGCGCCGCCGGCTTCGTCCACCTCCTGGGGCCGACGGGCGGCTACCTCGCGGGCTTCGTCGCCGGCGCGTACGCGGCCGGCCTCCTCGCCGAGCGCGGCTGGGACCGGACGCCGCTGAAGGCGTTCGCCGCGATGCTGGCCGGCAGCCTGCCGATCTTCGCGTTGGGCCTGCTCGGCCTCTCGCGCTTCGTCCCGTCCGAGACCTTGCTCGCCCAGGGCTTGTGGCCGTTCCTGCCGGGCGATCTGCTCAAGTCGGCCGTCTCCGCGGGCCTGCTGCCGCTGGGCTGGCGCTTGACCGGCGGGCGCCCCGCGCGGTGACCGGGACGGGGTTGACAGCTTTCGGGGAGCCTCCTATACTGTGCCCGGTTCGAGCCAAGACGCGTATTTCCCGCGCTATTAATGAAGAATAAAGGCCGGCTTCTCGACGTCGTGATGGGGCTCGTCCTCACCGTATTGACCGCGGGAAGCTACGTCGCGGGCGAACCGTTCCTGAAGTCGATCGAATACAAGGTCTACGATCTGCGCGCGAAGTTCCGCCAGGATCTGAAGCCCCCGGAGGAGATCGTCCTCGTGACGATCGACGACGACTCGATCGCGCAGATCGGACGCTGGCCTTGGCCCCGTTCGCGCATGGCGGCGGCGGTCGAGAAGATCCACGCCGCCGGCCCCAAGGTCATCGGCCTGAACATCCTGTACTCCGAGGCCGAGCAGAACCAGGGCCTCATCGAGGTCAAGCGGCTCGAGGAGAAGTACAAGGAGCTCATCGCGTCGAAGAAGATCGCGCAGAAAGGCGTGGACTTCTCGCTCGAGTTCTCGTCCTCCGCGGTCGCGATGGACTCCGACTCGAAGATGCTCGCCTCCCTGCAGGCGTCCGGCCTCGTCGTGCTGCCCCTGTTCTTCCCCGACGGGACCGTGGGGGGCAAGGTCGACGAGGTGCCCGCCGCGGTGGCGAGCGCGGCCGTCGCCGGAGCTCCGTCCGAAGCCGCCGCCGAAGCGGCCAAGATCGCCCACCCGATCCAGTCCTTCGCCGAGGCCGCCGCCGGCCTCGGCCACGTCAATTTGTATACGGAGTCCGACGGCGTCCTGCGCCGCGAGGCGCCGATGGTGCGCTACGGCGAGCGTTGGTACCCGTCGTTCGCGACGCGCCTGACGATGGCCTACCTCGGCCTCAAGCCCGAGGACGTGACCTTCGAGCCCGGCGCGGCCCTGACGCTCGGCAAGCTGCGCGTGCCGCTCGACTCGGAGAGCCGCATGGCGGTGCTCTTCAACGGGCCGCAGGAGACGATCCGCGTCGCGCCGTTCGCCAACGTGATGGCGGACAAGGTCGATCCGGCCTTCTTCAAGGACAAGATCGTCATCGTCGGCCTGACCGCCTCGGGGCTGTCGACGCAGTGGAACACCCCGGTCGCCCAGGGCTTCGCTTCTCTCGAGGTCGCGCCGAACGTCATCGAGAACATCCTGCACTCGAAGTTCCTGACTCGCCCGGCCTGGGCCGAGAAGGCCGAGCTCGGGCTGATCGCCCTGATGGGCGTGTTCGTGATGCTCGTCCTGCCGCGCCTGAAGGCGCTGTGGGGGCTCGTGCTCAGCCTGGTCCTCGCCGTGGCCTTGTTCGGGGCCGGCGTGCATCTCTTCCTCAGCGGACAGTGGCTGCAGGTCGCCTACCCGATGACTCTGCTCCTCGCGGGCTACCTGGTGATCATCTCCAAGGGCTTCCTGGTGACGGAGAAGGGCAAGGAGCTCGTCGAGGCGTCGGCGATCGAGACGAACAAGATGCTCGGCCTCTCCTTCCAGGGCCAGGGCATGCTCGACATCGCCTTCGAGAAGTTCCGGCTCTGCCCGCTCGACGACAACATGAAGGACACGCTCTACAATCTGTCCCTCGACTTCGAGCGCAAGCGCCAGTTCTCCAAGGCCGCCGCGGTGCTCGAGCACATCGCCGCGAAGGATCCCAAGTACAAGGACGTGGTCGAGAAGGGCAAGAAGCTCAAGGAGGCCTCCGAGGGCGCCGTGTTCGGCGGCGTCGGCGGCCCCAAGAAGGACGGCACGGTGATGATCACCGGCGGCTCGACCAAGCCCACTCTCGGCCGCTACGAGATCGAGAAAGAGCTGGGCCGCGGCGCGATGGGCGTCGTGTATCTCGGCAAGGACCCCAAGATCAACCGCATGGTCGCGATCAAGACCATGATGCTCGAGGAAGGCTCCGACGGCGAGTCGGCGAAGGCGGTCAAGGAGCGATTCTTCCGCGAGGCGGAATCCGCCGGCACGCTCAATCATCCGAACATCGTGCGCATCTTCGACGCCGGCGAGGAGAACGACGTCGCCTACATCGCGATGGAGCTGCTGGACGGCCACGACCTGGTGAAGTACGGCGGCAAGGACGGCCTGCTCCCCGTCGAGAAGGCGGTCGAGTACGTGGCGACCGTCGCCGACGCGCTCGACTACGCGCACGCGCAGGGCATCGTCCACCGCGACATCAAGCCCGCGAACATCATGCTGCTGAAAGACGGCACGATCCGCGTCGCCGACTTCGGCATCGCCCGCATCGCGGCCTCGTCGAAGACCGCGACCGGCACCGTGATGGGAACGCCGTCCTACATGAGCCCCGAGCAGGTCGCCGGCAAAAAGGTAGACGGCCGCTCTGATTTGTTCTCCCTCGCGGTGGCGCTGTTCGAGCTGACGACGGGCGAGAAGCCGTTCAAAGGGGGCGACGGCATAGGGACTCTGTTGTTCCAGATCGCCAACGATCCTCACCCCGACATCTCCGCGGTCAACCCGGGCATTCCCGCCGGCCTGAAGGCCTTCATCGACCGCGCGCTGGCCAAGAATCCCGACGAGCGCTTCCAGCGCGGCTCCGAGTTCGCCTCCGCCCTGCGCGCCGCGCTCAAGGGCGGGGCCGTCGCGCCGGCGCCCGCCCCCGCGCCGAAGCCCGTCGAGGCCAAGCCCGAGCCGAAGCCGGTGGAGGTCAAGCCGGAGCCGAAGCCGGAGCCGAAGCCGGAGCCGAAACCGGTCGATAGTCCCGCTCCCGTCGCGAAAGCCGACAAGACCTTGATCACCTCGGAGATCACCTCGCCCGTGCCTCCCGTCGAGGCGCCCAAACCCGCCCCGGCGAAATCGATGCCCGATATCCCCGCGCCGGCTCCGAAACCCGCCGCGTCCGACAAGACGGTGCGCATCGGTCCCGAGATCACGATCCCGGGGATCAACGACCTGCCCAAGCCGGCCGCGGCCAAGCCCGCCGAACCGCCGCCGCCCGCGCCGAAGATCGACCTCGGCCCGATGCCGGCGAGCCCCGCGGATTTTACGCCCGCGGCTTCGGCCGATTTCCCGACGCTCAAGATCGAGCGCACCCAGCAGGGCGGGACGTCCTCCGCGCCGCCTCCTCCTCCGCCCAAGCGCGAGGGCGGGCTGGGCGACACCGCCCAGCTGCCTCCTCCGCCCAAGCGCGAAGGCGGCCTGGGCGACAGCGCCGGCCTGCCGCCGCCGCCGCCGCGCGATCCGGACGCGACCATCCGCATCAATCCGAAGCCGCAGGAGCCCTCATGATGACCAAGGACCGGGTCGAGGTCGCCGGTGCGACGGACCCCGGCTGCGTGCGCAAGAACAACGAGGACAACTTCGCCGTGGAGCCGGAGCTGGGCCTGCTCGTCGTCGCGGACGGCATGGGCGGCCATAATTCCGGCGAGGTCGCCAGCGACCTGGCGGCGAAGACCATCGTCGACTACGCGCGCAAGATGCTCGGGGGCGACAAGAACGTCGTGCCCGAGGGCGGGGCCCCCGGCCTCACGCCGCGCGGTCGCCAGCTCGAGTTCTTCGTCAAGTCCGCGAACTCGATGATCTACGAGAAGGGCCGCGCGTTTCCGAAGGACGCCGGCATGGGCACGACCGTGGTCGCCGCGATCGTGGACGGCAAGTCGATGACGATCGCGCACGTCGGCGACAGCCGTCTCTACCTCTGGCGGCGCGGCGAGCTGGTCCAGCTGACCGAGGATCACTCTCTGGTCGGCGAGCAGGTCAAGCGCGGGCAGATCACGGCCGACGAGGCCGCGCGTTCGAGCATGCAGAACATCCTCACGCGCGCGCTGGGCGCCGACAAGGACGTGCAGGTCGACGTCGCCGAGCACCCGCTCATGCCGGGCGACTTCGTGCTGCTCGCGACCGACGGCCTCTCGAAGATGGTCGTCGACGCGGACGTGGCCGCCGTGATCGCGGCCGAGCAGGATCCGCAGAAGATCGTGGACGTGCTGATCGCCAAGTCGCGGGCCGCGGGCGGGGTGGACAACATCTCGATCGTCGCCGCGAAGGTGCCCGCCGAAGGCGGCGGGGTCAAGAATCTGATGTCGCGCCTGTTCGGGCGCTGAGCTTAGGGATGCAGAGGAGACTTCGATGCCGAAGCTGCTGCTGAAGTTCAACGCGGCCGTCATTAAGGAAATCAACTTCGACAAGCCTTCTTTGACCGTCGGCCGCAAGGACGACAACGACATCGTCATCGACAATCCCGCCATCTCCGGCCACCATTGCAAGCTCACGATGGAGGGGGGCGGCTACTTCATCGAGGATCTGGAGTCGACGAACGGCACCTTCGTCAACGAGAAGCGGATCAAGAAGTCGGGCCTGCACGACGGCGACGTCGTATCGCTCGCCAAGCACGCGCTCGTGTTCCTCAACGAGGCCGAGGCCGCGGCGCAGGCCGGGGGGCCCGCGGCGTCGTCCGACGCGACGATGGTGTTGACGCCGCAGAAGCAGGCCGAGCTCGTCGCCGCCTCCTCCGCGGCGGCCAAGCAGGCCGGGCCCGAGAAGGCCGGCTGGCTGCGCGTGCTCAAGGGCGCCGCCGACGGCACGGCCGAGCACGAGCTCAAGGGCATGTCCACCTACATCGGCAAGTCCGACCGCGTCCAGATCCAGATCAAGGGCTCCGGCCTGTTCGGCTCGGCGCCCGAGGTCGCGGCCTCCGTGCACCGCAAGCCCGAGGGCTTCGTCCTCGTCGCGGTCACCGAGGGCTACCCCGTCGTCAACGGCGCCAAGGTCTCCGGTTCGGTCGTCCTTAAGGAAGGGGACATGATCGACTGCGGCGCGACGACGATGGTCTTCGAGCTGCGCTGAAGGGCCCGAGGGCCCTTCCCGGACAGGGTCCTCTGCCGTCCTTTCGTTTCCCCTTAGTCCCTCCGTTTGCGCCGGTCCGGCGCGCTATTCTGTGGGCGTGATCCGCCTCCTGCTCGCCGCCGCCCTGGTCCTGCCGCTCTCGGCCCGCGCCGAGGAGCGCGACGCGTACGGCAGCCTGGTCGCGATGGGGGAGTCGGCGAAGACCGACAAGGGCCCCGACGCCGGCGAACTGGCCCTTCCCGAGAACGGTTCCCGCGACAAGAAGCCCGAGGAAAAAGGCGCCGCGCCCGACGGGGAAAACGACCTGAATCCCGAGGCCGCCCCGGCTCCAGCGCGTTCCGCGCCCGCCGTCTCGACCTCCGCGGCCCCCGCCCCGGCCAAGGAGGAGGCCGGCCGCCCGGCGGTGCTCGCCCAGGCCGGCCGGGCCCCGCGCGTCTGGACCAGCCTGTTCGCCTCCCTGCTGCCCCCGCTTCGCCCCGCCTCCGACGTCCCGTTGTTCGAGGTCGCCGTCTCCACGGCCGCTCTCCGTCCCCGCCCGCTCGTCGTGCGGCCCGTCACCACGGCCTCCCAGGCCGGCGCCGCCCAGGGGCTGCTCGAGGTGGTCGCCATGGCCACGGCGCCGGCGGATCCCCGCTAAGATTCGTCGCTTTTCGGCGGCTCCGGAACCGTTGATCTAGGTCAATACTCGGCGGCCGACTCCGGGGCTATAATCGTCTGATGAGCGACACCTCCACCTCGCCGAAACCCGCCTCCCTCCCCGTCGAAGAGATCGAATCCGCCGTGATCCGTTTCGCCGGCGACTCCGGCGACGGCATCCAGCTGACGGGCATGCAGTTCACGACCACGACCGCTTTCGCCGGCAATGACCTGGCCACCTTCCCCGACTTCCCCGCCGAGATCCGCGCCCCCGTGGGCACCACGGCCGGCGTGTCCGGCTTCCAGATCCAATTCTCGTCGCGCCAGGTGCTCACCCCCGGCGACGCGCCCGACGTGTTCGTGGCGATGAACCCGGCCGCGCTCAAGGCCAACGTCCACGACGTGAAGAAGGGCGGCATGATCGTCGTGAACAAGGACACCTTCAACGCGGCGAACCTGAAAAAAGCCGGCTACCCCGAGGGCAAGAATCCCCTCGAGGACGGCTCGCTCTCCGACTTCCGCGTCATCCAGGTCGAGCTCGGCCGCCTCACGCGCAACGCGCTCGACGGCATGGGCCTGACCGCCACCGAGACCGAGCGCTGCAAGAACTTCTTCGCGCTGGGCATGATGTACTGGCTCTACGACCGCCCGATGGCCTCGACCCTGAAGTGGATCGAGCAGAAGTTCAAGAAGAACCCGAAGTACGTCGAGGCCAACCACAAGGCGCTCCACGCCGGCAACGCGTACGCGGAGACGGCGGAGATCTTCGGCCACCACTACCGCGTCAACAAGGCCCCGATCAAGCCCGGCCTGTACCGCAACATCACCGGAAACGAGGCCACCGCCTTGGGCTTCGTCGCGGCGTCCAAGATGAGCGGCCGCGCGCTGTGGTACGGCTCGTACCCGATCACGCCCGCCTCCGACGTCCTTCATGAGCTGTCGAAGCACAAGAACTTCGGCGTGAAGACCTTCCAGGCCGAGGACGAGATCGCGGCCATCGGCACGGCGATCGGCGCCTCGTTCGCCGGCTACCTCGCGCTGACCGGCACGTCCGGCCCCGGCGTGGCGCTGAAGGCCGAGGCGATCGGCCTGGCCGTCATGACCGAGCTCCCGCTCGTGATCCTGAACGTGCAGCGCGGCGGCCCGTCCACCGGCCTGCCGACCAAGACCGAGCAGGCGGACCTGTTCCAGGCGATGTACGGCCGCAACGGCGAGTGCCCGGCGATCGTGCTCGCCGCGGCGACGCCCGGCGACTGCTTCCAGATGGCCTACGAGGCCTCGCGCCTGGCGATCAAGTACATGTCGCCCGTGTTCCTGCTCACCGACGGCTACCTGGCCAACGGCTCCGAGCCGTGGCTGATCCCGGACGCGTCCAAGCTCGCCAAGTTCGACGCGCCCGCGCTCCCGCCGGTCGGCGAGTTCAAGCTCTACAAGCGCGATCCCGAGACGATGGCCCGCCCGTGGGCGGCGCCCGGCACTCCCGGCTACGAGCACCGCCTCGGCGGCATCGAGAAGCAGGACGTCACCGGCAACATCTCCTACGACCCCGACAACCACGAGCGCATGGTGCGCCTGCGCGCCGCCAAGGTCAACAAGGCCGCCCAGGACATCCCGCCCACCGAGATCCTCGGCGAGAAGAAGGGCAAGGTCCTGGTCATCGGCTGGGGCGGCACTTACGGCGCCATCACGGCCGGCGTGCAGAGCCTGCAGAAGAAGGGAAAGAGCGTCTCATCGGTGCACCTGCGCCACCTCAACCCGCTTCCGCCGGACCTCGGCGACATCATGGCGAACTTCGAGCACGTGGTCGTGCCCGAGCTCAACATGGGCCAGCTGCTCAAGATCATCCGCGCCAAGTACCTCGTCCCCGCGACGGGCATGAACAAGATCAAGGGCCAGCCGTTCAAGGTGACCGAGATCGAGGCCGGCATCGACGCGATCCTCAACGGGGGGAAGAACTGACATGGCCGACAAGAAAGACGAACTCGAGATGATGCCGGCCGCGGGCCCCATGCTCAAGGCCGCCGACTTC
>CAZURZ010000060.1:0-2833 GCA_964623465.1 uncultured Elusimicrobia bacterium
GAGCAGGGCGAATTGACGCGCCGCGAGGTCGAGGAGGCCCTGCGCCGCGACCTGCGCGCGCAGCTCGCCGCGCTCGACCGGGCGGCGGCCGAGGCCGGCGCGCGCGAGGCTCGCGCGCAAAGCGACATCCAGGGCCTCACCCGCCGTCTCGAGGCCGCGCTCGCGCGGGCCGAGCAAGTCGCGCGCGAGCAGCAGGCCGAGCGCGAACGCTGGCGCGTGGAGCGCTCGCGCCTCGCGTCGAGCCTGCAGCGCGCGGCGGCCGTGCACGCGGCCCTGCGCCGCGAGATCACCGAGCTCCGCGACGGTCCTCCCCAGGACTAGCGCTTCGCGCCGGTCCGATCAATAAACGGCCTTACTCCGTCTTCGTCATCTCGCGCAGCCGCTTGAACACGGCGTCGCGGTCGCACGGGGAGGCCAGGCAGGCGCGGGCGAACTCGCGCGACTCGCCCAGCGGCGGCAGGAACTCGACCTTCTGGAAGTCCTTGACCGCCTCGTCGCGGCGTCCCAGGATGTCGAGCGCGTGCCCGCGCAGGAGGCGCAGGAAGGTGCGGAAAGTGTCGGGCTTGCCTTTGGGCCCCGCCGGATCCTTGGCGGCGGCCTCCAAGGCGCGGTCGAGCCAGGCGGCGGCGGCCTCCATCTCGGGCTTGGACATGCAGTCGGAGCCGGAGAGGCCGCACACCAAGGTCAGCCATTTCGGGCGGAAGGCCTTGGGATCGGCGGCGAGGCGCCGATGAAGCTCACGGGCGGACGCGAGGGAGCCTTCGAAGTCGCCGAGGCGGTGGCGCAGGAGGCCGTCGAGGTAGACGAAGTAGACGCTGTCCGGGAAGTCCTTGCGCAGGAGTTGGATGACGGCCAGGCCTTTCTCGTTCTCGTTGAGGTCGATGATGTAGATCGAGGCGAGCATCTGCGCCGCCTGGCGGCGCGCGAAGCCGGCCTTTTCGACCGCGCGCTGGATGCGCTGCAGGCCGCGCTCCTCGTCGCCGCGCAGGCCGAAGATGACGCCGAGCTTGGCCACGCCGGAGAGATGCGCGGCCTGGTAGTCGAAGACGCCGAGGCCGAGATAGGCGTCCTCGTATTCCTCGTCCATCTTGTTGAGCTTGCGCAGGAGCTTCATGGACTTCTTCCCGTCGCCGAGCGCCGCGAACCAGTTGCGCTTCATCAGGTTCCACTGCCCGCGCACGCCGAGCGTCATGCCCGCGACGAACATGCCGTCCTTCTTGGTCTGCTTGTCCTTCGAGTCCATGTAGGCCTCGGCCTTGCGGATGCCGGCCTCGATGTCCTGCTCGAAGAGCCCCTGGAGCGTCGGCGTGTCTTTGAACAGGCCGTATTCCTGGGACGCCTGCCACCAGATGGCTCCGGCCTCGAAGAGGTAGCCGAAGGGGTTGTCGGGGTCCATCTCGATGAGCTCGCGCGCGGCGCGGCGCGACTTGCCGTACTCGAGGCCGTAGAGGGCTTTGAGGCCCTCGTCGAGCTTGGCCTCCGCTTCGGGCGTGGTGCGCGCCCCTCCGGCGGAGGCCTGCGACGCAAGAGCGCCGACCAGCGCCGCGATGAGGAGCAGCCTAGTTCGCATAGATTCTCTCGCCCGCCTCCCCCTTCGGGTTCTTGCGGCGCTTGGGCTTGGAGGGCTTGGGCGGCTCGGCGGGCTTCGGCTCGGGCTTCTCCAGCGCGGCGGCGCGCGCGCAGCCGGCGGGAAGGCCGAGGACGCAGGCCTGCTTGTGGTCGGCCAGGGCGCCCTCTCGGTCCTTCAGGGCCTCGCCGGCCAGGCCTCGGCGCCAGTAGGAATCGGCCAGAGTCCGCCGCGCGGCGTCGAGGCCGGCCTTGACCGCGCCGACGCGGCGGCGGTCCTCGAAGCGGCGCTCGAGCTCGGGGATGGCTCCGCTCAGGTCCTCGCGCGACGCGGACCAGTCGCCGAGCGCGGAGAAGGCGCGCGAGCGCTCCGCCAGCACGTCGGCCTTGTGCTTGCGCGGATTCTCCGCGGCGACGGAGAGGGCGGCCAGCGCCTCGCGGTGGCGGCGCTGGGCGAGATAGGAGCGGCCGTCGCCCAGGCTCGGGAGCGGATCGTCGGGGCCGAGGATCTCGGCGGCTCTCGCGAAGGCCGCGCGCGCGGGGGCGCCGGCCGCGGGCTCCCCTTGGGCCAGGCGCGCCTCGCCCAGCGCGAGCCAGCCCTCCGCGTCGTCGGGACGCGACATCGTGTACTCGCGCGCGTCGGCCTCCGCCTCCGCGCCGCGGCCCAGGGCTGAGCGGGCGCGGGAGCGCATGAGGCGCGCGCGTTCGTTGCGGACGTCGATCTCGAGGGCCTTGGTCAGGTCCTCCTCCGCGGCGCGGTCGTCGAAGAGCGCCGCTTCCCCCTCCGCGCGCGCGAAGTGCGCGTGCGCGAGCAGCGGGCGGCCGTCGGCCGGAACCCAGGCGCGCAGGGCGCGGGTGGCGAACTCGACGCGTTCCTGGTCGCGGACGTCTCGCGTCTCGGCCTTGCGCAGGAGCTCGACGAACGCGCTCGCGGCGCCCGCGGGCGAGGCGAGCGCCACGGCGAGCAGGGCGGCTCCGGTCATCCGACCGCGCCCCGGTGCGCCTTCCAGAAGTTCCGGATGTGGGCCCAGCCCTCCTCGGCGGTGTCGACCATCTTGAAGAGCTTGATGTCCTCCCAGTTGATCATCCCCTGCTCGGCGAGGTGGTCGAAGTCGATCAGTCGCTTCCAGAACTGCCGGCCGACGAGCACGATCGGCAGGTGGCGCTTCTTGCCCGTCTGGACGAGCGTGAGCGCCTCGAAGAGCTCGTCGAGCGTGCCGAAGCCACCGGGAAACATGACGAACGCCGAGGAGAGCTTGGTGAACAT
>CAZURZ010000060.1:2843-3086 GCA_964623465.1 uncultured Elusimicrobia bacterium
CGAAGCCGCCGGGGAAGGCGACGAGAGCCTTCGCCCGCATCAGGAAGTGCATCTTGCGCAGGGAGAAGTAATGGAACTGGAAGCAGAGCTCGGGGGTGATGTAGGGGTTGGGGTCCTGCTCGTGCGGCAGCGTGATGTTGAGCCCGATCGACTTGGCGCCGCACTCCCACGCGCCGCGGTTGGCGGCCTCCATGATGCCGGGGCCGCCGCCGGTGACGATCACGTGCTCGAGGTCCTGGCCGG